>NZ_FPCB01000005.1:0-358199 GCF_900116815.1 Methylobacterium sp. 174MFSha1.1 | reverse complement strand
GGTCGCGTCCCGCCGCCGCTTGAGGAGCGGCGGGACGCGACCTTCGGTGAGCAAGGAGCTGTAAGCACGGCCAAGGCCAGAGCAGGATGAGGGACCTGGGACCAGGACACTCCGCCACGTCATCGCGCGTCACAGCGCGTCGGGATGTTGGGAGCCTGGTTCTTCGCAAGGAACGCTTGTGCGCACCCCTTGGTGGCCCGCCGTCGTCCTCGTCGCATCAACCGCGGCGGCACGACGGCATCAGAGGCCGGATACATGACTGCTCCTGAACCGACTGGCTCAAACCGATGCTCACAAACCCTTGCGAAACGGGGGCCGTCCATACATGACGATGGAGGGTTGCAACAGCGTCGGAGAGCCGGCTGGCCTCACGCCCGCCGCGACATCAGCCGCTCGACCAGCGAGCCGCCCTGGTTCAGCTCGTCGAGTTCGTCGGCGAGCACCGTCACGGTCTCGCGGATCTGCTCCGGCGTGTGCTCGGAGGTGATGAAGAAGCGCAGGCGCGACGAGCGCTCCGGCACCGCCGGGTGGATGATCGGCTGCACGTTGATGCCGCGCTTGAACAGCCGGTCGGACAGGGTCACGGCCTTGAGCGAGTCGCCGAGGATCACCGGTACCACCGCGAGGCCGAGGCTGAAGCCGGTATCGAGGCCGCGCTCGCGGGCGCAGGCGAGGAACAGCGCGCCGTTGCGGCGAAGCCGCGCCACCCGCTCCGGCTCGCGCCGCATCAGCGCCAGAGAGGCGGTGGCGGCGGCGGCGAGCGGCGGCGACAGGCCGACCGAGTAGACGAATCCGCCCGCGGTGCACTTCAGGAGCTCGATCAGGGCCGCCGCACCGGCGATGTAGCCGCCGCAGGAGGACAGCGTCTTCGACAGCGTGCCCATCCAGATGTCGACGCTGCCGGCGGGCACGTCGCAATGCTCGTGCAGGCCGTGGCCGTCCTGGCCGAGCACGCCGAGGCCGTGGGCGTCGTCGACCATCAGCCAGGCGCCGTAGCGCTCCTTGAGGGCGACCACGCCAGCGAGGTCGGGGGCGTCCCCGTCCATGCTGTACAGGCCCTCGATCACGATCAGCGCCCGGCGGTGCTCGTGGCGCGTCGCGTGCAGCAGCGCTTCGAGGGCCTGGAGGTCGTTATGCGCGAAGCTGCGGCGCTGGGCGCCCGAGAGCTGAGCGCCGGTGACGACCGAGTTGTGGATCAGGGCGTCGTGGTAGATCACGTCGCCGGGTTCCAGCAGGGCCGCGATGGTCGCCACGTTGGTGGCGTGCCCGCTCACCATCACCACGCAGGCCTCGGTGCCGTAATGGGCGGCCAGCGCCTTCTCGAGGGTCAGGTGGCCCGGGCGCTCGCCGGCGACGATCCGGCTCGCCGAGGACGAGGTGCCGTATTCCGCCAGCGCACCTTGCGCCGCCACGTTCACCTCCGGATGGCCGTTGAGCCCGAGGTAATCGTAGGACGAGAAGTTGGTGAAGCTCCGCCCGTCGATCCGCGTCGTCGCGCCCGCCTTGGCGTCGTGGACGCGGAAGAACGGGTTACCGAGGCCGATCAGGTCGGCCGCGGAACGCTGGAGCTTCAGCTCCTTGTAGGCCGGCAGGCTGTCGAAGCTCTGGGCCTGGGCGAGGGCGGGCTTAGGCGTCGGACGGGCCGGCGCCGGACGGACGGGAGCCTTGCCGAGGCGGGCGGCGACGAAGCCCGCCAGGGCCTCGCGCCCGCCCGCACCGTGGGAGGATCCGCTGCTCATGAGGTGATGACCTTGATGTCCTGACTGTTCTGCTCGACCAGCACCTGAAGGGACTGGAGCGTCGCGGCGTCGGCCGCTTCGGCCCCGCCATGGCGCTGCGACAGGCTGAGCACCGCCGCCGCACTGTCGTCGACCGGGGCCGCCACCGACTGGATCAGGGTGTCGGCGAGTTCGGTCACGGTCTGGCCGCTCGACACGCCCGACGGCGGCGCGTCGAGGCCGAAGCGCTCCTGCAGGCTGGCACCGAGCTCGACGCCCATCAGCGAATCGAGGCCGATCTCCGAGAGCTGGCGCACCCGGCTGATGTCGTCCTTCGGCAGGCGCAGGATGCGGGCGATGTCCTCGACGATGGCGTCCGCCACGGTCTTGCGGACGTCGTCGAGGTCGTGGGCACGCAGCAGGCCCGCGATGCTGATCGCCACCTGCCCGCCGGCCTCCGCCTGCTGCTCCGAACCGAGACTGGCGTAGCTCGGCGAGCGCAGGGTGGCGAGGCGCTCGCGCGCCTTGCCCCAGTGCATCGCCGCGATGGCGATCACCGCGTCGTCGGGCGCCGCGCCCTGCACGCCCAGGGCCTCGGCCATCAGGTCCAGGGACTTGCGGGCATCGACCGGGGTCACGCCGACGCGGCCGGCCAGCGTCTCCATCACCGCCTTGTTGCGGGCGAGCACGCCGACGTCGCCGATGGCGCCCCAGGCCACCGCCAGGGCCGGCAGGCCGAGGCGGCGGCGCTGGCGGGCGAGGCCCTCCATGAAGCCGTTGGCGGCGACGTAGGAGCCCTGGCCCGGATTGCCGATGAAGGTCGTGGCCGAGGAGAACAGCACGAAGTAGTCGAGCGCCCGGTCGCGGGTGAGGGCGTCGAGATGGCCGGCGCCGATCACCTTGGGGGCGATCACCGCTTCGAGGGCGGCGGGATCGAGGTTCGCGATCAGGCCGTCCTGCAGCACCATCGCGCCGTGGATGACGCCGGCGAGCTTGGGACCCTTGGCTTCCACGCGGGTGATCAGGCGCTGCACCGCGGCGCGGTCGGTGATGTCGCAGGACTCGACTTGCACCGCGACGCCGCGGGCCTTGAGATCGGCGATCGCCGACAAGGCCGCTTCGCCGGTCGGCGACTTGCGGCCGACCAGCGCGATGTGGCGCGCCCCCCGGTCGGCGAGCCAGCGCGCCGCCTCGATGCCGAAGCCCCCGAGGCCCCCGGTGACGAGGTGGACGCGGTTGGGTGCGACCACGAAGGGCTTCGTCGTCTCGGCCGGGATCGTGCCGGCCTTCGGCGGCGCGATCACGATCTTACCGATGTGACCCGATTGCTGCATCAGCCGGAAGGCGTCCGAGACCTCTTCGGCCGCGAAGGGTTGGTAGGGCAGCGCCTTCAGGCTGCCGTCGGTGAAGAGCGCCATCACCTCGCGGAACAGCCGCTTGCCCTCGTCCGGCTGGAACTGGAGCAGCTGGTCGAGATCGACGCCGAAATACGACAGGTTCCGGCGGAACGGCCGCAGGCCGATATGGGTGTTGGCGACGTAGTCGCGCTTGCCCAGCTCGACGAAGCGCCCGAAGGGCTTGAGCGCGTTGAGGCTGCGCTCCATCGCCTCGCCGAACAGGCTGTTGAGCACCACGTCGACGCCGTCGCCGGTGATGCGGCGGATGTCGTCGACGAAGGCCAGCGAGCGCGAATCGAGCACGTGCTCGGCGCCGAGCGCCTTGACCAGCGCCCGCTTCTCGTTCGAGCCGGCGGTGGCGATGACCCGGGCGCCGCGCATCCGGGCGATCTGGAGCGCGGCGAGGCCGACGCCGCCTGCCCCGCCATGGACCAGCACCCACTCGCCGGCCTTGAGGCGGGCGAGCGTCACGAGGCCGTAATAGGCGGTGAGGAAGGCCACCGGCGTGGTGGCCGCGGCCTCCGGCGAAAGCCCCTGGGGGGCGGCCGCCACGACCATCTCGGGCACCACGATGTGGGTCGAGAAGCCCGACTGGGCGAAGGCCACCACCCGGTCGCCGGGCTTGAACGTGGTCACGCCCGCACCCACCGCCGCGACGCGGCCGGCGCATTCGAGGCCGAGCCGCGGGCCGGCGAAGCCGTCCTCGAGGATCTCTTCCGGCAGCATCGAGAGGGCCCAGAGCACGTCGCGGAAGTTGAGGCCGGTGGCCTCGACCGCGATCTCGATCTGGCCCGCACCGGGGGCGACGCGCTCGGCCGGGCCCCAATGCATCTCGTTGAGGCCGCCCGTGGTGCTGCGCTCGAGCCGCGCGGCCGGGGCCGCGGGACCGGTGCGGCGGGCCGGCCGCGCCCCTTGCGAGAAGCGCACGACCCGGGTGGCGTTGTCATCGACCACGATCTCGGTCTCAGGCGTGCCGGACAGGATCAGGTCGCGCAGGCGCTCGGCGGCGCGCTTCGACGGGATCGCCGTCGAGAGGTCGATGCGGCGCACGTCGAGCGACGCCACCTCGTTGGCGAGCGTCCGGGTGAAGGCCCAGATTCCGGCCTCGACGCCGCAGGCGAGCCCGCCGCGGTCGCGGGTGGCGCCGGGGCAGACGACCCAGAGCCGGGTCGGGCGGCTGCCGAGATGCTCGACGCAGCGCTTGAGCCCGAGGCAGCGCTCGCGCAGCCGCTCGGCCGGCTCGCCGCCGCGGTTGAAGGCCCCGGCGAGGTAGACGACCGTGTCGGGCGTCTCGCGCTCCAGTTCGCGCAGGGACGCCTCGGAATCGAGGATGATCGAGACGTGGACCCCGCTCGCGACCAGAAGGGTCGCCAGCGACGAGGCGGTCTCGGCCGCGAACTCGTCCTCCGAGCCGATCACGAAGGCGAAGGTCTGGCCGGCGGCCGCCTTCGGCCGCGGCGGGGCTTCCGCCAGTAGCAGGAGGTCGTTGCCGTTGCGGGTGACCGCGCGGTCCGCCGCGACCTTGACGAGGCCGACCGCGCTCAGCGAGCGCTGCCAGCCCGCGACGTCGTCGAGGCGCCCGACCGGGACCTCGCCCGCAGTCTCGAACCAGCCGGGGTTGAGGCCGAACACCATGTCGCGGAACAGCGAGGCGCCGGGCTCGACCGCCGCGAACAGCCCGCCGGCGGCGAGCGAGGCCGCGAGCGGGGTGAGCAGGTCGCGGGAGGCGCGATGGAGCACGTCGCTCGCCAGCACCGCGTCGAAGGCGGCGAGGCCAAGGGTCGCCGGATCCTCGACGATCGTGACGCCGGCGGGCAGGGCGAGGCGGGCGCGCTCGGCGAGGCGCCGGTCGGCCTCGAACACCGCCAGGTGCGCCTCGTGCAGGCCGGCGAAGGTCGCGACCTGGGCCGAGAGCGGCCCGAACCCGACCTGGAGCAGGCGCAGGGCCCGGTCGCGCGGGAGCGACGCGGCGCTGTCGGAGAGGAGCCGCATCACCGCGTCGGCGGAGGCCCGCACGGTGGCGCCGCGGAGCGAGAACGCGTCGAGGGCCGCCTGCGGCAGGGACGGGGCGTCCGAGAGCGTGCCGGCGAGGATGCGCGAGACCACGGCACCGAGATCGGCGCAGAGCAGCAGCTCCGCCGACAGCTCGGGATGGTCGGCCGCGATCCAGCGCATGATCTCGTCGGGCGCAGGCAGCGTAACGTCGGCGCGCAGGCGCCAGCGTCCGTCACCCGCCCCCTCCGCCAGGCCGCTGACCTCCAGGGCCAGGAGCTGGTTGACGAGCCAGGGGCGAAGCGCCGCCGGCAGCCGGCGCGAGGCCGCGACGTCGACGACGCCGCCGACCGCGAGGCCGCGGGCGAGCTGGTCGGCGAGCGAGGTCGCCCAGCCTTCGAGCAGCATGTGGCCGGCGCCGAGCGCTGCTTCGCCGGTGGCGGTGACACTGCCAGCCTGCCGGCGCACCAGGGCCGCGATCGCCGGCTGCGGCTCGAGGGCGATCGCCGTGGGCTCGGTGGCGAGCTCGGTGAACTGCCGGATCGCGAAGGCGTCGAGGTCGTTACCCGCCTTCATGCGCAGGGCCTGGAACCGGCCCTCGCGCAAGGTCGCGATCACCTCGCCGGCCTCGTCCACCAGGGTGAAGTCGGCCAGGATGCTGCGCTCGTTGCAGCGCCGGGTGCGGATCACCGCCCGGGCGATCGCCGCGCCGGGGCGCACGAGCCGGATCTCGCCGAAGCGGATCGGCACGTAGGCTCGGCTCGCCGCCTCGCCGAGGAGGTCGGCGAAGAGCAGGATCAGGCCGTGGAAGCAGGAATCGAGGCGCGCCGGCACGAGGCCGTAGCGGGTGCTCGCCTCGGCGGGCGCCAAATCGGAGACGATGGTGGCGTCGTCGAGCCGGACCGAGCGGGCGACCTGGCGGAAGGAGGGACCGAAGCCGAGGCCGGAGGCCCGGGCGCGGGCGTAGAGCGCCTCGCCCTCGACCGTGGTCTCGGAGGGCAGGGCCGCCATGTCGCGACCGGTGAGGCGCGCCGGCGGCGGCGTCTCGCCCTCGACCAGCTTGGCGACGGCGTGGAGCTGCCAGGGCGCCTGGCTCAGGCGCGGCCGGGAGAGGATCTGCACCAGGTTGGCGCCGGGCGAGTACCGGCACAGCACCTCGCGCACCGCGTCCTCGGCGAAGACCATCGGCTGCTGGATCTCGAGGTCGGCGAGCGTCACGCTCTCCGAGCGCACGATCTCGCGGCCGACCGCCAGCGCCATCTCGGCGAAGCCGGCACCGGGGAGGATCGCCTGGCCGTCGATGCGGTGGTCGTCGAGCTCGGGCACGGTCGCGACGTCGAGATGGGCCAGCCATTCCAGCCCGTCCGGACCCTGGCGGGCGCCGATGAGCGGGTGGTAGGGCCGGGCGCTCGCCGGGTTCGTCGCCTCGGTGGTCTCCGGCAGGCGGAAGACCTTGCGCTGCCAGGGGTAGTGCGGCAGCGCCACGCTGCCGGCGGGATCGGTGCCGAAGGCCAGGGCCTCGTCGACCGCGGCACCCGCGGCGAGCGAGGCCGCCAGCGCGCGCCGAAACGGATCGGCGGCGAGCGTCTTCTTCGGCAGCACGCCGACGGTGGCGGCATCGAGGCCGAGGGGCTCGAGGCAGTCGCCGATATGGGGCAGCAGGGTCGGGCGCGGGCCGACCTCGACGAAGATCCGGGCGCCTCCTTGCGCCGCGGCCTGGACCGCCGCGCTGAAGCGCACCGGCTCGCGGATGTTGCGCCACCAGTAGCCGGCGTCGAAGGCGGTGCCGTCGAGCACCTCGCCGGTCACGGTCGAGGCGAGCGGCACGGTGCCGGCGGAGGGCTTGAGCCCGGCGAGGTCGCGCCGCAGCGGCGCCTCGATCGGGTTCATCAGCCGGCCGTGGAAGGCGTAGTCGAGGTCGAGCTTGCGGCCGCGGCGGCGCTTGCGCGCGAGCGCCTTCATGGCGGCGTCGATCGCCGCCACGGGCCCCGCCACCGTCACGGCCTTCGGGCTGTTATAGGCGGCGATGTCGAGCTCGGGATAATCGACGAGGAAGGCCTGCACCTCCTCGACGGGGGCGAGCAGCACCGCCATGGTGCCGAGGCCGCGGGTCGCCTCCTGGTGCTTCGAGCGGTAGAAGATGACCTTCACCGCCTGTTCCAGCGTCAGGATGCCGGCGGCCTCCGCCGCGCCGATCTCGCCGACCGAGTGGCCGACGATCGCCGTGGGCGCGAGGCCCACGGCCTTCAGCGCCGCGGTGGAGGCGGCCTCGATGGCGAAGATCAGCGGCTGCGACACGCTGGTGAGGGCGAGACGCTCCTCCAGGTCGTCGGCGAACAGCGCGTCCTTCAGCGACCAGCCGGCGAGCGGCCGGAACAGGGCGTCGGCCTCGTCGAAGCGGGCGCGGAAGACCGGGTTGAGGGCGTAGGCGTCGCGGCCCATCCCGGCCCACTGGCTGCCGTTGCCCGAATACACGAAGGCGACGCCGCCGGCGCGCTCGACCGCGGTGGCGACGACCGCCGCGGGCGTCTCCTCGCCCTCGGCGACCGCCCGCAGCACCTCGGCGACGTCCGCGGTGCCGAGGTCGCGCAGCGGGATCGCGGCGCGGACCGGCAGGCGCTCGCGGCGATGCGCGGCGGCCGCGGCGACGCGGGCCACTTCCGCCGCATCAGCCCCCTCGAGGCGGGCGGCGTAGTCCTGGGCGAGGTCGGCGAGCGCCGCCTTGGTCTGGGCCGAGACCAGCAGCACCTCCGGCGCCGCAGCCTGTGCGGGGGGCGCGGCCGAGGCGGCGACGGGCGCCGGGTCGGTCAGGATCACGTGCGCGTTGGTGCCGCCGAAGCCGAACGAGTTGACGCCGGCGAAGCGCTCCTTGGCGGTGCGGGGCAGGGGCCGCACCTCGCGGTTGACCGCGAGGTTCAGCTCGTCGAACGGGATCGCCGGGTTGAGCTCGGCGCTGTGAAGCGAGGGCGGCAGCAGGTCGTGCTCGAGCGCGAGGCTCGCCTTGAGCAGGCCGGCGAGGCCGGAGACCGGCTCGGTATGGCCGATATTGGTCTTGATCGAGCCGATCGGCAGGGGCGTCGCGCGGCCGCGGCCGAGCTTGTTGCCGATGGCGCCGGCCTCGATCGGGTCGCCGACCGGGGTGCCGGTGCCGTGGGCCTCCATGAAGGCGATCGCGTCGAGGGCGACGCCGGCCTCGCGGTAGATCTCCTCCAGCAGCGCGCCCTGCGCGTAGCCGGACGGAAGCGAGATGCCGGTGGTGCGCCCGTCGGAATTCACCTTCGAGGCGGCGATCACGCCGCGGACGGTCGCGCCGTTGCGGGCGGCCGCCGCCGCAGATTGCAGCACCAGGACGACGCCGCCCTCGGCGCGCACGTAGCCGTCGGCGCTAGCCGAGAAGGCCTGGCACAGGCCGGTGCGCGACAGCATCGAGGCGTTGGAGAACGACACGAAGTTGAACGGGCTCACCAGCAGGTTGACGCCCGCCACCACCGCCGTGTCGATCCGCCCCGAGGCGATCGCCGCGACCGCGGCGTCGAGGGCGACGAGGGACGACGAGCAGGCGGTGTCGAGGGTGAAGCTCGGCCCCTTCAGGTCGAAGATGTAGGAGATGCGGTTCGAGAGGATCGACAGCGTGTTGCCGGTCGCCGCGTAGGCGTCGCCGGAAGCCGCGTCGAGCACCCGCAGGTTGCCGTAATCGAGCGAGGAGGCGCCCACGAACACGCCGATCGGGCTGCCGGCCACCGCCGACGGGCGCAGGCCCGCGCTCTCCAGCGCCTCCCAGGTCAGTTCCAGCAGCAGGCGCTGCTGCGGGTCCATCTGCTCCGCCTCGCGGGGCGAGATGCCGAACACGGACGGATCGAAGGACCAGGGATCGTCGATGACGCCGGCGGCCCAGGTGTAGCTCTTGCCGCGCTCCTGCGCCCGGGGGTGGCCCATGCGCTCGAGGGACCAGCGGTCCTCCGGGATGCGCGAGACGGCGCACCGTCCCTCGATGAGCATCTGCCAGAGGCTGTCGACGCCGGAGGCGCCCGGAAGCCGGCAGGCCCGACCGATGATCGCGATGTCAGGACGCTGTGTCACGTTCGATTCGCACACGCTCTTTTACGGAGGACCGGAGGCGACGGCGCCGCACCCGGGCATTCAACCCAACCCATAGTATGACGCCCGCGTCGCGCCAACCCCGGAACGGCACGACCCGCCCCGAAGAAGCAAGACTTGGCCCAAGTGTGACATCCCTTCATCAGTCGAAGTCATGTCCCAAGACAAGGCACAATGCCTGCGCAAGCGACACAACACTGTCATCTGAAAGAAATGCCGAGCCTCATGAAGCGTCCGGTTGAGCTTGGCGCGGTCCGGGAGGGGCCGGGACGCGCCCGAACCGTTAGACCCGATGAATCGGGTCGCAATGCGGCAGACCGGCCCGGGACCCGTCCGGGCGCGATCAGAAGGCCTTGAAGGTGATGATGGTGCGGGTATCCTGGATATCCGCGATGGTCTGCACGTGTTCGGCCACGAAGTGCCCGATATCCACCCCGTCATCGACGTGGAACTTCGCCAGCACGTCGTAATGACCGGCGGTGGAATAGATCTCGGACGCGATCTCACGGTCGGCCAGGGCGCTCGCCACGGTATAGGTCTTGCCGAGGCGGCACTTGATCTCGACGAAGAAGGTCTGCATCGGCTGGCTCCCGGCGGGCAGTGGTATCGGAGTAGTCTTGGTCTTGGAAAAATTCTGAGGAGCGCCTCGTCTCCGCGACGGCGGCGGGGCGCCGTCGCAGACATCGCGACCGGTCAGGGCCGTCCGATGCTGGCATAGGCGAAGCCGTGCCGGCGGGCATCCTCGGGCCGGTAGACGTTGCGCAGGTCGACCAGGACGGGCTCGGCCATGGCGGCGTGCAGGCGCTTGAGGTCGAGCGCCCGGAACGCGTCCCACTCGGTCACGATCACGAGAGCGTGCGCCCCCGTCGCGCAGGCATACGGGTCGGCGGCGTAGTCCACGTGGTTCAGCAGGGCCTGCGCCTGCTCCACCCCCTCCGGGTCGTAGGCCGCCACCGTCGCCCCCGCATCCTGCAGGCCCGCGATGATCGCCAGCGACGGCGCGTCGCGCATGTCGTCGGTGTTCGGCTTGAACGTCAGGCCCAGCACCGCGATCCGCTTGCCCCGCACGGATCCGCCGCAGGCCGCCACCACCTTGCGGGCCATGGCGCGCTTCCTCTGGTCGTTGACCGCCACCACCGTCTCGACCAGCCGCACCGGCGAGCCGGCGTCCTGCGCCGTCTTGACCAGCGCCAGCGTGTCCTTCGGGAAGCACGAGCCGCCGTAGCCAGGACCCGCATGCAGGAACTTGCGCCCGATGCGGTTGTCGAGCCCGATGCCGCGGGCGACCTCCTGCACGTCGGCGCCGACCTGCTCGCACAGGTCCGCGATCTCGTTGATGAAGGTGATCTTGGTCGCCAGGAAGGCGTTGGCCGCGTACTTGGTCAGCTCGGCGGTGCGCCGGGACGTCACCAGGATCGGCGCGTGGTTGAGGTAGAGCGGGCGGTAGAGCTCGCCGACCACGGACGCGGCCTGCGGATCGTCGGCGCCGATGACGATGCGGTCGGGGCGCTTGAAGTCGGCGATCGCCGCGCCCTCGCGCAGGAATTCGGGGTTGGAGGCGACCGCGATGGCGATGTCGGGCCTCGCCTCGCGGACGATGCGCTCGACCTCGTCGCCGGTGCCGACCGGTACGGTGGACTTGGTGACGACGACGGTCGGCCCGGTGACGGCGCCGGCGATGTCGCGGGCGGCCTGGTAGACGTAACTGAGGTCGGCAAAGCCGTCGCCGCGGCGCGACGGGGTGCCGACGGCGATGAAGACGGCGTCGGCGCCGGCGACCGCCTGGCCGAGGTCGGTGGTGAAGGAGAGACGGCTCTGGCGCACGTTCTCGGCGACCAGCGCGTCGAGGCCGGGCTCGTAGATCGGGATGCGGCCGTCGTTCAGCGCGGCGATCTTCTCGGGCGCGGTGTCGACGCACACGACGGTGTGGCCGAAATCGGCGAAGCACGCCCCCGACACCAGGCCGACATACCCCGCCCCCACCATCGCAACGCGCATCTCACGTCCTCCCGGCAGCGGCGTGGCCCGGTGCCCGCGGGCATCGCTGTAGCGTTGCAGTGCGAAACGGGCAACGGGCGCGCCCTCACCAAAGGCGGAACAGCGCCTTCGCCCGGGCGAGGTTGGGGTTATAATAGGGATCGTTGCGGAGTTCCGGGCCCCAGCGCTCGGTCATGGTCGCGACCTCGGCCTCGAAGCGGGCGCGCTTCTCCGGCGTGTCCTCCTTGCCACGGCTTTTCGATTCGTGGTGGGTCAGGGCAGCGTGCGGCGTCCAGATCACGCTGTAGCCGGCCTTGCGCACCCGCAGGCACAAATCGATGTCGTTGAAGGCCACCGCGAGGCGCTCGGCATCGAAGCGGCCGACCGCCTCGAACACCTCGCGCCGGATCATCAGGCAGGCGCCGGTCACCGCCGAGACCTCCTGGGCGATCACCATCCGGCCGAAATACCCCGGGTCGTCGGGCCCGATATCCGGGTGGCTGTGGCCGGCCACGCCGCCGACGCCGAGCACCACGCCGCCGTGCTGGAGCGTGCCGTCCGGGTAGGACAGCTTGGCGCCGACCGCCCCCACCGCCGGCTCGACCGCGATCGAGGCCATCTCGGCGAGCCAGCCCGGTTCGCGCACCTCGATGTCGTTGTTGAGGAACAGGAGCAGGGGGCCGCTCGCCGTGGCCGCGCCGTCGTTCGACAGCCCCGAGAAGTTGAAGGGCCCCGGCCGCGACAGCACCCGGACCCGCGGATCGGCGCCCGCTTCCGCGAGCAGCGATAGGGCTGCGGGCTCGGTGCTGCCGTTGTCGACCACCACGACCTCGATGTCGGGATAGTCGGTGCGGGCGAGGAGACCGTCGAGGACGACGCGCAGGAGCTCGGCCCGGTCCTTGGTCGGGATGACGACCGAGACGCGGGGCGCCGGATCGGGCAGGGCGCGCACCAGCCGGTTGAAGCCGAGAGGGCCCCGCTCGACCCGGTGCGGCCAGCCGCGCCGCGCCACCAGCTCCTCGAGCGCCCGCAGCCGCGCCGCCTCGGCCCGCGCCAGGAACGCGTCCGAGAAGGTGCCGGAGCCGATCGCGGTGCGCCAGTGGTAGAGGATCACCGGCAGGTGGCGGACGCGGGCGGGATCGAGCCGGTCGCTCAGGCGCAGGAGCAGGTCGTGGTCCTGGCTGCCCTCGAAGCCGGTCCGCAGGCCTCCCACCGCCTCGACGAGGCTGCGGCGCACCACGGTCAGGTGGTTGAGGTAGTTCTGGCCGTAGAGGAGCTCCGGGTTCCAGTCGCCCTTGAAGTGCGGCTCGAAGCGCCGCCCGTCGGCGTCGATCTTGTCCTCGTCGCTGTAGATCAGGTCGAGGTCCGGCTCGCGCCGGATGGCTTTGGCTACCTCGTAGAGGGCGTGGGCCGGCAGGACGTCGTCGTGGTCCATGAAGGCGATGTAGGCCCCGCGCGCGAGGCCGAGCGCGGTGTTGGTGGCGGCCGCGATGTGGCCGTTCTCGGGCCGGCGCACGACGCGGATGCGGGGCTCCTCGGCGCTCGCCCGGGCAAGCAGGCGCGGCACCGCCGGATCTGTCGAGGCGTCGTCGGCGATGCAGAGTTCCCAGTGCGGGTAGAGCTGCGCGCGAACCGAGCGCAGGGCTTCCTCCAGCACCGTCACACCGGGGTTGTAGACCGGCATCACCACCGAGATCGGCGGCGGATCGCGCCACTCGGCCACCTCGGCGGCGATGCGGGCGCGGTCGGCCTCGCTCAACGTGTCGAAGTGGCGGACCCAGGTGTCGTACCCCGTCAGCCCCGGCGGCACGAGGGCGCGGGCGAGGCGGTGCTGCGAGCGCACCCTCTTGCCGACCGCGCGCCACAACAGGGCCTGGGCGGTCAGGACCGGCCGGCGCAGGGCCGCCCGGCCGACGAGGGCGAGGCGGCTTCGCACCGTGACGGTGAACTCGGCGATGCTCAAGGCCGCCTCGCCGAGCATCGGCGTGAGCGTCAGGGCCGTGGTGCCGGCGGGCAGCCGCCCGAGCCAGGTGAAGCGCCCGTGGCCGAAGGCCCGCTCGGACAGGCCGGTGCCCTGCGGCCCCTCCGGCCCGTCGACGATCGCCGTCAGCTCGACCCGGCTGAAGGCACCGTGATTCTCGTCCTTGAAGGCGATGCTCACCCAGCGCCCGCCGAGCCCGAGATCCGCCACGTCGAGGCGCAGGCCCTGCGCCCCGAAGTCGAGCCGCAGGCGGGAAAAGTCCCGCGCGACCTTGCGCCCGCGTCCGAGGCGGAGCGCGGCCCGCAAGGGGGAGGGGGAAGGGACCTGGGATGGGAAGGGCGTCTGAGCTGTCACCTGTCCTCGTACCTCTGGGGCTGCGCGGACGACGGATCGCATCGACTCGGTCGGGCGCACCGAACATCGCGCATCCGCCGGCCGAACCGATGGCTCAGGTCGAGCGTGCGTCGATCGACCGGCAGGGTCCATCCCCGCGCCTGCGGGGAACACAGCACGGTGGCGAGCTATCACGTTCGCGCCGCGGGTTCATCCCCGCGCCTGCAAGGAACACCTGGCCGTCTCCCTGATGGTCCCGGTCACCGTCGGTTCATCCCCGCGCCTGCGGGGAACACCCCGGATCCACCGACGACGCCCTCCGCAAGGCCGGTTCATCCCCGCGCCTGCGGGGAACACGCCAGGACCGAGCGGTAGAGGCCGAGGGCGATCGGTTCATCCCCGCGCCTGCGGGGAACACCCCGGATCCACCGACGACGCCCTCCGCAAGGCCGGTTCATCCCCGCGCCTGCGGGGAACACGCCAGGACCGAGCGGTAGAGGCCGAGGGCGATCGGTTCATCCCCGCGCCTGCGGGGAACACGCCTGCTGAAGGGGGGCATCTCCCGGGCCCGCCGGTTCATCCCCGCGCCTGCGGGGAACACACGGTGCCGGTACCGGTGCCCAGCGTCAGGGTCGGTTCATCCCCGCGCCTGCGGGGAACACCAAAGAAGGGCGATCATCGTGCGGGTTGCAGCCGGTTCATCCCCGCGCCTGCGGGGAACACAGCGCCAGCGTACCTCGAGCGCCGGACGTCCGCGGTTCATCCCCGCGCCTGCGGGGAACACTGCAACACGTTGCGTGCGAGACTGTCGACAGCCGGTTCATCCCCGCGCCTGCGGGGAACACAGCTCCAGTCACCGCCGCGCCCGCAAGGGCAACGGTTCATCCCCGCGCCTGCGGGGAACACATCGCCACCGTGCTCAACACCGCCTCCAGATCCGGCTCATCCCCGCGCCTGCGGGGAACACCCTGCTACGACGCCGACCGCGCGGGACAGGTTCGGTTCATCCCCGCGCCTGCGGGGAACACATGGTGTGGCGGCCGACGGTGGTGTTGCCGGCCGGTTCATCCCCGCGCCTGCGGGGAACACGAGGAAATCGAAACCGAAAAACCGAAATGAGCCGGTTCATCCCCGCGCCTGCGGGGAACACGTGGCCGCCGACTGAGCCGACGGTAGGTTGGGCGGTTCATCCCCGCGCCTGCGGGGAACACTACCCGGGCTTGGACGAGCTGACCTGATAGCGCGGTTCATCCCCGCGCCTGCGGGGAACACTCCTTCTGGAAGTGATTGATGCGCTTGGCATTTCACGATGTCAAACAGCGCACCGGCGTTCCGCACCCGTTCCAGGGCGTCTCAGCCGGCTCCGAAGCCGCCCGCTCCGCCCCGCGTCACGGCCCCGCGCGGCCCGGATCCGTCAGCTGGATCGTCCAGCTCTTCTGCTCCCCCGTATCGACCTCGAAGAAGCCGTTGCGGTCGTAGCCGCGGGCGAGGCAGTCCTCGACGCCCCGGATGGTGAACTCGCGGTCGCGGGTGCACATCAGGGAGCGGCCGCTCCACTCGCCGCCCCGGTCGTAATCGACCGCGAAGACGTAGTAGTAGCGGGCGGCCAGGGCTCCCTTGAGCAGGGTCTCGCAGCCCTTGGCCGAGAGGTTCCACCAGCCCTCCGTCACCCAGCCGCCGGAATCCCGGTAGCCCAGGGCGATGCCGATGCGGCTGCCGGTCATGTTGCACATCCGCAGGTCAGCCCGCGCCGGCCCGGCGCCCAGGAGGGCGAGGACCAGGGCGGGAAGGACGGCGCGGCGGGGGGAGAGGAAGTCAGCCAACCAGGATGATGCGGAGGTCATTGACGTTGGTGCGGGTGGGCCCGGGCCGGACGAGGTCGCCGAGCCGGTCGAAGAACGGAGTCGAGTCGTTCTCTCCCAAGCTCGCCCGCGCGTCGAGCCCCGCCGCCGCCGCACGGGCGAGCGTCGTCGGGTCGATCATCGCGCCGGCGGGGTCGGTGGCCTCGCCGCGGCCGCCGTCGGTGCCGTCGGTATCGGCCGAGAGGGCGCAGATGCCGGGGGCGCCGTCGAGGGCGAGCGCCAGCGCGAGGGCGTATTCCTGGTTCGGACCGCCCTGGCCCTCGCCGCGGATGGTCACGGTCAATTCGCCGCCGGAGATCAGCGCGGCTCTCCGCCCGGCGGCGGCCATCTCGCGGGCGAGGCCGGCCTGCTGCTGTGCCACCTCCCGGGCCTCGCCCTCGAGATCGGCGCCGAGCAGCACCGGCTCGTAGCCGGCTCCTTGCGCGGCCGCGGCCGCCGCGTTCAGGGCGTCGACCGGGCGGGCGATGATGCGGAACTCGCTGCGGGCGAAGGCGGGGTCGCCGGGCTTCGGGCTCTCGTTGGCGGGGTCGTTCAGCAGCGCCTCGGCGGAGGGCGGCAGCGGGATGCCGCGGCGCAGGCAGATCGCCCTCGCGTCGGCGAGCGTCGTCGGGTCCGGCACCGTCGGGCCGGAGGCGATCACCGCCGGATCGTCCCGCGGCACGTCGGAGATCGCGAGCGTCAGGATCCGGCCGGCGTTGCGGGCGGCCTGCGCGAGGCGCCCGCCCTTGATGCGCGAGAGGTGCTTGCGCACGCAGTTGATCTCGTCGATCGCCGCGCCCGAGCGCAGCAGCGCCCGGGTGATGCCCTGCTTCTCGGAGAGCGTCAGGGCGCCGGCCGGCGCGATCCAGTTGGCCGAGCCGCCGCCGGAGAGGAGCACCAGCACGAGGTCGTCCGGGCCGGCCGCGGCCGCGAGATCCAGCGCCCGTTGCGTCGCCGCGATGCCGGCTTCGTCCGGCACCGGGTGGCCGGCCTCCACCACTTCGATCACCCCCGCCGGCTCGCCGTAGCCGTGGCGGGCCACCGCGAGGCCTTCGATGCGGGCCGGATCGACCCCTTGCGACCGGTAATGCCGCTCGGCGAGCGCCGCCATGCTGGCCCCGGCCTTGCCGGCGCCGAGGATCACCAGCCGCCCGGCCGGCACCGGGGGCAGGTGCGGCACCAGGCAGCCGCGCGGATGGGCGGCCGTCACGCCCGCATCGAGCAGGCGCAGCAGCAGGGCGCGGGTCTCCGGAGAGGGGGTACCTTGAGAACCTGGAGAGGGGACATCGGTCACGGGGCGGTTCCTCGCGTCTCGGTGTGATCACGGTTAGGGCCGGCTTCGTGCCGGCCTCGTTCTCAACTGTCAGAGCTCGGCCGTTCGGGAGGAACGCCGGGGCCGCGCGACCGCGATGCCGGCGAGGATCAGGCCGCCGCCGAGCACCTGGAGCGGGCCGAGGGCCTCGCCGAGGAGGATCCAGGCCAGGATCGCGGCGGCCACCGCCTCCAGAAAAATCACCAGGGAGGAGAAGCCGGCCGGCAGGCGCCCAAGCGCCACCGCGAGCAGGCCCTGGCCGCCGGCATGGCTGACGAGGGCCAGCGCCAGGAGCCCGAAGGCGGCGCTGCCCGAGTGCGGCAGCATCGGCCGGGTCTCGAGCACCGCGACCGCGCCGAGCAGCACCAGGGCGGTGATGCAGGAGGCCACGAAGGTGACGCGGGCGGCGCCCATGCCCAGGGCCCGGGCGCGCTCCACGGTGAGGAAGTAGAGGGCAAAGAAGATCGCGGTGATGACCCCGTCCCGGTCGCCGGCGAGCCGCGCGGGATCGACCTGAACCGATTGCCCGACCAGGCTGGCGCCGCCGATAAGGCAGACGAGGAGGCCGACGAGCGTGCGCCCGGCCGGCCGGCGGCGCAGGCCGATCCAGGCGAACAGAACCACGAAGACCGGCGCGGTGGTGGCGAAGAAGGTGGCGTTGGCGACCGTGGTGCCCAGGATGGCGAGGTGCCAGAACAGGAGGTCGCCCGAGAAGACGAGACCGGCCAGCAGCACCGAGGGCGTGAGGGCGCGGCGCAGGTGCGGCGCCCGCGCCTCCTCCCACCGCATCCAGCCGTAGAGCGCCGGCAGCGCCAGGGCGACGCGCCAGAACGCGCTGGCGAAGGGCCCGACCTCGGGGCTGACGAACCGCACCAGGACCGGCGACAGCCCCATCGCCAGCGCACCCGCGACGAGGGCGGCGCAAGCGGGACCGAGACTGGCCGGGCCGAGATCGGCCGCGGGGCCGGCGGAGGCGGCGAGGCCGGCAGCGAGGTCGGGCCTGGGGGTGCGGGACATCGAGGGGGCCTTCTCGGGCGGCGCGCTTCCGGTGCGGGGGAGTTCCGATCCCCCACTATGGCAAGTCGCGCCCGGCGTCACCGTGCGGAGCGGATGGAGCCTGCCCCGCCATTTGGGTATGGGGGAGGGACCCGACGCGACCGCGATCCCAGATGACAACCCCTGCCACGCCCCCTCCGCCCCAGCCCGTCGAGACGATCCCCGGCGATCCGGCCTGCGGCCTCCTCCTTCTCTGCGACCACGCCTCGAACGCGGTGCCGCCGGACCTCGCCGATCTCGGCGTCGCGCGGCCGCATTTCGAGCGGCACATCGCCTACGACATCGGCGCGGCGGCGGTGACGCGCTCGCTCGCCCGCCGCCTCGGGGCGCCGGCTTTGCTGACCACCTTTTCGCGGCTCATCATCGATCCCAATCGCGGCCGCGGCGACCCGACCCTGGTGATGCGCCTCTCCGACGGGGCGATCGTGCCGGGCAACGCGCGGATCGGGCCTTCGGGCGTCGCCGAGCGGCTCAGGCGCTTCTACGACCCTTACGACCGGGCGATCGACGCGGCGGTGGACGCCGCTCTTGCCGCGGGCGCGCCGCCCGCCATCGTCACCGTGCACAGCTTCACCCCGGCCTGGCGCGGGGTGGCGCGGCCCTGGCACGTCGGCATCCTGTGGGACCGGGACGACCGTCTCGCCGGCCCGCTGATCGCGGGGTTGCGGGCGGATCCGGCCGGGTTCACCGTCGGCGACAACGAGCCCTATGGCGGCGGCCTGCCGGGCGACACGATCGACCGCCACGCCCTGGCGCGGGGCCTACCCAACGCCCTGATCGAGATCCGCCAGGACCTGATCGGCGACGAGGCCGGGGCGGAGGACTGGGCCGCGCGCTTTTCCGCCCTGCTGGGGCCGTTGGTCGCCCGCGCTTGACCGGGCGGGCGCCGGCCCCGACTTCCTGCTTGGACAGGACGTGAGGAATTTCCGATGGACGGCATCGACGAGACCACCCGCACCGAGCTCGAGGCCGCGGTCTTCCGCCGCCTGGTGTCGCACCTCCAGGGGCGCACCGACGTGCAGAACATCGACCTGATGAACCTGGCGGGGTTCTGCCGCAACTGCCTGTCGAACTGGCTCAAGGACGCCGCCGACGCCCGCGGCCTCGCCCTCACCAAGGACCAGAGCCGCGAGCACGTCTACGGCATGCCCTACGACGAGTGGAAGGCGCGCCACCAGAACGAGGCGAGCCCGGAGCAGGCGGCGGCCTTCGCGGCGCGGGCGGAGAAACACTGAGGATCCGCCCGCGCGGGTGCGAGCGGAGAAACACTGAGGATCCGCCCGCGCGGGTGCGAGCGGAGAAACACTGAGGATCCGCCCGCGCGGGTGCGGGCGGAGAAACACTGAAGGCGACGACGCACCGGCGGGATCGGTCCGCCCGGAATCCGGACGCGCAAGAACTCGGTAAGGTTGCGCATCTATCAAGATCCGGGAGGGCGCGCCGCGAAGGCCGCCATCCGTCAGTGGGTTGGGGTGCCTGATGGCCGCGTCCGCCCGCGGCGGCACGACCACCCATCGGACAGGAGACCGTGAATGAACGCGCACAGCATGCCGGACGCCGACGTCGCCTCGTCGGGCGTCGCCGCCGAGGAGCTCAAGCAGTTCATCGAGCGCATCGAGCGCCTGGAGGAGGAGAAGGCCGGCCTCCAGGGCGACATCAAGGACGTGATGCTGGAGCTCAAGGGCCGCGGCTTCGACGTCAAGGCGGTGCGCACCATCCTGCGCCTGCGCAAGAAGGACCATTCGGAGCGCCAGGAGGAAGAGGCGATCCTGGAGCTGTACATGCAGGCGCTGGGGATGGCGTAGGGCCATCCAGCCTTCCTGGGACGAGCGGCGCAGAACTCTTTCTCTGCTGAATCAATCATCTTGATTTTTCACTGACGAATAAGGCGCGGGACTTCTTCTCTCCCCACGGGCGCAGGGCTGTCCGGGGAAAAGAAACGGCGCGGGTTTCCCCTCTCCCCGCGGGCGGGGAGAGGCTTTCGTCCCCCTTGCCGGGGACGAAAGAAGCAGAGGCGCAGCCGGAGCGAGGGTGAGGGGGTATTCCCGGATGAGGCTCCTCCGGCACCACCCCCTCACCCTCGGCTGCGCCTCGCTGCGTCCCCTGAACGGGGACACAGCCCTCTCCCCGCCCGCGGAGAGAGGAGGATTCCCGCGCCATTCTTTTCCCTGGACAGCCCTGCGCCCGCGGGGAGAGGAGAAGACCGCGTCATTCTCTCTCCGCACTGCACTGCGCGACCGGAGAGCGGAAATACGCGCGTCCCCACACGCCTAACCCCGCCACGCCCGCTCTCCGAGGAACTGCCGCCGCATCGCCGGACGTTTGGCACGGATGGAACCGCTCACCCCCTCGGAGCCCGACGGCTTCCGCTACGCCGACCTCATCCCGGCGACCGACTTCCTCAGCATCCTCGACGACGCGCATTACCGGCCCGTCCCGGAGGGCTGGTGGGTCGCGGTCACCGACGTGGTCGATTCGACTGGCGCCATCGCGGCGGGGCGCTACCGGGCGGTGAACTTCGTCGGCGCCGCGGTGATCGCGGCTTTGCGCAATGCGCTCGGGCGGCGCGACGTGCCGTTCGTGTTCGGGGGCGACGGGGCGAGCGTGCTGGTCGCGCCCGAGGAGGAAGAGGCGGCGCGCGGCGCGCTGGCCGCCACGGCGGCGTGGTCGCGCGACGCGATGGGGCTCGCCTTACGCGCCGCCCTGGTGCCCGTCGCGGCGATCCGCGCGGCCGGCCATTCCGTCGAGGTGGCGCGCTACGCGCCTTCGCCGGACGTCGCCTACGCGATGTTCATGGGCGGCGGCCTCGCCTTCGCCGAGCGCGCGCTCAAGCAGGGTCTCCATGCCGTCGCGCCGGCGCCCGCGGGCACGCAACCGGACCTCGCCGGGCTGACCTGCCGGTTCGAGCCGGCGAAAGCCCGCCACGGCCTGATCCTGTCGATCCTGGTGGTCGCCGCCGAGGGCGCCGACCGGACAGCCGCGCGGGCGGCGATCGCCGACGTGGTGCGCCTTGCCGCCGAGGCGCCGGCCGGCGGCCATCCCCTGCCGCCCGGCGCGCCCACCTTGCGCTGGCCGCCGGCCGGCTTCGCCCACGAGGTGCGGGCGCGCGGGCCCCTGTGGGGCTCGCCGGCCCTGCGCCGCCTCCACCTCCTCGGGGCGACGCTCGTCGCGCACCTGATCTTCCGGTTGAGCCTCAGGCTCGGGGGGTTCTCGGCCCCGCGCTACCTCGACGAACTGGTGGCGAACGCCGATTTCCGGAAATACGACGACGGCCTGCGCATGACCGTCGATTGCGGGCCCGATCTCGCGGCGCGGATCGAGGCGCGGCTGGAGGCGGCGGAAGGAGGCGGGCTGGTGCGGTTCGGCCTGCACCGCCAGGCCGCGGCGCTCACCACCTGCATCACCCCGGTGGCGGCCTTGCGCGACCACGTCCACTTCGTCGACGGCGAGGACGGGGGCTACGCCCGCGCCGCGCAGGCGCTGAAGGCCAAGGACGCGAAGGCCAACGACGCGGCACGCCGGGCGACCGGCGCGAATCCGGGCAACGAATCGGCCCGCGCGCCGGTTTGAGGCGGGAGCGTGGCCTGGAAGGGCGCGGGCAGGCGATCGGTCGCAGCCCACCCTTGCGTCAAGAGAAGGGACTTGGTGACCAGACTCACCGTATATCCCGCCTTTCCGAATCGAACTGGAACAGAGCCCCCTTGGAAATGAACGACGCGGTGTGGACGGCTGAGGCGACCGAGAAGGCGGTCGCGCTGTGGATCGATGGACGTGACCCGGCGGAGATCGCCGGCGTGATCGGCACGACGGTCGCCGATGTGATCGGCCGCGTGGCGCAGGCCGCCCTGGCGCGGCAGCAGGCCAAGGCCGCGGAGAAGGCCGCGGCGGCCAAGGCAGCGGCCGCGAAGCCGGCGGCCCCGGCCGCCCCCGCCAGGATCGAGCCGGTCGCCCGGATCGAGCCCGTGAAGGCCGAGCCGGCGCAGGCCGTCGCCAGGGCCGAGCCCGCGAAGACCGAGACGGCCGAGGCTGCCTCTCCCAAGGCTGCCCCCAGGATCCTGCCTTCCCGGATCCTGACCGCGGACGTCGCCCCGGTCGCCGCCAAGCCCGCCCCGGTCAAGGCGGCCCCGGCGAAGCCCGCCCCCGGCAAGCCGGAGGCCGCGCCGGTCGCCAAGCCCGCCGTGAAGGCCGCCGAGAAGCCGGCGCCCGAGAAGCCGACTCTCAAGCAGCCGACCCCCAAGCCGGTGGTGGCGCCGCCGGCCCCCCGCGTCGAGGCGCCGGTGATGAGCGCGCGCGCCCTCGAGGAGGCCACCCGGGCGTTCCTCGCCGCCAACATGGCGCCGTCCCGCAAGGCCGCGCCCGCCGCGAAGGCGGCCCCGGCGGCCCGGCCGGCGGCGGTGGCTCAGCCCGCCCCGCAGCCGCGCGCCGTCGAGGCGCCCGCCCGTCCGGTCGCGCCGAGCGTCCAGGCGGTGCGTGAGGCGGCGCCCGAATTCGCCCCGGCGCCGGCGATGTCCGCCCCCCTGCTGGCCGAGCCGGCCGAGGGCGGCAGCATCGTCGCCCTGCCGGTGTCCCGCCGGGTCCCGGCGGTCGCAGCCGATGGCGGCGACGGGGTGCTGTTTCTCAAGGCGGGCCTGCTCGACTGTACCTTCCCGCTCTGGTCCGACGGCGACGGCACCGCGATCGAGTCGAAGCGCGTCTGCGGCTGCCGGGTGCTCACCGGCAAGCGCTGGTGCCGCACCCACTACGCCACGGTGTTCGAGCCGCCGAAGCGCCCGATGCGGGCGGCCTGACGCGAAGTCCGGACGAGACGTCGTCCGGACTTCGCCAGATCCCCGACCGGGGGCCGGACAAGCCCCCGGGCCAAGGAGAGTTGCAAGATGCAACTCTCCTTGCTTTTCTGCTTTTGCCGCATACCTCCGACGAACCGGCATCCCCTTCGTCGGACAATGCTCTATCCGGGCAGGACCACCATCACGTCCGGCTCGCGCCCGGTGGCGAGAGTGCCCTGGACGCGCCGTCCCTCGAGGTCGACGACCGCGATCCGGTCGTCCTCCAGGGCCGCGAAGGCGAGCGGGCTCGACGGATGGCGGGCGAGCGCCACCGGCGCGGCCCCGAGCGGCACGACCGCCACCTCCTTGAGCGCGGGATCGAGGAGCGACAGGCTCTTCTCGGCGTAGTTCGCCAGGATCAGGTCGCCCTCCGGCCCGCAATCGACCCGCACCACGTCGCCCCGGGTCGGGAGCGTGCGCGTCACCGTCATCGCCTCGGTGGCGAGTGCGGTCAGCGTCGCGCTGCGGCGGTTGGCGACGTAGAGCGTGGCCTCGTCCGGGGAGAGCGCATTGCCCTCCGGCCATAGGCCGGTCGCGGCGAGGCGCGGTCCTTCCGCCGGCGCGAAGGGCCGGACCCGGCTCACGGTGTTCGACAGGATGTTGGCGATGTAGGCCGTCTCGCCGTCCCGCGACAGCGAGAACAGGTGGCCCTTGATGCCGCCGGTCGCCGCCGCCCGGTCCGGCCGCTCGGCCCGGTCCGGCGCGTCGAAGCCCAGCAGCACGTCGCGGTCCTCGCTCAGCACGAACAATCGGTCCTTCGCGTCGAGGCGCAGGCCGTGCAGGCGCCGGAACGGCGCGCACGAGATGGTGCGGGAAAGACTTCGGGCGGCGAGATCGACGACGTAGACCGCGTCGCCCCCGGGCCCCGGCGTGGTCGAGGACTTGGCGCCGTAGAGGCCGACATAAGCGCGGGCCCCGGCCCGGTCGACGGCGAATTCGTGCGGGTATTCTCCCGGCAGCTCGACCCGGCCGGTGCGCCGGCCGCTGGCGAGCTCGTAGAAGCTCAAGGCGTAGTCGCCCTTCTCCATCACCAGGAGGGTGTCGGAGCGGCCGGCCGGCCCGCTCTGGGCTCGGGCGGCGCCCGTCGTCAGCGCGAGGGCGGCGAGGCCGGACAGGCAGGTGCGGCGGTCGATGGCGGGGGGCATGCAGGGTCCTCGGTCGTCGCCGACACAACCCGGAGGTGGCGCGGCGGTTCGCTCCTTGCGTCAAGCGTAGCAGGCATGCCACACCGACCCGCTAATGCACCCGGCCCTGCCGAAGGTCGCAGCGTCGTCATGGAATAACAGGCAGCGTCCCGCGTTGTCGCCGCGAGGATCCGGACATGCCGCACCGCATTTGGCCGAACCGCACTTGCACGCCCTCGCGCCCGTCCTGGCCGCTCGCCGCCCTGCTGCTCGCTCTGCTGAGCCTGCCCGCCGCCGCCGTCGAGGGAATGCCGGGCCCGTTCGGCGAGCGCCTGACCATCGACGAGAAGGGCATCACCCTCAAATTCCCCGACGACGCCGCGACCCTGCGGATCGGCGGGCGCCTGCAGCTCGATTTCGGCACCGGGCGGGTGCAGCAGCGCGGCTTCGGCACGGTGTTCGACACCCCGATCGCCGTGCGCCGCTCCTGGATCGAGAGCTACCTGACGCTCGGCAAGGAGCTGGAGCTCGCCTTCCAGTACGATTTCGCCGAGCCGAACCGGCCGATCAACGACGCGGTCGTCGCCTACAAGGGCTTCAAGGACGTCATCGTGGCGATCGGCAACATGAAGGAGCCGTTCAGCCTCAACCAGCTGATCTCCGACAACAACACCCTGTTCACCGAGCGCTCGCTCGCCGACGCCTTCGCGCCGGCGCGCAATTTCGGCCTCGCCATCGGCACCCACGGCGACCAATGGACCGCGGTGACGAGCGTGTTCGGCGGCAACATCAACAACGCGGCGATCGGCGACCAGGGCATCGCCTCGACCACCCGCGTCACCTACGCGCCGTGGCTCAGCAAGGACGGGTACGAGGTCCTGCATGTCGGGCTGGCCGGGAGCTACCGCTCGCTGCCGAACGACGGCAGCCCGCTCACCCTGTCGAGCCGCTCCGAGGCGTTCCTGTTCGCGCGGCAATTCGTGAATACCGGCAGCATCCGCGACGCGTCGAGCATCGGCCGCGTCGGGCTCGAGGCCGCCTGGCAGACCGGGCCGTTCCGGCTCCAGGCCGAGTACATCCTGACCGAGATCGGCCGCTTCGGAGGCGCGCCGTCCTTCAGCTTCCAGGGCGGCTACATCCAGGCCGGCCTGCTCCTCAACAGCAAGGGCCGGCGCTACACGCTCGCGCCACGCTACGCCACCGAGTACGCGGTGTTCGGGGGCGTGGAGGTCGCGGAGGCGCAGCGGGTCAGCCGCGGCGGCACCGGCGTGTTCGAGCTCGGCCTGCGCTACAGCGCCATCGACCTCGAGGACCGCACCATCCGCGGCGGCATCGAGCAGGACTTCACCGCCGGCCTCAACTGGTACCCGGACCGCAACATCCGCTTCGTGTTCGACTACGTCCGTTCCCACACCTCGCCCTCGCCGGCGAGCCTGAACTTCAACCGGCGGACGGTCGACGCGGACGTGTTCATCGGGCGGGCGCAGCTGTATTGGTGAGATATTTTTCTGTTGTCATTCGACAACCTCACCTGACACCCTCCGCGTCATCCCGGGGCCGCGAAAGCGGAACCCGGGATCCATAACCGCTGAGGGTGCAGGATAAAGCGATTCGCGTCCCGCCTGATCCTGGACCGTCGGCGGTTATGGATCCCGGGTTCCCGGCTGCGCCGGGGCCCGGGATGACGCGGAGGGTGTCGTAGCGACCGGAGAAGGCCCGACAGGTCCCGACGGCAACGCCGCGAATTTCGCCGTCAGGAAGCGCGGCCGCGCCGGCTCGGGCGAGGCCGCGAGGGTGAGGCGGGAGGGCTCCTCCGCCAGCCGCAGGCGCGAGAACGGCGACGGCTCGGTCTCGACCACCGGCAGCGGCACGAAGGCGGCCGCGACCTGGATCGGGTGGAGCGGGGCGGGCGGGCGCCGGCGGGCCGGGATCACCACCACCTCGCGCCCGGCCATCGCCAGGGCCTCGGGCCGGCTGACGTCGCCGAACCCGGCCGGGACGATGAAGGCCGCGAAGGGGCTCGCCGCCGGCGCCCCTTCCGGGGCGTAGGCGGTGGCGTTCGTCACGGGAGCCGCGGCGCCGGTGACGGCGGCGGCATTGAAGGCCGAGGCGCGCTTGAGCAACGCGGTGAAGCTCGGGTGCTGGCCGCCATCGGCGTAGGTGGTGCGGACCGCCTCCACCCCGCCCTCGACCAGGGCCTGGATGCGCGCCTCCTCGTCGGTGCGCCGCGCCGCCGCCAGGGCCTCGACCGCCGGGTCGGGATAGGGGGCGAAGACGTAAGCCCCGCCCTGGACGCCGACCAGCGGCTCGCGGCCCGTCGCCTCGAACCGGTCCGAGCCCTCCTTGAGCTGGCGCCAGAAGGCGATGTGCCGGTCGGTGCGGTGGCGCGCCATGGCGCGGGCGGTCATCCGGAACGGGAAGGCCTGGAACTGGAACGCCGCCTGGCCGCCGGCGAGCGCGTCGCGCACCAGCGCGTAGATCTCGCCGACCTGCCGGTCGGTCATGGCGAAGCAGCCGGCGGACGAGCAGGTGCCGTGCACCATCAGGGCCGAGCCGGTGCCGCCATGGGCCCGGTCGTAGGCGTTGGGATAGCCGACGTCGAAGGAGAGGAAATAGGCCGAGTTCGGGTTCAGCTGCCGCGCGGCGACCGAATAGAAGCCCTCCGGCGCCTGCCGGTCGCCGGTCCGGGTCTTGGGGCCGAGCTGGCCCGACCAGCGGCAGATCGGGAAGGTCTTGAGGTGGACGAAGCGGCCGTCGGCCGCCCGCTTCCACACCTCGATCTCGGATTCCTGCTTGAAGGCCCGCAGCAGCACCGGCGCCGAGGGCGCCATGCCGCGCGAGGCCATCAGGGCGACCGTCGCGGCCGGCACCGGGGCGAGGTGCTTGGGGACCGCGTGGGCGGGCAGGGCGCCCGCGAGGAGCGTCGCCGCGAGGCCGGCCACGCACAGGATCGTCCGTCCCCGCAAGGCCATGTCCCGTCGCTCCCGCCGCCCGCCCGATGCCTGGCACGGCAATGTGGCGGTTTTCGCACTAAGAAACGGCCACCGTCGCGAGCCGGCCACGAAAGACCGTCCGGTTCGCATCGATCCTGGGAATTTTTTCGCTGTGGACGTCCTCGCCGAGCGGTATTCTCAAGGTTTCGTTAATCTCTTGTTCGCTCCTGGCGCGCAGCATCGGCCGTCACGCCCCGCGACGGGGCCCGGATGGACGGAGGCTGCCATGCCCGAGACCGGACGACGCTGGCTGCGGCTGGTGGAGGAGGACGCGCCCGGGGACGACGCGGACGGGCCGCTGCCGGGGGAGGCCGGCCGCCGGCGTCTCGCCGCCCTGCGGGGCCAGCTGCGCAACCAGCTCGCGGCCCTGCGGGAGAACCCGGTCTCCGACGAGGCGCGGGCGACCCCGGAGGGCGCCGAGGCGGCGGCCTCCCTCGACCGGCTGATCGTCGAGGTCACGCGCCTGGCGGAGGGTTGGGACCGCCTCGCGGCGGCCGTCGCCGCCCTGTCCGCGGGTGACGCAGGAGCGCCGGAGGAGTAGGATCGGGGCCTTCCGACCGGCATCTTTCGAACGACCATGGGCCCGACCATCAAGCTGCGACCGCTGGAGCGCGAGGACCTGCTCTTCGTGCACCAGTTGAACAACAACGACAGCATCATGCGCTACTGGTTCGAGGAGGCCTACGAGTCCTTCGCCGAGCTGGCGCAGCTCTACGAGCGCAACATCCACAACCAGACCGAGCGGCG
Organism: Methylobacterium sp. 174MFSha1.1; assembly: GCF_900116815.1. Classification (NCBI taxonomy): domain Bacteria; kingdom Pseudomonadati; phylum Pseudomonadota; class Alphaproteobacteria; order Hyphomicrobiales; family Methylobacteriaceae; genus Methylobacterium; species Methylobacterium sp. 174MFSha1.1. The sequence continues at coordinate 330,804 of NZ_FPCB01000005.1, read as the reverse complement.
CTTCATCATCGCCACGCCGGAGAACGAGCGCGCCGGCCTGGTCGAGCTGGTGGAGATCAACCACCTGCACCGCTCCTGCGAGTTCCAGATCGCGATCCACCCGTCCTTCCAGGGCCGCGGCTACGCCCTGGGGGCGACCCGGATCGCGATGGACTACGCCTTCAAGGTGCTCAACATCCACAAGCTCTACCTGCACGTCGACAAGGACAACCGCCGCGCCATCGGCATCTACGAGGCCTGCGGCTTCGAGACTGAGGGAACCTTGCGCGACGAGTTCTTCGTCAACGGCAAGTACCGCGACGCGGTGCGGATGTGCATGTTCCAGCCGGCCTACCTCGCCCGGCGCGGCGGCGGCGACGTCAACGAGCCGGTGCTGAAGACCTGAAGAATGCGGGGTCAGGCCTCCTTCGCGACGGGCGGCCTCTGGCGCTCGCCGGTCCGGCTCCCCTATTGAGGGGGCCGACCGGAGCCCCCAGACCCTTGCTGCGCGAAACCTACCACATCGAGATCATCGGCCCCGAGGACGCGCCGGTCCAGCGCGCCTCGATCCGCACCGCGGGCCTCGACGCCGCCCGCGAGCGGGCCCTGCGCCTGTTCCGCCGCGCCCGGATGCCGCAGCGCTCGGGGCCCTCCGCCGAGGCCGTGCGCATCGTCGACGGCGCCGGCACCGAGGTCTTTCGCTGGAGCGTGTGGGACGAGGGGACCGGGCCGGGGCGCTCACGCGGGTAGGCGCGACCCTCACCCCCCCTCCGGCCCCGTCCGCGCGGCCAATTCGTCGATCAGCCCCTGCAGCGAGGCCGGCACCGCGTCGTTCACCCGGTCGGCGTACATGTTGCGCAGGAGGCGGCCGATCTCGTTCAGCGAGACGCTGCCCTTGACGATCACCCGCTCGGTGTCGCGGCCGAGCCGCTCCTTCTCGGCCGGGGTGATGTCCTTGGCGGTGAGCACCACCACCGGCACGTCCGTGCCGTCGGGCCGGGCGCGCAGGCGCGTGAGGAAGGCGAAGCCGTCCATCACCGGCATCATCAGGTCGAGGAGGATCAGGGAGGGCCGGCCCTCGTCGAGGCGCTGGAGGCCGACGGCGCCGTTCTCCGCCTCGCGCACGGTCCAGCCGTCCCGGGACAGGCTGCGGCGCAGGCGCTCGCGGGCATCGGCGTCGTCGTCGACGAGCAGCACCGTGCCGGGGGAATCGGCCGGGCGGTAGCGCTCCATCAGGCCCTTGAGGTGGTCCCAGTCGATCGGCTTGACGAGGTAGTCGGTGGCGCCCAGCGCCCGGCCGAGCCCCTGCTCGGCGACCACCGAGGTCATGATCACCGGGGTCGCGGCGAGGTCCGCGTCGCTGCGGATGGCGTGCAGCACCGACCAGCCGTCCATCCGGGGCATCTCGATGTCGAGCAGGATCGCCCGCGGCTTGAGCGCCCGGGCGAGCGCCAGGCCCGCCCTGCCGTCGCTCGCCGTGCGGACGCGAAACCCCTCGCGCTCGAGGAAGCGGGAGAGCAGGTCCCGCGCCGCCGGGTCGTCGTCGACGAGGAGCACCACGTCGTGGCGCGCGGCTTCCGCCTTCGCCTCGTCGAGCGCCCGCACCTCCTCCGGCGTCGGCTCGTCGTCCTGCGCCGTCAGCAGGGCCGGCAGCCGGATGGTGAAGGTCGCGCCCTCGCCGTAGGTCGAGGTCACGGCGATGTCGCCGCCCATGCGCCGGCAGAAGGCGCGGGTGATGGCGAGGCCCAGGCCGGTGCCGCCGAACTGCCGGGTGGTCGATTCGTCGGCCTGGGCGAAGCGCTCGAACAGGCGCCCGCACTGCTCCGCGGTGAGCCCGATGCCGGTATCGGTCACCGCGAAGGTCAGCCACTCGGCGCCTTCCTCCTCGTCGCGCCGGGCCGAGAGGGTGATGGTGCCGGCCTCCGTGAACTTCGCCGCGTTGCCGAGCAGGTTGACCAGGCACTGGCGCACCTTGCCCTGGTCCTGGCGCATGGCGCCGATCCCGTCGGGCACGTCGAGAACCAGGCGGTTGCGCTTCTTCCCCACCAGCGACTCGGTCGCCGCCACCACGTCGCCGATCATGTCCTTGACGGCGAAATCCTCCGCCGCCACCGTCATCCGGCCGGCCTCGATCTTCGAGATGTCGAGGACGTCGTTGATGAGGCCGAGGAGGTGGCGCGCCGACGATTCGATCTTGCGCAGGTCCGGCAGCAATTCGGCCTGGCCCAGATCCTCCAGCTCCTCCGCCAGCATCTCCGAGTAGCCGATCACCGCCGAGAGCGGGGTGCGCAGCTCATGGCTCATGTTGGCGATGAACTGGCTCTTGGCGCGGTTGGCGGCTTCCGCGGCGTGGCGGGCGCGGTCGATCTCGGCCTCGGCCTCCTTGCGGGCGGTGATGTCGACATGCATGCCGACCCATTCGCGCAAAGCCCCGTCCTCGGCGATGACCGGGGCGGCCCGCACCTCCATGTGGCGCCAGGCGCCGTCGCGCCGGCGCATCCGGTACTCGATCTCGAACGGCGTGCGCGCCTCGACGGCGCGGGACCAGGCATCGGCGGCCTTGGCCCGGTCGTCCGGGTGCACCGCCTCGACCCAGCCCCAGCCCTGGCACTCCTCGTCGCTCTGGCCGGTATAGGCGGTCCAGCGCCACTGCCCGATCGAGAGCTCGCCGTTGGCATCCGCCGACCAGATGATCGCCGCGGCGCTGTCGACGAGGGCGCGGAAGCGGTCCTGGGCGTGGCGCAGGCGCTCCTCGGTGGCGCGCCGGCGGGTGATGTCGGTGTTGGTGCCGTACCAGCGCACGATCCGCCCGGAGGCGTCGCGCCACGGCTGGGCCCGGGACAGGAACCAGCGGAAGACCCCGTCGGCGCCTTTCAGCGGAAACGTGTCCTCCCACGGCTCGCCGGTGGCGAAGGCGCGGCGGAAGCGCGCCTCGACCCGCTCGAGATGGTCCGGGTGGTGGATGGCGCGCCAGCCCCAGCCCTGCATCGAGTCGAAGGTGGTGCCGGTGTAATCGTACCAACGCTGATTGTACCAGACGATGGCGCCGTCGGCCTCGGCGATCCAGGCGAGCTGCGGCAGCGACTCGGCGAGGTTGCGGTAATCGTCCTCCCGCAGAGCACCCTCGCTCATCGGGCGCCCGCCCGGCGGTGCGCACGGAGCGGAGCGGCAGTGGGAAACGGGGGGTGGTCGGGCATCCGGGCGCTCCGTCGGGGCAGGGCCGGCCCCGGCGACGGATCTATGCGGGGACGGGCCGGCTGCCAGTGCGCCGCCTTGCCGTAGGGTCCTGCCGCAGGGTCTCTTCGCAGGATCTCGTGGCAGGATCTCAGCCGAACTGCTCGCGCAGGATGCGCTCGTCCATGCCCTGGCCGGGATCGTGCAGCATCACGAGGTCGGTCGAGCGGTCGAGCTGGGTCTCGACCCGGGCGACGCGGCGGAACTCGGTGTGGTCGGCCACCGCCGCCACGGGGCGGTATTCCGGATCCTTGACCTCGATGCGGATGCGGACGTGGTTGGGCAGGAGCACGCTGCCCTGGCGCCGGGGCCGGAAGGCCGAGATCGGGGTGAGCGCGATGAGCTGGGACGAGATCGGCAGGATCGGCCCGCCGACCGAGAGGTTGTAGGCGGTCGACCCCACCGGGGTCGCCGCCAGCACCCCGTCGGCGATCAGCTCGGGCAGGCGGACCTGGCCGTCGATCGAGATCTTCAGCTTGGCGGTCTGGTGGGTCTGGCGCAGCATGTAGACCTCGTTGACCGCCCGCGCCGTGTGGGTGAGGCCGCCGACATCGGTGGCGATCATCAGGAGCGGATGGACGATGCTGCGCTGGGCCACCTCTAGCCGCTCGATCAGGTCGTCAAGGTGGAACTCGTTCATCAGGAAGCCGACGGTGCCGCGGTTCATGCCGTAGATCGGCTTGCCCGTGCCCATGAAGCGGTGCAGCGCCTGCAGCATCAGCCCGTCGCCGCCGAGCCCCACCACCACGTCCGCCTCCTCGGGCGGCACGTGGTCGTAGCGCTGCATCAGGAGCTCGGCCGCCTCGCGGGCGTCGGGCGTCGGGCTCGCGATGAAGGCGATCTGGTTGAAGCGCCGCGCCATGAGGGGTGTCCCGACCACCTTGAGAGACGGTCCCGCCCAACGCCTCCCGTGACGCGAACGGCCGCCGGGCCGTCGCCGGCCGCGTCGGGAGAGGCATAGCACGCGGGGCCGGCGTCCCGTCCAGCGGTCGGCCGCGCTCAGGCGACGTCCAGCCCCCATTGCAGCGGCACGAACTCGTAAGATCCGCCGGAGCGGGCGATGTGCCCCGCGGCCGGGAAAGGGGCGTGGTAGAACGCCACCGGCAGCCGCTCGTCGGCGATGAGCGCCAGCATCTTGTGGCGGGTGGCGCGGGCTTGGTCGGCATCCATGTCGAACAGGGCCGACCAGTCGGGATGGCGCACGAACAGGGCCGGGTGGTTGGTGATGTCGGAGGCGATCAGCAGCCGCTTCCCCCCGGATTCGAGCCGGAACGAGGTGTGGCCCGGGGTGTGGCCCGGCGTGCCCAGCGCCGTGAGACCCGGCAGCACCTCCTTGTCCCAGGCGTAGCGCTCGACCTTGAGGCCGCTGCCAAACGTCTTCTGCACGGCGCCGACATTCGCTTTCAGGGCCTCCGGCGGGTTCGCCACCCGGCCGTCCTCGGTCCAGAAGCGCCACTCGGGCTCCGGCACCAGGACCTGCGCGTTCGGGAAGGTGGCCGAGCCGTCCTTGCGCTTGAGGCCGAGAATGTGGTCGGGGTGGAAGTGGCTGATCACCACCACGTCGACCGCGCCGGGATCGATCCCGGCGAGCGCCAGCCCGCGCAACGTCCCGCCGGTGCCGGGAGGACCCTGATCGGCGAAGCCCGCATCGACCAGCACCCGCTTGCCCCCGAGGGTGAGGAGGAGCGGCGTGAAGGTGATCGGCAGGGTTTCGGTCGGCAGGAAGGCCTGGCGCAAGGCCGCCTGCACCTCGGGGAGGGGTGCGTTGCGCACGAAGCCCGCGTCGAGGGGGCGCTTCACCCCGCCCTCGTGCAGGGCCGTCACCGTCGCCTCGCCGATTCCGTAGCGGTAGACCCCCGGCAGGTCGCCGGCGGGGGCGGAGCCGCCGCCGGCGAGGCCGGGCGCGCTGGCGAGGATCGGGCCGGCGAGGACGCCTCCGGCCATGAGGGTGCGACGGTTCATCGACATGGAAGGCCTCCCTGAGCGTCTGCCCTCGCAGCTAGAGCGCGGGCCGCGAAAGGGGATAGGGACTCACGCGCACCAGTCACGCGCGATAGGGCGGCGCGCCGCCGTCGTGTACCGTGGCGGCGATTCACCAGCAGGGCAGGGACGCCAGATGGGCCACAGGATCACTTCGGGCCGCAGAACCGCTTCGCGCCACAGGATCGCCTCGGCCGGCATCGGACTTCTCGCCGCGTTCCTCGTCGTGGCGGTGCCGCGCGAGGCCGCGCACGCCGCCTCCCGGGCGCCGGTCGCGGCCGAGCACGGCATGGTGGTGACGGCGCAGCATTACGCGACGCAGGTCGGCGTGGATGTGCTGAAGCGGGGCGGCAACGCCATCGATGCGGCGGTCGCGGTCGGCTACGCCCTGGCGGTGGTCTATCCGGCGGCCGGCAATCTCGGCGGCGGCGGCTTCATGACGATCCAGCGCGCCGACGGCAGCCGGACCTTCCTGGATTTCCGCGAGAAGGCGCCGCTGGCCGCCTCCCGCGACATGTTCCTGGCTAAGGACGGCAACGTCGTCAAGGGTTTGAGCACCAAGAGCTTCCTGGCGGTGGGCGTGCCCGGCACCGTGGCGGGGCTCGAGGACGCGCTGGCGAAGTACGGCACGCGGCCCCGCGCCGAGCTGATCGCCCCGGCGATCCGGCTGGCGGAGGAGGGCTTCACCCTCGACCAGGGCGACGTCGACATGATGGCGACCGCCACGGAGGATTTCGGCAAGGATCCGGCCTCGGCCCGGATCTTCCTCAACCAGGGGCAGCCCTACCGCGTGGGCGACCGGCTCGTGCAGAAGGACCTCGCCGGGACGCTGCGGACGATCGCCGAGCGGGGGAAGGACGGGTTCTACAAGGGCGCGGTCGCCGATGCGCTGACGGCGTCGAGCCGCAAGCATGACGGCCTCATCGTCCAGGCCGACCTCGACCGCTACGCCACCCGCGAATTGGCGCCGATCGAGTGCGACTATCGCGGCTACCGGGTGATCTCGGCCCCGCCGCCCAGCTCCGGCGGGGTGGTGATCTGCGAGATGCTCAACATCCTCGAGGGCTACGACCTCGCCAAGCTCGGCTGGGGCTCGGCGCAGGCCGTCCACTACGAGATCGAGGCGATGCGCCACGCCTATCTCGACCGCAACGCCTATCTGGGCGACCCCGATTTCGTGAAGAACCCGGTCGCGCGGCTGACCGACAAGGCCTATGCAGAAAAAATCCGGGCGGCGATCGACCCGAAGAAGGCCGGCATCTCCGCCGAGCTGAGGCCCGGAACGCCGCCGCACGAGGGCAGCAACACCACCCACTACTCGATCATCGATTCCCAAGGCAACGCCGTCTCGGTGACCTATACCCTCAACGACTGGTTCGGCGTGCGGATCACCGCCGAGGGGACGGGCGTCCTCCTCAACAACGAGATGGACGATTTCACCGCCAAGGTCGGCGTGCCGAACATCTACGGCCTGCTCCAGGGCGAGGCCAACGCCGTCGCCCCCGGCAAGACCCCGCTCAGCTCGATGAGCCCGACCATCGTCACGAAGGACGGCAAGCCGGTCCTCGTGACCGGCACGCCCGGCGGCAGCCGGATCATCACGGTGGTGCTGCACAGCATCCTCAACGTGATCGATTACGGCATGAACATCCAGGAAGCCGCCGACGCGCCGCGCCTGCACAACCAGTGGATGCCCGACGTGACCAATGTCGAGCGCTTCGCCCTGTCGCCGGACACCCGGGCGATCCTGGAGGGGATGGGCCACAAGTTCGGGCAGGCCCAGCCGGCCAACCACCTCGCGGCGATCCTGATCGGCGCGCCGACGCTCGGCGGCCAGCCTGTGGGGGCGTTCCGGTACTACGGGGCCAACGATCCGCGGCGGAATACCGGGAGTGCGCAGGGGTACTGAACGGGTCAGCGAGATGCGCCCGCCGCGGGAGGTCGCTGCCTCCCGCGGCGGACGGGGATGCCGGACGGATCCCGGAAGCAGGTCGATGAGACGAGGACGGGCGCGCGACTACGCGAACCCGTCCACGACGCCGCCGACCAGGTTGAGGCCGAGCAGGAATTCCGCCCCGAAATCCGTGCGCACCACCGGCTCGCGCGCGACGTCGCCGCGCAGGGCGTCGGCCTCCGCGCGCCGCGCGGCGACCGCATCGGCGACCGAGACCGCACCGAAGACGATCTGCGAATTGCCCTGGAGCTGGGCGAGGCGCCCGAGATCGGGGCCGATCACCGTGGCGATCTTCGGGTAGCCGCCGGTCGATTGGCGGTCGGCCATCAGGATGATCGGCAGACCGTTGCCCGGCACCTGGATCGCCCCCTTGGCGACGCCGTCGGACACGATGTCGTGCCCCTTCGCGTGGGTGAGCGGCGTCCCGTCGAGGAAGCAGGCCATGCGGTCGCCCCGGGGCGAGACGGTCCACGAGCGGGTCAGGAAGGCGGCGATCTGGTCGGGCGAGAAGTAGTCGTCCTGCGGACCGAGGATGACGCGGATCCGCGACGCGTCCCGGGCGAGCCACGGCGCGAGCAGGCGCTCGGGCGACCTGGAGCCCGGCCGGGCTCCGGCGACGGGCAGGCGGTCGCCGGCCTGGAGCCCGCGCCCGTCGAGGCCGCCGAGGGCGGAGCGGGTATGGGTCGCCGTCGAGCCGAGGACCGGCGCCACGTCGAGGCGGCCCGCCACGGCGAGGTAGCCCCAGGCGCCCGCCTTGCCGGCCCGGACGGTGAGGGTCTGTCCCGGCTCCAGGGTCAGGGCGCAGGAGGTGGGCAGCGCCTCGCCGTCGAGGGTGGCGCGGAACCCGGCCGAGACCACGGCGACGCTCAGCGGCCCGCCGGATGCGCCGACGGTCAGGCCGCCGGTCGAGATCTCGATCGCCGTGGCGTCGAGGGGATTGCCGACCGCCCGGTTGGCGGTGGCGGCCATCAGCGGGTCCATCGCGCCCGCGGGCGTGATACCGAACCGGAGATAGCCGTGCCGGCCGCCGTCCTGCAGCGTCACCCCCGGCCCGGCGGCCTCGATCGTCAGCACGCTCATCGTGACGCCTCCTCGCGCCGGGCCACCCGCTCCCCGGCCGCCTCCCGGGCGGCGAGGCCGGCATAGGACGCGGCGTCGATCGCCTCGAAGCGGATCTCGTCGCCCGGCCGCACGAAGAAGCTCTCCACCCGCTCGGGCGCGTAGAGCTTGGACGGCGTGGCACCGAGCACGTACCAGCCGGTCGGCATCGGCACGGTCGCCACGGCCGCGAGGCCGCCGCCGACCATCACGGCGTTGGTCGGGTGGGGCGGGCGCGGGCTCGGGCGCCGCTTGACCGCCAGCGGCTCCGGCAGGCCGCCGAGATAGGCGAAGCCCGGCGCGAAGCCGTACATGTAGACCCGGTAGGTCCCCCCTTGATGCAGGGCGGCGACCTGGGCGGGCGTCCGCCCGATCAGCTCGGCGACGGCCGCCAGGTCCTCGCCGTGGGGCGCGTCGTAGCAGCAGGGCAGGACCCAGCGGGCCGGAGCGGCGGCCCGCCGGATGGCCCCGCCGGTCAGGCCGCGGACATGCCCCGCCAGGGTCTCCCGGTCGAGCATCAGCGGGTCGTAGTGGATCATCAGCGAGCGGTAGGTCGGAACCGTCTCGAGGATGCCCGGCAGGCTGTCGGCGGCCAGGGCGTCCTCCAGGGCGAGGACCCGGTCGCTGATCGCCGGATCGACGATCGTGCCGAACTCGGCGACGAGCGCGGCCTCGCCGGCATCGAGGAGACGCGGCGTGCCGTCGTGACGTCGTGTTTCGGTCTGACTCGGTGCTTCGGTCTGACTCGGCATATCGGTCTCGGTCATCGTCAGCCCGTCGCGAAGTCCGTGTTGAGACGATCCGTGACGAGCATGCAGCCGGGCGCGTGGGTGATGGCGAAGTCGGGACGCGCCGCGGCGATCACGGATTGCGGGGTGACGCCGCAGGCCCAGAAGACCGGAATCTCGTCAGGGCCGACAGGCACCGGATCGCCGTAATCGACCCGCTGCAGGTCGTCGATGCCGATCAGGTCCGGCCGCGCGAGATGCACGGGGGCGCCGTGGACCCGGGGGTAGCGTCCCGTGACCTGGACCGCCTCGATGGCCTGGGCGGGGGTCAGCGGCCGCATCGACACCACCATCGGCCCTGAGAACGGCCCGGCGGGCTCGCACGCGATGCTGGTGCGGTACATCGCGACATGCGTGCCGCGCTCGACGTGGCGCAAAGGCAAGCCGGCCTCCAGCATCGCCGCCTCGAACGAGAACGAGCAGCCGATCACGAAGGCCACGAGATCGTCGCGCCAGACGGAGGTCGCGTCCGGCAATTCGTCGACCAGCTCCCCGCCGCGCCAGACGCGGTACATCGGGATGTCGGTCGCGATGTCGAGATCGAGGCCGAGCTCCGGGATGTCGCGGCGGCCCGGCCTGGACTCGCCGATGATCGGGCAGGATTTCGGGTTGCGCTCGGCGAACAGGCGGAAATCGTCGGCGATCCGCTCGGGAAAGACCGCGAGGTTGCCCTGCACGTAGCCGTTGGCCATGCCGGCCGTGCACCCGGTGATCGTACCGCTGCGGCAGGCGAGGCGCACCTGCGTGCCGGTGGCGGATGCCCGGTCGACGGCATCTCGTGTCGGATGGGGGATCATCGCACGTTTGTCTCGCTCAAATTTTCGGCAAGCCTACCCCTTGGGCAGATGATGGCAAATCATGATTCCTCATGGCGGCCCATGATCCCGCTTCATGGCAAACCAGTCCGTTGCCACCGAGCGGGCGATCTCCGCTGCCGCCGCGCTCAACCGGTTGTCGGGGGCATTCTCGTAGGCCGCCACGAAGCCGACGGCGGGGAGGCCGACCGAGGCGTCGAGCACGCGCAGCTGGCCCCGTTCGATCTCGGGCAGGACGGCGTCCGCCGGCATGGCCCCGATCCCCGTTCCCTCGATCGCCATGCGGATGATCGCCGAGAGGGAGGCGCTGGTATAGAGGCGCGGCGGCGGCAGGTCCGCCTGGATCAGCAGGTCGCGCAGCTGCGCGTAGGGCGTCGTGTTGGGCGGGAACGTGATGATCGGATGGCGCGTGAGCTCCGCCAGCCCGATCGGGCCGGTCGCGGTCACGAGGCCGGGGGAGGCGATCCAGGCGGTGGCGAACTGGCCGAGGGACACGTTCACCAGCTTCGGGGTCGTGACCGGGCCGACCAGGAACGCGAGGTCGAGGTCCCGCCGCAGCAGCGCTTCGCGCATGGCCGGGGACACGTCGACCGCGAGATCGATGGCGACGCCCGGATAGGTCCGCCCCATGACGTCGATGAACGCCGTCAGCCAGGTATGGACGATGGTCTCGGACACGCCGAGACGCAGGCTGCCGCTGCGGCTCGCCGGCGCGGTGATGGCGCCGACCATCTCGCCGTGCAGGCGCAGGATGCGCTCGGCATAGCCCATCAGCTCGTGGCCCTTGGGCGTCAGGCTGAGGCTGCGCGGAAGGCGGTTGATGAGCGTGAGCCCGAAGGCGCGCTCCAAAGCCGCGATCCGGTGCGAGACCGCCGGCTGCGTGGTGTTGAGCCGCTTGGCGGCGGCGCTGAAGCTGCCCAAAGCCGCCGTCCAGTAGAAGATCTGGATCGTTCTCAGGTCCGGGACGACATCGGACATGGCTCGGGTTCCGTCGCATCGCATCGCCCCGGGGCGGGGCGCGGCCGCACGGCCGCGGCCGGCCCGGGTCCGGAGCCGGCCGATACAGAGTTCGATCGCCGGTCAAAGGGGCGGTCCGCGATGCGTTCCGCCCCCCGGGCGACTTACCGGTTCGCCCGCGCCAGGGCGGCGTGGAGCAGGAGGTTCACCCCCGGCAGGGTCGGCTCCAAGGCGATGTCCTCGGCCTCGTTGTGGGTGATGCCGTCGCGGCACGGCGTGAAGATCATGCAGGCCGGGGCGACCCGGGCGACGTGGTAGGCGTCGTGGCCGGCCTGGGAGCGCAGGTCCATCGTCGGGACCCCTAGCCGCTCCGCCGTCTCGCGCAGCAGGCCGATCAGCCCGTCGTCGAACGAGAACACCCCGAAGCCCCATTCCTCGGCGACCGAGATCTGGGTGAGCGAGCGGGCGGCGCAGTCGGGCAGGGCGGCGCGCAAGCTGGCCTTCATGGTCTCGAGGGTCTCGAGCTTCGGCGCCCGCATGTCGATGAACAGCTCGGCGTATTCCGACAGGGTGCCGGGGAGGTTCGGCACCAGGTCGAGGCGGGCGGCGGTGGCCTTGGCGTCGGTGTCGGCGTGCGCCCAACCGATGTCGTTGACCGCCACCGCCACCATGGCGGCGCCGACGAGCGCGTTGTGGCGCTCGGACATCGGGGTCGGGCCGGTATGGGCGGTGGCGCCCTCGACGGCGATGCGCATGCCGCAGCTCGGATAGCCGCCCGTCACGATGCCGACCGGCACGCCCGCCCGGTCGAGGGCCGGGCCCTGCTCGATGTGCAATTCGAAATACGCGTCGATGGTGCGCCCGCCGACGGGTTCGGGCCCGCGATAGCCGATGCCGTCGAGGGCGTCGCCGAAGCGGATTCCGTCGCGGTCGCGCCGGTTCTCGACCCAGTCCGGCGTCGCCTGGCCCGACCAGGCCAGCGAGCAGAGCATCGGCGGCGAGAACCGCGCCCCCTCCTCGTTGGTCCAGTTCACCACCTCGATGGCGCGGCGCGTCGCGATCCCGAGATCGTCGAGGGTGCGCAGGATCTCGAGCCCCGCGAGCACGCCGAGAATGCCGTCGAAGCGCCCGCCGGCCCATTGCGTGTCGAGGTGGCTGCCGATCACCACCGGCGGCAGGCCGGGCTCGGTGCCCTCCCGCCGCAACACCATGTTGCCCAGCCCATCGATGGTGAGGGGATAGCCGCCCTCCGCGGCCCAGGTCTTCAGCTGGTCGCGCACCAGCCGGTCGGGCTCGGTCAGGGTCAGGCGCCTCAGGCCCCCGCGCGGCCCGGTGCCGATGCCGGCCGACACCATCAGGGTGTCCCAGAGCCGGTTGCCGTTCACGGAGAGGTTGGTGGTCATCGCGGGTCCTCACGCACCACGTCGGGGGATGTGCGCCCGCCAGGATGCGAGGACCGTGCCCGGCGGACAAGCGCCGGGCGCGGGGGTGGCAGGCACGAGACTGGAGTTGAGTTATCCGATCCTGGCGCGCGCCGCCGCGTATTCCGCCTTCAGCCGGTCGATCACCAATGCGGTCGCCGGCGCGTCGTCGATGGTGCCGACGCCCTGGCCGGCGCCCCAGATGTCGCGCCAGGCCTTGGTGGTGCCCGAGCCGAAATTCATCTTGGTCTTGTCGACCTCCGGCAGCGCGTTGGGGTCGAGGCCGGCGGCGGTCACGCTGGGTTTCAGGTAGTTGCCCGGCACGCCGGTGAAGTAGGGGGTGTAGAGGACGTCGGCGGCACTCGTGCCGACGATCATCTCCTTGTAGGCAGGCGCCGCGTTCGCCTCCTGCGTGGCGATGAAGCGGGTGCCCATATAGGCGAGGTCCGCGCCCATCGCCTGGGCGGCGAGGATCGCGTCGCCGGTGGTGATCGCGCCCGAGAGGATCAGCGGCCCGTCGTAGAAGCGCCGCACCTCGCCGACGAGGGCGAAGGGCGAGAGCGTGCCGGCATGCCCCCCGGCCCCGGCGCAGACCAGGATCAGCCCGTCGACTCCGGCCTCCAGCGCCTTCTCGGCGTGGCGCACCGTCGTGACGTCGTGGAAGACGAGCCCGCCCCAGCCATGCACCGCCGAGACCACCGCGTCGGGCGCGCGCAGCGAGGTGATGATGATCGGCACCTTGTGCTGCCCGCAGACCGTCAGGTCGTGCTCGAGCCGGTCGTTCGAGGCGTGGACGATCTGGTTGACGGCATAAGGAGCGACGATGCGGTCGGGATCCGCCGCCCGGGCCTCGTCGAGCGCCGCGTCGATCCGGGTCAGCCACTCGTCCAGCGCCTCCTTGGGCCGGGCGTTGAGGGCCGGGAACGAGCCGACGATGCCGTTGACGCATTGCGCGATGACGAGCTCAGGCCCCGAGACGATGAACATCGGCGAGGCGATGACCGGCAGGGCGAGGGCGTGGCGGAGGCTGTCGGGCAGGGACATCGGCGGCGTGGCTCCCAGGCTCTCTCTTCGAGAGGTCTCGTTATCTCCCGCATCGCACCGAGGCCTGTGTGCGGTCAACGGGCGGCTTGACGGGGGGCCGCGCCGGTATTCCTGTTCGCGCCTCCCCCTCACCACCAGGAGTCGCCGCGTGCAGGTTGAGATCGGAACCCCGGAGGCGGTCGGCCTCTCGTCGGAGCGGCTGGAGCGGATCGTCCCGTGGATGCGGGGCTACGTCGCGGCCGGCAAGCTGCCGGGCCTGTCGGTGACCGTGGCCCGGCGCGGGCAGGTGGTGTTTTCCCATCAGGAGGGCCTGCGCGACCTCGCCCGCGGCCTGCCGATGGAGCACGACACCATCGTGCGCATCTACTCGATGACGAAGCCGCTGACCTCGGTGGCGATCCTGATGCTGTACGAGGAGGGCCTCTTCCAGCTCGACGACCCCATCACCCGCTTCCTGCCGGAGTTCCGCGACATGCGGGTGCTCGCCGGCGGCAGCCGCGCCAAGCCCGAGACCGTGCCGGCGGAGCGCGACATCACGTTCCGCGATCTCCTCACCCACACCTCGGGCCTCACCTACGGCTTCATGGACGCGACGCTGGTCGATCGGATGTACCGGGAGGAGGGCGTCGACTTCCAGACCGCCGAGACGACGCTCGCTGAGATCGTCGCCCGGGCCGCGCGCCAGCCGCTGCTGGCCCAGCCCGGCGCGGAGTGGAACTACAGCATCGCCACCGACGTGCTCGGCCACCTCGTGGCGATGATCTCCGGCCAGCCCTTCGACGACTTTTTGCGCGAGCGGATCATCCGGCCGCTCGGCATGATCGACACCGACTTCCACGTCCCGGCCGACAAGATCGCCCGCTTCGCCTCGAACTACGCGCTCGGCGAGGGCGGCCGGCTGACCCTGATCGACGACGCCCGCGACGGCCGCTACGCGCGCCCGCGCACCGCGCCGTCGGGCGGCGGCGGCCTCGTCTCGACGGCGGCCGACTATGCCCGGTTCTGCCGCTTCATCCTGGGCGGCGGGGCGCTCGACGGGGTGCGTCTGCTCGGCCGCAAGACCGTGGACCTGATGACCGCCAACCATCTGCGCGGCGACCTCGCCGACATGGGCCAGCCGCGCTTCTCGGAATCGAGCTACAGCGGCATCGGCTTCGGGCTCGGCTTCTCGGTGATGCTCGATCCGGCCAAGGCCCAGATCCTCGGCACCCCGGGCGAGGTCGCCTGGGGCGGGGCGGCCTCGACGGCGTTCTGGATCGACCCCGCCGAGGACCTGTTCGTGATCATGCTGACGCAGCTCATGCCGTCCTCGACCTGGCCGATCCGGCGCGAGCTGCGGGTGCTCACCTACGCGGCGATCACCGAGTGATCGCGAAGATCACCGAATAGCCGTCATCCCACCGCCCGGCGGTAGAGATGCCAGGTGGCGTGGCCGAGCACCGGCAGCACCACCGCGAGGCCGACGAACAGCGACAGCATGCCGATGACGAGCATCCCGGCCACGATGGCGCCCCAGGCGAGCATCGTGCCGGGGTTCTCGCGCATCAGCGCGAGCGAGGTCTCGATCGCGGTGCCGGCCTCCACGTCCTTGTCGATGATGAGCGGGATCGAGACCGCGCTGACCGCCAGCGCCAGGAGCGAGAAGGCGGCGCCCACGAGGTTGCCGGCGAAGATCAGGCCCCAGCCCCGCGGCGTGGTCAGCACGTCGTCGAGGAAGGCGAGCAGCGAGGGCTCGGACACGCTGCCGTAGAGCGACCAGTACAGGCCCATGGCGGCGCAGATCCAGGCGAGGAAGATCAGCGCCAGCACCACGCCGACCGCCATCACCGCCCTGGCCGAGCGGCCGTGCAGCGGCGCGAAGGCGTCGGTCCAGGCGGCGGGCAGGCCCCATTCCCGCCGCCGGCTCAGCTCGTAGAGGCCGAGCGCCGCGAAGGGCCCGATCAGCGCGAAGCCGGCGGCGAGCGGGAACAGGATCGGAATCAGGTTCTGCTCGAAGATCGCCGCCGCGATGAGCACGCCGGCGATCGGATAGATCAGCACCACGAACAGCACGTGGGTCGGCATCGCCAGGAAGTCGTCGACGCCCCGCGACAGGGCGGCCTTGAGGTCCTGGACCCCGATCCGCCGCACGGCGGGGCGGGCGGCGGCGAAGCCGTGGGCAAAGGTGGGCGAACTCGTCATCGCGTTTCCTCCGGAGGGAGGCACCCGCGACGGGTTGGCCGGGCCGCGTGTCGGGCCGTCGTGTCGGCGGTCCTCAGGCGCCCGGTCCGGCCCGCACGGGCGCCGGACAGATCGGTCGCATCGAGACTGGTCTACTCGCACCGGGCGGGAGATTCCCGCCACACGCCGCAAGGGTAACGCGGGGCCGGACCGTCCGCCAAGGGGGTGGCGCGCACGATCGCGCGACGGGATCCGGATTGCGGCGGGACGGCCCCTCGGCAAATCCGATCAGAAGGCGAGGCGGAGCGCACCGCCGTCGACCGGGATCGTCGTGCCGGTGATGTAGCCCGCCGCCTCCGAGGCGAGGAACGCGATCAGGGCGGCGGCCTCGGCGGGCTCGCCGAAGCGCCCGGCGGGAATGTTCTGCGCGATGTAGGCGCGGCGCGCCTCCTCGGTCGGATGCAGGCGATCGAGGATCTGGGGCGAGTTGATCCGGCCCGGGGCGACGCAGTTCACGGTCACGCCGCGGCCGGCGAAGGATGCGGCCGCGGCCTTCGACCAGCTCTCCAGCGCGGCCTTGGCCGGGGTCGCGGCATTGAAGCTCTTGGCGACGACGGCGCCCGAGACGTTGACGATCCGCCCGAAGCCCCGCTCCAGCATGGCCGGGGCCAGCGCTTCCGTCAGCCGGCGGGCGGCGAGGAAGTTCAGGCGAAAACCCTCGTCCCAGGCGGCCTCGTCGTCCCAAACCTCGAGGGGGCGCGAGCCGCCGGCGTTGTTGACGAGAACGTCGACGGACCGTGCAGCCCCGCGCAGGGCATCGGCCAGCCGCTGCGGACCGTCCGGCTCCGCGAGGTCTGCCGTGAGGATCAGGGACGGGGACCCGCCCGCGGCGGCGATGGCGGCGGCCAGCTCCTCGAGCGGGGGTCGCGAGCGGGCCGCCACCACGACCCGCGCCCCTTCCGCCGCGAGGGCCATCGCGGTGGCCCGGCCGATGCCGGTGCTGGCCCCGGTGACGAGGCAGGTCTTGTCGGTCAGGCGCAGGTCCATCGTCGTCTCCGGGGTTTCGGTCTGCCGGGTTCGCCAAGGTCTCCCGGGAGAGAGCCCTTCGTCCCGTCATGGGCCAGGGCGGGATGGCTGCCGTCAACGAGCGGGACAATCGCCGCTTTCACGCCGGGCGGATAGTCGGAGGCGAGGGTTCGCGCATCTGCGAGCCGCCGCGGGGCGTATCGCCATCCAGGCGCCCCGGGGTGCCGCACCGCCCGCTTCCACGCTACAAGGGGCCACCTTCTTCCACCTCAAGGCCGATCATGCCGAGCACGCCCCGCGCCGCGATCATCCCGGTCACGCCGTTCCAGCAGAACTGCACCCTCCTGTGGTGCGAGGCGACGAAGCGGGCCGCCGTGATCGATCCGGGCGGCGACCTCGACCGGATCCAGGCGGCGATCGCCAAGGCCGGCGTCACCATCGAGAAGATCCTGCTCACCCACGGCCACATCGATCACGCCGGCGGCGCGGCCGATCTGCGCGACGCGCTGAACGTGCCGGTCGAGGGGCCGCACGTCGCCGACAAGCCGCTCCTCGACAGCCTGCCGGAGACCGGGGCGGCCTACGGCATCGACGGCGCCAAGGTGATCACCCCCGACCGCTGGCTGAACGAGGGCGACACCGTCACGGTGGGCGAATTGACCTTCGACGTGCTGCACTGCCCCGGCCATTCCCCGGGTAGCGTCGTGCTGGTGAGCCGGGACGCGCGCTTCGCCCAGGTCGGCGACGTGCTGTTCCGCGGCTCGGTCGGCCGCACCGACCTGCCGGGGGGCAACCACGAGGCGCTGATCGCCTCGATCAAGACCAAGCTCCTGCCGCTCGGTGACGACGTCGCCTTCATCCCCGGCCACGGCCCGACTGGCACGATCGGCCAGGAGCGCCTGTCGAACCCGTTCCTTCAGTAGGAGTGCCATCCATGGACGTGCGTCCACTCGGCCGTTCCGGCCTCTCGGTCCCGCCCTTCTGCTTCGGCGGCAACGTCTTCGGCTGGACCGCCGACGAGGCGACCTCCTTCGCGCTCCTCGACCGGCTGCTGGAGACCGGCTTCACCTTCGTCGACACCGCCGACGTCTACTCGCGCTGGGCGCCGGGCCACCAGGGCGGCGAGTCGGAGGCCGTGATCGGGCGCTGGCTCAAGGATCGCGGCGCCCGCGACCGGATGACCATCGCCACGAAGGTCGGCATGGACATGGGAGACGGCCGCAAAGGGCTGAAGGCGTCGTACATCGAGCGGGCGGTGGAGGATTCCCTGCGCCGCCTCCAGACCGACCGGATCGACCTCTACCAGTCCCACGCCGACGATGCCGAGACGCCGCTCGCCGAGACGCTCGCGGCCTACGACCGGCTGATCCGCGCCGGCAAGGTGCGGGCGATCGGCGCCTCGAACTATTCGGCGGCCCGCCTGCGCGAGGCGCTGGCCGTCGCCGGGCGCGAGAACCTTCCCCGCTACGAGTGCCTGCAGCCCGGCTACAGCCTGGCCGACCGGGAGGATTACGAGGCCGAGCTGGAGCCGCTGTGCCGGGAGGAGGGGATCGGCGTGATCTCCTACTTCTCCCTCGCGGCGGGCTTCCTGACCGGCAAGTACCGCCAGTCCGGCGCCGCCGCGGGCCGCGCCCGGGAGGCGCGGGTCTCGGCCTACCTCAACCCGCGGGGCTTCGCCTTCCTCGACCTCCTCGATACGGTCGCGCGCGAGCACGGCGCCACCCCGGCCCAGGTCGCCATCGCCTGGCTCGTGGAGCGGCCCGGGCTGACCGCGCCGATCGCCAGCGCCACCTCGGTGGCGCAGCTCGACGAGGTGCTGGGGGGCGTGCGCCTCGCCCTCGACCCGGCGGCCTCGGCCCGGCTCGAGGAAGCGAGCCGGGGCTCGCTCAAGGGCTGATGCAGGGACTGACGCAAGGACCGACGATGGCCGTTGGCGGATCCTTAACGGGGTGCGGCGAAACGTAACCTCGTCTATCCTCCTGCGGGGTGGACAGGGCTCCCGGCCCACCCCCGGCGGACCCCGAAAAGTGCTGCTTGCGGCGCCGAAAACCGATGCAATTTCAAGGCGGAATGCTTACATCAGGCATGGACCGGACCGCGGCCGCCACGGCCCGGACCCCTTGAGACACGACGAGACAGAAGACGGTGCCGGATCGCGAGACCGGCGCCGGCGCCGGCCGCGCCATCCCGCGACGCGCGCCCGCCCGCACCAGGAACCGACATGGCCGAACCCGCCCGCGATCTGAACCCCGACACCTACGGCGCCGACTCGATCAAGGTCCTCAAGGGCCTCGACGCGGTGCGCAAGCGGCCGGGCATGTATATCGGCGACACCGACGACGGCTCGGGCCTGCACCACATGGTGTACGAGGTCGTCGACAACGCCATCGACGAGGCGCTGGCCGGCCACGCGACCCTCGTCACCGTCACCCTCAACGCGGACGGCTCCTGCACGGTCTCCGACAACGGCCGCGGCATCCCGACCGACATCCATACGGAAGAGGGCGTCTCGGCGGCCGAGGTCATCATGACCCAGCTGCATGCCGGCGGTAAGTTCGACCAGAACTCCTACAAGGTCTCGGGCGGCCTGCACGGCGTCGGCGTCTCGGTGGTGAACGCCCTCTCGACCTGGCTGCGCCTGCGCATCTGGCGCGGCGGCAAGGAGCACGCCATGGAGTTCCGCCACGGCGACGCGGTGGCACCGCTCGCCATCGTCGGCCCGGCCGGCGACCGGCGCGGCACCGAGGTGACGTTCCTGCCCTCGCCCGACACCTTCACGATGATCGAGTTCGACTACGCGACGCTGGAGAAGCGCCTGCGCGAGCTCGCCTTCCTCAATTCCGGCGTGCGCATCGTCCTGACCGACGCCCGCCATGCCGAGCACAAGCGCGACGAGCTCGTCTACGAGGGCGGCGTCGAGGCCTTCGTGCGCTACCTCGACCGGGCGAAGGAGGCGCAGATCGAGGCGCCGATCGTGCTCCGCCAGGAGCGCGACGGCATCGGCGTCGAGGTCGCCCTGTGGTGGAACGACACGTTCCACGAGAACGTGCTGTGCTTCACCAACAACATTCCGCAGCGCGACGGCGGCACCCACCTCGCCGGGTTCCGGGCCGCGCTCACCCGCCAGATCACCGGCTACGCCGAGTCGAGCGGGGTGACCAAGAAGGAGAAGGTCGCGCTCACCGGCGAGGATTGCCGCGAGGGGCTGACCGCGGTGGTCTCGGTGAAGGTGCCCGACCCCAAATTCTCCTCGCAGACCAAGGACAAGCTCGTCTCCTCGGAGGTCCGCCCGGCGGTCGAGGGCGTGATGAACGCGACGCTCGGCACCTGGCTCGAGGAGCACCCGAACGAGGCCCGCGTCATCGCCGCGAAGGTGGCGCTGGCCGCCGCCGCCCGCGAGGCGGCGCGCAAGGCGCGCGACCTCACCACCCGTAAAGGCGCGCTCGACATCGCCTCGCTTCCCGGCAAGCTCGCCGATTGCCAGGAGCGCGACCCCTCGAAATGCGAGATCCTGCTGGTCGAGGGCGATTCGGCCGGTGGCTCGGCCAAGCAGGGCCGCGACCGCACCTTCCAGGCGGTGCTGCCGTTGCGCGGAAAGATCCTCAACGTCGAGCGGGCGCGGCTCGACAAAATGCTGTCGAGCCAGGAGATCGGCACGCTGATCACCGCGCTCGGCACCGGGATCGGCCGGGACGGCACCCACGCCTTCAACCCCGACAAGCTGCGCTATCACCGCATCATCATCATGACCGATGCGGATGTCGACGGCTCGCACATCCGTACCCTGCTGCTGACGTTCTTCTTCCGCCAGATGCCGGAGCTGATCGAGCGCGGCCACCTCTACATCGCCCAGCCACCGCTCTACAAAGCCCAGAAGGGCAAGACCGCGATCTACCTCAAGGACGACCGGGCGCTGGAAGACTATTTGATCGACGGCGGCGTCGACGGGGCGGTGCTCAAGCTCGCCACCGGCACCGAGTTCGGCGGGGCCCAGCTCAAGACGCTCGTCGACGAGGCGCGCGGCGTGCGCCAGGTGCTGCACGGGATGCATTCGCGCTACGACCGCGTCGTGGTCGAGCAGGCGGCGATCGCCGGGGCGCTACGCCCCTCGGTCGCCGGCAACCCGGCCGAGGCCGAGGTGGTGGCCGACGAGATCGCCCGGCGCCTCAACACCATCGCGGACGAGATCGAGCAGGGCTGGGAGGGCGAGGCCAGGGACGGCGGCTACGTGCTGTCGCGGACGCTGCGCGGCGTGCGCCAAGTCGCGGTGCTCGACGAGGCGCTGATCTCCTCGCAGGAGGCGCGCCGCCTCGACGAGCGGGCGGAAACCTTGAGCGAGATCTACGGCGCCCCCGTCACCCTGGTGCGCCGCGGTGACCAGACCTCGCTCTACGGCCCGGTCGCGCTGTTCGAGGGCATGATGGCGCTCGGCCGCAAGGGATTGCAATTGCAGCGCTACAAGGGCCTCGGCGAGATGACCGCCCAGCAGCTCTGGGAGACCACCCTCGACCGCGACGTGCGCTCGCTCCTCCAGGTGAAGATCAAGGACACGACCGACGCCGACGACCTGTTCGTCAAGCTGATGGGCGACGTGGTCGAGCCGCGCCGAGAGTTCATCCAGGAGAACGCGCTGAACGTTGCCAATCTCGACGTGTGATCGCACCCGTGCTCAAGACTTTACATAGTGCCTGTGCGCGGCTTCTTCCTGAGAGACCGTATGGGTTGCTGCGACCAAACTGCAACCCTCCGCGTCATCCCGGGGCCGCGCAGCGGAACCCGGGATCCATAACCGCCGATGGGCCAGGATGAAGCGGAACGCTGACCGCCCTGTCCTGCATCGTCAGCGGTTATGGATCCCGGGTTCTCGCTTACAGCGAGCCCCGGGATGACACGGAGGGTGGCACGTCGGTCGGCCAGATCGAGCGGGCCCGCGAGATGAGGTCGCGGATGGAGGAGCGGTGAACCGCCCGCCCGCCGCTTGATCGCGGACCGGGACCGGCGATAGGCAGGGCCGCGAGAGCGCGCGGGTCTCCGGGGCGCGAATGCGGAGTGTGATCATGCAGGCGGCCGAGCTCGCGCCCTTTTCCGACTACGTCCTGCCGGAGGCGACCCTGCCCGAACTGCCGGGTCACTACCGCGGCAAGGTGCGGGACAATTACGACCTGCCCGACGGACGGCGGATCCTGATCACCAGCGACCGGCTGAGCGCCTTCGACCGGGAATTGGCGGCGATCCCGCTCAAGGGCCAGGTGCTGACCCAGACCGCGCGCTACTGGTTCGAGAAGACGCGGGACATCTGCGACAACCACGTGCTGGCCTATCCCGACCCGAACGTGGTGGTGGGGCGGCGGTTGACCATCCTGCCGGTCGAGATCGTGGTGCGCGGCTACCTCGCCGGCAGCACCGGCACCTCGATCCTGACCCTGTACAAGACCGGCCAGCGCGAGATGTACGGCCACCGGCTGCCGGACGGGATGCGCCCGCACGAGAAGCTGCCGCAGCCGATCATTACGCCCACCACCAAGGCCGGCCACGGCGACCACGATGCCCCGCTCTCGCAGGCCGAGATCCTGGAGCGGGGGCTGCTGACGGGCGACCAGTGGCGCACCCTGTCGGAGGCGGCGCTCGCCCTGTTCGCCCGCGGCCAGGCCCTGGCGGTGGAACGCGGCCTGATCCTCGCCGACACCAAGTACGAGTTCGGCACGGATGCCGACGGGCGGATCGTGCTCGCCGACGAGATCCACACCCCCGACAGCAGCCGCTACTGGTTCGCCAAGAGCTATCCGGAGCATCTCTCCGCCGGCACCCTGCCGGAGAGCTTCGACAAGGACGTGGTCCGCAACTGGGTCGCGGCTCGCTGCGACCCCTACCGCGATCCGGTGCCGGAGATCCCGCCCGAGGTGGTCCTGCGCACCGCCGCCACCTATGTCAGCGCCTTCGAGACCATCACCGGCGAGCCCTTCGTCCTGCCGGACACGAGCGAGCCGCCGCTCGCGCGCATCCGCCGCAACATCGCGGCGTTCCTGGCGCAATGAGCGTTCCGGCGGAGAAGAGCCCGGCCCGCGTCACGGGATGGCGCCGGCCGGGTGACGGATGCCGGCGCATTCCGACAATACAACCCCACCGGCGATACGACGCCAGAAATACAACCAAAAGAACATAGATCCCGCCTACGCAACCAGTGCATGCAGGATCGTTCCACCTCCCACCCGACATGCACGATTGTGCTTGTCGGGCGCGTCCCGGTCCGGTATGACCCCGTCCAGACAGAAAAAAGGCCGCCCTTGCGAGGCGGCCCGAAGTCTAGGGAGGAAACGCCCAAAGAGGGCTGCACCGCCGCGACGCCATCGCGGCGGTACGAAAACGTTTTCTCATGTTGCGGCGCACAAGGCAATCGGTTGCGGCGCACAACGGCCATGCTTGCGACGCATGACCGAGATTTCGTGTGTCTTATCGGAGGACGGATGGCCCGGCCTCGACGTCGCATCCGCACAGCACGCGCCGCCCTTCGGCGCACGATCCCCGCCGCCGCGGCCCTCTTCGCCACGCTGACCGTCGCGCGGGCGGAGCCCGTCGCCGTCACCCTTCCGGGCCCGGGCGGGATCGCGCTCCAGGGCCGGCTCTACCGCCCCACCGGCGCGGGCCCGTTCCCGGCCGTCGTCGCGCTGCACGGCTGCGGCGGCCTGTACGACCGGGCCGGCGCGCTCACCGGGCGACACGCGGACTGGGGCGAGCGCCTGGCCGCCCAGGGCTTCCTGGTGCTGTTTCCCGACAGCTTCGGCTCCCGCGGCCTCGGCCCGCAATGCCGGATCTCCCGGCGCGAGATCCGCCCCGGCCGCGAGCGCGTGGCGGATGCCGAGGCCGCCGGCGCCTGGCTGCGCGGCCGGCCCGACGTGCGGCCTGATGCGGTCTCGCTGCTCGGCTGGTCCAATGGCGGCTCGACGGTGCTGGCGGCGGTCCGGGCCGGCCGGCCCACGCCCTTCGCCCGCGCCGTCGCGTTCTATCCGGGCTGCCGCACCGCCCTGGAGCGGGGCTGGCGCGACCGCACGCCGCTGCTCATTCTGGTCGGCGGCGCCGACGACTGGACCGGCGCCGAGCCCTGCCGCGCCCTGGCGGAGGAGGCGAGAGTCCGGGGCGAGCCGGTCGAGATCACGGTCTATCCGG
Organism: Methylobacterium sp. 174MFSha1.1; assembly: GCF_900116815.1. NCBI lineage: Bacteria > Pseudomonadati > Pseudomonadota > Alphaproteobacteria > Hyphomicrobiales > Methylobacteriaceae > Methylobacterium > Methylobacterium sp. 174MFSha1.1. Next base: position 307,184 of record NZ_FPCB01000005.1, on the reverse strand, counting down.
GCGCGGTCCACGATTTCGACGCGCCTGACTCAGCCGTCCGCGAGCGGCGCGGCCTCGCCTACACGGTCAACCGGGACGGCGTCGCCCATACGGGGACCGATCCGGCGGCACGGGCCGACGCGCTGGCCCGCGTCCCGGCCTATCTCGCGCGGTAGCCTACCGCCGCAGGTCCATCTTCCGCAGACCCCACCACGTGAGCAGGACGGCCGCGAGGGCGAAGGGCGCCGCCCCGATCACCGCGGCGACCGCCTCCGAGCCGATCAAGGCCGCCAGCCCCTTCACCAGGGCCATCAGCAGCAGGAACCCGCTGACGCAGGCGAAGAGCAGGATTGCGCCGCCCCACAGGGTCCAGCCGGAGACGACCCGGACGATCCGGTCGACCTCGTCGGAGAACAGCGTGATCTCCTTGACGGCCAGGGTGCTGGCGAGGCGGACAGCCTCGATCACCAGCCTGATCGTGCTCACCTGCCGGTCGGACCGCACCGCCCACGCTCCCGCTCCGCCGCGACCGGGCATCGGTGCGGCGAGCGGAAACGCCCGAGCTTGGCCGTCGTTCCGGATGTGCTTGCCAGCTCTGTTGGCCGGACCTCCTCAGGCGGGCTTGAGCGGGGTGCTCTGCCGGGCGAGCAGCCGCCACTGGCCCCCGTCCTTCAGCCAGACCTGCAGCACCGCGATGTAGGAGCGGCCGGTCTCGCCGTTGGGCAGGATGTCGGCGCCGTCCCAGACGTGGCGGACCATGGCGTTGTCGCCGACGACCTGGATCCACTGCTCGGAGAAGGTCAGCGACTTGTAGTTGGTCTTGCCGGCGAGGCTGGCGATGAACTGGGGCTTGGTCTCGATCTTGCGGCCGCTGGAATGGCCGTAGCTCATCTGCGGATGGGTGAGGGCGTCGAGCGCCTTGGCGTCGCCCTCCACGATCGCGACGCGCAGGGCCTCGAGCTGGCGGGCCACCGCCTCGCTCCCGTCGGCGGCCCGCGCCGTCCCCGTCCCGGCCGCCAGCGCCGGCAGCGCCAGACCGGCCGTCAGGCCCGCGAGCAGCACCCGCCGCGAGCAGTTCTCCGTCTCCACCATGAGCGTCCTCCCGTGCGCGCGGTCGCCGGCGGGTTGATCCCGCCGGCGCCGTCCGTCCCGAGCTTAGCCCCTGGACCAGGCCCCCGCCACCGGGACGTCGCGAACGGAGGTGCGGATGTCATCCGGGGAGAGGAGCGAGGGCCGGTCAGCGGCGGGACGGGGCCGCGCTCCCGGCGGCATCGGCGCCGCCGGCGCGGGCCGCGTCGAGCTCCCCCTGGCAGGGCGGGCTGACGCTGGCATAGTTCCGGCGCAGGCACGCCTCGATGCGCCGCGTGTTGGGCACGTCGTTGGCGCACAGCGTCATGGCGTCCGTCATGCAGGCCAGGCGCTGCCGCTCGGTCCCTTGCGCACTCGCCCGCCCCACGGGCGCCAGAAGCGCGACGGCCGCCGCCAGGGCGATGGTGCGGGTCAACGGCATCGACATTCGACCTCTCCGGCTCATTCCGGAGGGTCAACACCAAGCCTGGCCTCCGGGTTCGCGCCGCGGTGGATTGCATGGCCGGCAGGGCCGGCCCGCCGCGCCGCGCCGCGCCGCGCCGCGCGGGCTTAGCCCGGGGCGGGGTTCCTAGGGAATTCCCCAGTACGGCCGAGCCGTCAGAGCATGGACAAAGGGTCCGAGACCAGGAGCCCGTGCCCATGATCCACGTCGTCACCGCCGCCAACCAGGACCGCTACGCCGCCGAGATGGAGGAGGTCTGGCGCCTGCGCCACAAGGTCTTCGTCGAGGAGAAGGGGTGGAGCGCCCTGCGCCGCCCGGACGGGCGCGAGATCGACCAGTTCGACACCGCCCACGCCGCCCACTTCCTGGCGATCGAGAACGGCCAGGTGATCGGCTACAGCCGGCTCCTGCCGACGACCCGGCCGCACCTGCTCTCGGACGTGCTGCCGGAGCTGTGCGAGGGCGACCGGCCGGCCGGGCCGCAGATCTGGGAATGGACCCGCCAGGCGGTGGCGCCGAGCCACCGCACCCGCGGCAAGAACCACCCGGTCACCCTCGAGGTGATGACCGGCATCGTCGAGTGGGGCCTGGAGAACGGGGTGACGGGCTTCCTCGCCCAGATGCCGATCCTCTACCTGCTGCACGTCCTCCAGCTGCATTTCCGGGCGGTGCCGCTCGGCGTGCCGGCGGAGATCGACGGCGAGCGCATCATCGCGGTGGAGGCCCGCTTCGACGCCCGCACCCTGCGCAAGCTGCAGGAGATCCGGGGCACCAAGGCCTCGGTCCTGGCCCCCACCGCGCCGACCTACCTGACGGCCTGACCGGCTCCCCGAGATGCCCCCCGACATGCCGCACCGGCGACGGCGCGAGAGACACGAAAGAAAGCAATCATGACCAGCCGCACCCCGCCGACGATCGACGAGATGGCCGACATCCTGCCGCCCCTGGTCCGGGCGCTCAGCGAGATCGTCGGCATGATGGAGGGACTGGTGGACGTGGCCTGCCACGCCACCAACGTCCAGGAGAGCACCGCCGACTCCCTGGCCGATCTCGGCGACACCCTGACCGAGTACGCCCACACCCTCATGCGGGAGGCGACGGAGCGCCGCCGCACCGGCCGCGGCAACGTTCCCCTCGACGGTCCCCCGGCGCCGCGGACGATGCCCGCGGAGGACGACGCCCGGCCGGCGGCGTGACCGGTCAGCCTGCATCGCCGCAGGCGCAAGGCCGCCCGTAGCCGAAGGCCCGGCCCAGGGCGAGGCGTCCGGCGGGCGTCACCGCGACGGCCCGGCTGCCCTCGCTCCGGCGCAGCCAGTCCCGGTCGAGGCAGGTCGCCAGCAGGGCCGCGCCGAGGGCACCGGCGATGTGGGTCCGGCGCTCGCTCCAGTCGAGGCAGGGGCGGCAGAAGACCCGCCGTCCGGAGGACGACGCGGCGAGATCGACGCCGAGGCCGCGCAGGAACTCCCCGCCCGAAGGCGTGAGGGCGCCGCCATCCTCGCCGAGCTCGACCGCGCCGCGCGCCACGAGGGAATCCGCCATCGCGACGGCGAGGCGGCCGGCGAGATGGTCGTAGCAGGTCCGGGCCTCGCGCAGGGCGGCGTCCCGGGGGCCGGGAGACCGGGCGGACGGCCGGGCCGGGGCCGGCGTCGCGCCGGCCGCCACCGCCATCACGCCCTCCAGCATCCGCGCCACCGCCGGGGAGGCGAGGCGGTGGTAGCGGTGGCGCCCCTGGCGCGCGACCGTGAGGAGGCCGGCCTCCGCGAGCTGCGCGAGATGGCCGCTCGCGGTCTGCGGCGTCACGCCGGCGGCGCGGGCGAGCTCCGAGGCGGTCAGCGCCCGCCCGTCCATCAGCACGGCCAGCATGCCGGCGCGGGCCGGATCGCCCACCAGGGCGGCGGTGCGGGCGAGGGCGGAGATGGTCACCATGACGGGCTCCTCACGGAAGGGTCCTCAGGGAGGATCCTCGGGGCGGGCTCCCCGGATTCCTCACCTTCTAGAGCAGGGCGAGGCCCGACGCTTCGGCCCCGGCCGAATCGTGAGGTCGGCCGCTTCGGCCGGGGCCGAAGCACGCGGCGCGGTGGGCGGGCGAGGATCGCCCCGTCCCCACCGGAAACCGCCCGCCATGCCGCTGCTGATTCGCCGCCTCCTCGTCCTCCGCCGCTCATGCGCCCCCGGAAGCGGCCCTCCCGGGGAGGGCGGCCTCGCGCGACACCTGCGTCACCGCCGCGACCGCGCGCGGTTGGCCGGCCTCGACGACAGGTTGCTGCGTGACATGGGACTGCGCCGCGAGGTCTCGGCGGCCGGCCTCGACTTCGTCCCCCTGTCCCCGGCCGATCGGGGCGGAAGAGCAGATCTCGCGACATCGCCGCCGGACTGCCGGAACCAGCGCGGACACGGGCCCGAGGCGTCGTCGCCACACGGCCGCGCTGCCCTCGACTGGCCATGATCGGGCCGTGATCGCGCCGCCGTTCCGAGGCCTCTAGGCCGGGATCGCGATGGTGAGCCGGCGGTGTTTCCCGTTTGCATCACGTCGCTTGTATCTGACCGACGGGCGGGATGATTGGTTTACGAACCGTATCCGTGCCCCGCCTTCGCCACATTCCGCCCCAAGCTTGACCTGGAGCGCGGCCATACCGGCCGTGCCCGGCATTGCACGACAGGGGCCTGCATGACGCGGAACCGGACTTTCCCCATCACCGCCGCCCTGGCGGTTCTCGCCACGGCGCCGCATCTCGGTGCCTGCAGCCTGATGCCGGCCGGGGTCGACACGACGGGTAGCCTTCCGGACCGCAAGCAGCTCGCCGCCGTCACCAGCGCCGACCGGGACTGCCTCGCCCGCGCAATGTACTTCGAGTCCAACCGCTCGAGCGAGGAGGGCCTGCTCGCGGTCGGCACCGTGGTGATGAACCGGCTCGAGGCCCCGGCCTATCCGAACTCGATCTGCGGCGTCGTCGGCCAGAAGCGCCAGTTCGCCACCGGCGTGCTGCACAAGCCGATGCGCGACAAGGAACGCGAGAAGGCCGTGCAGGTCGCCGACGCGATCCTCGCCGGCGAGCGCCACGAGAAGGTCGGCGGCGCGATGTTCTTCCACACCGCCGGCTACACCTTCTCCTATCGCAACATGCATTACGTGGCGCTGGCGGGCGGCAACGCCTTCTACGAGAAGCGCCCGTGGTACGACCGCGAGGGCGCGACCCCGCGCCGGGTCCCGTCCGCCGCGACGCAGCTCGCCCAACTCCAGTCCGGCTCGGCCGGCAGCGCCCGCTGGACCTCGCACCCGGTCCGGGTCGCGCGCAACACCCAGCAGACCCCCCTCGCCGAGCTCGGCCCGGCCCGCAACGTCTGCCGCGTCGCCGCCGCCGAGACCGGCCGCAGCCCGGGCTGAACCCCAAGCGGAACATCACCCCAAAGGGGGGCCTCACGCCAGCCGGTCGAGCCGCAGGCGGTGGCGCGCGTCGGTGAGCCGGCGCGACGCGGCGAGGACCGCCCCCGTCACCCCGAGGCCGCTCGCGCCCGCCAGCAGGAACAGGATCAGGATCTGCGACGCGGCCGCGCCCTGCGGATCCTGCCCGGCGAGGATCTGGCCGGTCATCATCCCCGGCAGCGTGATCAATCCGGCCGCCGCCATCTGGTTGAGCACCGGGATCAGCCCGGCCTGGATCGCGCTGCGCACGAGCGGCGCCAGCGCCTCGTCCCGGGTGGCGCCGAGCGCCAGGCGCGCCTCGATTCCCGCCCGCTCGCGCCGCACGGCGCCCGTGAAGCCGTTGAGCCCGATCGCGATCCCGCTCATCACCGAGCCCAGCACGATCCCGGCGAGCGGGATCAGCGCGTGCGGATCCCACCACGGATGCGGACGCAGGGCCGCAAGGCCGATTGCGACGGCGACCACCGTCGCCCCCGCCGTGACCGCGCCGCCGAGCGCGTAGCGCCACGGCCCCCGCAGGGGCCGCTCCTGCCGGGCACCGATCTCGTAGGCGGCGGCGAGCGCCATCACGGCGACCACCCCGACCACCGGCCCCGGCGCCCCGAGGCCGAACACCGTGCGCAAGACCAGCCCGACCAGGGTGAGCTGCGCCACCAGCCGGCAGGCCGCGACCAGGATCGTGCGGGCGAGCCCGAGCCCGAGCGCCGCCGACAGGGCGGCATTGACGAGGACGAAGCCCGCCCCGAGGGCGAGGTCGAGCGGGGCGGGCGACGGAATCATGCCGGTTCGATCATAGGGGGCGCCCGCCCGCCACCGCGAGCCGGCGGGTCGTCAGGCGCGCCACCTGCGCGGGATCGTGCGAGACGAGGACGACGATCAGGCCGGCGGCGCGGCGGCCTTCGATCACCGCCTCGGCGCCCCGCACGCTCGCGGGGTCGAGGGAGGCGGTCGGCTCGTCGAGGAGCAGCACGCGGGGATGGCCTGCGAGCGCCCGCAGCAGGGCGAGGCGCTGGCGCTCGCCGGTGGAGAGCCGCGCCACCGGCCAGCCAAAGACCTCCGGCGGCAGGAGCAGGACCGCCCGCTCCGCGGCGAGGCGGGCAGGGGCATCGGCGGAGAAGTGCTCGGCCACGCCCTCGGCCCACCAGCCGGGTTCGGCGGCGAGGTAGGTCACCTGCCGGCGCCAGAGCGGGGCGGCCATCGCCTCCCGGTCGATCCCGTCGAGGCTGACCCGGCCCTCGGACGGATCGAAATCGGCGATCATGCGCAAGAGCACGCTCTTGCCCGCCCCCGACGGGCCCGTGACCGCGCAGGCCTCGCCCGCTTCCAGCACGAGGTCGAAGGGCCCGAAACGGTCGCGGCGGAGGGACTCGATGCGGAGCATGGGCGGGGCGGGCGCGGATCTCGTCCGGTGTGCGGGAGAGGCGCGCGGAACGCAACGGCTGCGCTGCGGTTTGAGTGAGCCACGGATGAATCGGGAGGATGCAACGTGGCAGCAGCAGCGGGAACGGCGCGCGACGCCGGCACGGGCGTGGTGCGCAGCGACGTGCCGGCCCGGATGGACCGGCTGCCCTGGAGCCGCTTCCACCTGCTCCTCGTCGTCGCGCTCGGCATCACCTGGGTACTCGACGGGCTCGAGGTCACCATCGTCGGGGCGATCGGCCCGGTCCTGCAGGACCAGCGGGCGCTCGGCCTGACGATCCAGCAGATCGGCGGGGCGGCCTCGTTCTACGTCGTCGGCGCGGTCGTCGGCGCCCTGGTCTTCGGCTGGCTCACCGACCGGTTCGGCCGCCGCCTCGTCTTCTACGCCACGCTGATGATCTATGTCGGCGGCGTCATCGCCAGCGCGCTCGCCTGGGATTTCTGGAGCTTCGCGTTGTTCCGCCTCGTCACCGGCCTCGGCATCGGCGGCGAGTACGCGGCGATCAACTCGGCGATCGACGAGCTGATCCCGGCCAAGTACCGCGGCCGGGTCGACCTCATCGTCAACGGCAGCTTCTGGCTCGGCGCCGCGGCCGGCGCCGGCGCGTCGCTGCTGCTGCTCGATCCCAACCTCTTCGACCCGGATTTCGGCTGGCGCCTCGGCTTCGGCATCGGCGGCGTCCTCGGCCTCGGCATCCTGTTCCTGCGCCGCCACGTGCCGGAGAGCCCGCGCTGGCTCGTCACCCACGGCCGCGAGGAGGAGGCCGAGCGCACGGTGGCGGAGATCGAGCGCACGATCGAGGCCGAGACGGGCCAGAAACTCCCGAAGGCCGAGGGCATCCTCGAGGTGCACCCCAAGAAGAGCTTCGGGTTCGGCGAGATCTTTTCCTCGATGGTGCACAAGCACCGCGGCCGCAGCATCCTGGCGCTCGTGCTGATGATCGCCCAGGCCTTCCTGTTCAACGCGGTGTTCTTCACCTACGGGCTGGTGCTGGCGAAGTTCTACGGCGTGCCGGAGAACCGCGCCGGCGTGTTCCTGGTGCCGCTGGCCATCGGCAACTTCCTGGGGCCGGTGCTGCTCGGTCACTTCTTCGACACGATCGGCCGGCGCCGGATGATCGCCGGCACCTTCGCGCTGAGCGGCCTGCTGCTCATGGCGACGGCGGTGGTCTTCGGCCTCGACCTGTTCACCGCCTGGACCCAGACCTTCGCGTGGATCGCGATCTTCTTCGTCGCCTCGGCGGCGGCCAGTTCGGCCTACCTCACGGCGAGCGAGATCTTTCCGCTGGAGACCCGGGCCCTCGCCATCGCGGTGTTCTACGCGCTGGGCACCGGCGCCGGCGGCGTGATGGCGCCGTGGCTGTTCACCCACCTGATCGAATCCGGCCAGCACTGGGCGCTCGCCGGCGGTTATGCGGGAGCGGCTTTGCTCCTCGTCATCGCCGCGGTGACGGAGTGGAAGCTGGGGGTCGATGCGGAAGGCAAGTCGCTGGAGAGCATCGCCGATCCGTTGTCGAAGGCGGGGTGAAGCGCGCCGCCGGCCCCGCCCGTCCGCGGCGCCGGACTCAGTGCAGGGCCGCCGGCCGCTCCGCTTCCTCGGGCACCGGCACCTCGTCGACGAGCGCCGCGCGGATGCGGACGAGGCGCAGCTCCGCCGCCTCGCGGCCGGCCTCGGCGGTGGCGACGGCCGCACGGGCGGCGACGGCGTCGGCCATCACCTCGGCCAGGCGCTCCTCCAGGCGGCGCAGGCGGGCCCGCTCGGCGGACAGCTTGGCCTCGGCCGCGCCGGCCTGACCCTGGGCCTCGGCGGCGGCCTTCTCGGCCGCGGCGGCGACTTTTTCAGCCTCGGCGGCGGCCTGCCGGGCCTCGGCCGTCTCGTCCGCGGCGGCTTGCAGCGCCTCCTCGACCCGTTCGAGCAGGGTGCCGACCTCGCGGCTGAGCCGATCGGCCCGGGCCTCGGCCGCGGCGGCGCGGGCGGTGGAGGCGCGCACCGTCTCGGTCGCGCGGCGCAGCAGGTTCAGGATGGTGCCGGTATCGATCGGGGTGGCCATAGGGTCCGGGTGCTCGGTGTCCGGGATGCGGGCGCGATTCCCTAGGGGCGCCCGCCGGCGCGCCGCGGTCAAGGCCCATCGCGGCGCTTCCCACACGCGCCGGCTCCCTGAGGCGCGGATGCGCCAGTCCGGACGGCCAGCCCCCTGCGACCGATGCGCCCGGGGAGTATGCGTCGGCGGAACCCATCATGGATCAAAGCGATGCTCCCGGGGACTATCCCCGAGCGAGAAGGTGCCGTGCCATGTTCATGAGGATCGACCGCCTGCAGGCCGAGCTGCCGCAGCCCAAGAGGCCCGACCCGAATGCCGCCGCCGCCCTGCAGGAGCTCCTCGGGGGCAAGTACGGCGAGATGTCGACGCTCGGCAACTACATGTTCCAGAGCTTCAACTTTCGCGACAAGTCGAAGCTGCGGCCGTTCTACAGCCTGGTCTCGAGCATCTTCATGGAGGAGCTCGGCCACGTCGAGCTGGTCTCGACCGGCGTGTCGATGCTCAACAACGGCCCCGGCGACCCGACGCCGGACGTCGACGTGTCGAAGGCCCCGTTCCACGACATGCAGGACGTGCGGCTCGCCGGCAGCTTCCTCAGCAACGGCGGCGGCGCGATGCCGATGAATTCCAATGCCGCGTCGTGGAACATGGACATGGTCACCACGACCGGGAACATCATCATCGACCTCTTGCACAACTTCCACCTCGAATGCGGCGCGCGCATCCACAAGCTGCGCGTCTACGAGACCCTGAAGGATCCGACCGGGCGCGAGGTCTGCGGCTACCTGCTGGTGCGCGGCTCGGTGCACGCCCACGCCTACGCGCTGGCGCTGAAGAAGCTCACCGGCGTCGCCATCGAGCAGATGCTGCCGACGCCCAACATCAACCTCGACCGCATCCCCGAGTGCCAGAAATACCTGCAGGAGGGCAGCCACCGCCGGCTCTACCGCTTCAACTCGCCGGATTACGCCGAGGCCGCCGGCGTGTGGTCGAACGACGAGGTGGCCCTGCCAGGCGATCCGCCGGGCAACCTCGAGGTCGTCGACGGCGCGCCCGAGGGCGGCAAGATCCCGGAGCTCGACGGCAATTACGGCGCCTTCGCGCCGAACTACAAGCCGGAGGAGATCTTCGAGATCGCGAGCAAGCTTTACAAGAAGAGCCGCTGAAGAAGTGTTCGGGGCCGTTCAGGCCGGCCCCAATTCCGCGATGAGAGCGTCGAGGGCGTCCAGCACCTCGGCCATCGCCGGCCGCGCTCCCGGATTGGGCCCGGTGCAGGCCGCGACCAGGGTATCGAAAGCCGGGGAGGCGAGGGGGCCGAGCGCCCGCAGCTCCCCGAGGAGGAGCCCGAAGGCCCGCACGTCGAGCCGCTGCAGGAACGCTCCCTCGGGGCCCGGGACCAGGGCGGAGGCCGCGCCGAGATCGCTCAGCACCGCCGCGCCGTCGCGGCCGTCCCACAGGATGTTGTGGGCGTAGAGGTCGCCGTGGCCGAAGCCGCGCGCGTGCAGGTGGGCGGCGCCGGACGCCACCCCGCGGGCGAGGCGCAAGGCCGCGGAAGCCGTCAGGCGAAGCGCGGGATCGTAGACGTCGCGGCTGCAGCTCTCCAGGCTCGGCGGCCCGGCGAGGACCCGCCACTCCTGCGGCAGCAGCGGCATCAGCAGGCCTTCCGCGCCGTCCGGATGGTCGGCGAGGCGGCCGAGGCCGCCGGTGAGGTGGGGATGCGCCCCCGCCGCCAGGCAGGCCGCCATCTCGCGCTCGGGCAGGCCGTCGCTGGTCATCGCGCCCTTGAACAGCTTCAGGGCGACCGGCCGCGCCTCGACCGCGCCGCCCGGCCGCCACGCCGCCCGCATCACCCGGCCGGAGGCGCCCTCGCCGAGGAGCGGGCCGAGCGCGAGGTCGCGCCAGGCGACCGGTTGCACGGCCGCAGGGGAGGGTGCCGCGCGGTCCTCGAACGGGTTGCCGGCCCAGGACAGCCAGGCGAGGCGCGGCAAGGCCGTCAGGCAGGCGGGCAAAGCCTCGAACCGGTTGGCGGCGATGCGCAGGAGTTCGAGGTTCCGTGCGTCGCCCAAGCTCTCCGGCAGGGTTTGCAGGCGGTTGCCCGCCAGCATCAGCTTCTGCAGACGCGGCCGGGCGCCGAGCGCCGCGGGCAGGGTCGCGATGCGGTTGTCGGTGAGGGTGAGCCAGCGCAGGTCCGGGGGAAGTGATTCCGCCGGCACTTCGGCGATGCCGGACCCGCGAAACCCCACCTGGCTCAAGGAGGCGCAATCGCCGAGGACCGGCGGCAGCCGCGCGAAGCGGTTGCCGGAGCAGAACAGCACCTTGAGCCGGTGAAGGCGGCCGAGATCGGCGGGCAGGGCGGTGAGGTCGTTCTGGCCGAGATCGAGGAATTCGAGCGTGTCGGCGAGGCCGAGGATCTCGGGCGGCATCTCGGAGAGCCGCCCCTCCGGCCCGCCGGGAAGCCGCAGCTCCCGGGCCCCGGCGAGGTCGCCGCGGCGCAGAGCCTCGAGGCGCGCGGTCGTCGCGGGCGGCAGGCTCATGAGAGCGGGCCGAGGGCGGGCAGGTGGGCGGCGCGGAGGGGTGTCGGCATCGTGGTCTCCCGGCGGCGCGTCGGGGCCGCCGGGCGGTGGTCGCCGGGAAACGCGGCCCGATCAAGGGGCCGCGCGCCAGGACGCCTCAGTACGGATAGCCGTAATAGGCGGCGGGCGGCGGCGCCGGGCGGTAGCCGTAGCCATAGCCGTAATCGGCCGGCGGACGGCCGTAGGCGCGCAGGTAGGGGTCGTAGCGCGGCTGCCGGAAATTGCCGTTGTTGACGCCGCCCGAGCGGTCGTTGCCGCGCAGGGCCGCATAGGGCGAGAGCCCGCTGCCGGTATCGTTGTTCTGGGCGAGCGCGGCGCCCGCCGTGCCGAGAACGAGGGCCGCCGCGACGGACACCCGGACCGTGAGAGAGCGCATGAGAGGCCTCCTGATGACGTTCGTGGGCGATATGAACCGAAACCGCGGGCGATCAGCCCAGGTTCCGGCACCGAGGGCGCGGCCTTTCGGCGCCGCGCGGCAGGCGTGCCGGCGGCAGGAGTGCGGGCGGCGGGAGAGTCAGCGGCCGGCCAGCAGCGTCGCGGTCCGGCGCTGCCGCGCGAGGACGCCGCCGAGATAGTCGATCGCCCCGTCCTGCAGCCGGCGCAGCGCCCCCGGCTCTTCCTCGGCGTCGCGCCGCATCGAGACGTAGAACTCGAACCCGCCGACCTCCGTGGCGCCGATCCGGTTCAGCACGAACGGGAACAGGCCGAGCCGCGTCGCCCCCGCCACCAGGTCGAGGAAGGAATCCGGGGTGAACACCCAGCAATGGCACGGCACGTAAGCCCCGGCGGCGAGCGCCGCGGCCGCCTCCGCGTAGGCGTGGGCCAGGGCCGCCTCGCCGGCGAGGCGCGGCGCCGCCGCCGGGTCCTCGCCGGCCCAGATCTGCTCGGGCGCCACCGCCCGCGCCTCGCTCGCATGGGCGAAGAGCTGGCGCGGGCTCGGCCGCGCGAGATCGAGGAAGTCGGCCTCGACGAGCTCCGCCAGGGTGCTCGCGGGCCGCGCGGCGTCGAACATGAAGCGCTTGTCCGGCAGCGACAGGTTGAGCACGCCGCCCGGGCGCAGCACCCCGTGGATGCCGCGCAGCCAGCCGAGGAGGTTCGGCACGTATTGCGCCACCTGCGCGGCGATGGCGACGTCGTAGGGCTCGGGGCCGACGATCGGGGCGAGGGGGCCCGCTCCGGTCCAGGCATGGTCGATCGGCGCCGCGCCGGGCAGCCCGGCGCCGGCGTCGAGGGCGTGGTCGACGGTCGCGATCCGCACGCCCGCGGGCAGGGGCGTCGGGTTGGCCCCGGGCCCGAATTCCAGCCCGCGCGCCTCCGGCAGCGGCATGTCGTGGGTCAGCCGCGCCAGCCGCCGGTCGGCGGCGCGACGGGCGAGGAAGTCGTCGAGGGAGAGGGAGCCGGGTCGCATGGCCCGGTTTGTCGCACATTCGGGCCCGCGCGGCGAGGCGGGTGGAGCGCTCCCCGACCTCGACACCGGCGGGCGAGGGGCGCCCATGCGAGGGCACCGCCCGACCACGCTGCACGCGGCAGGGACGCCTGCCTGCCGTCTACGGCAGGCCCGGCGGGCGGCTTGTGTGCCAGTCCGTCACCTGCTGGACGGCGTGCCCGGCCTGGCAGAGCAGGGCCTCGGACAGGGGGCGCCCGGCCAGCTGGACGCTGAGCGGCAATCCGGCGGCGTCGATGCCGGCCGGCAGCGTGATGGTCGGCGTCCCGGAGAAGTTGAACGGCGCCGTGAAGCGCAGGATGCGCAGCAGGACCTCCGAATCCTGTCCGTACTCGCTCATCCGGGACAGGCTCGGGATCGGCACCGGCATGGTCGGCACCAGGATCAGGTCGACCTCCTCGAAGAGGGCGGCGAGCGCGCCGGTGAAGGCCAGCCGCTCGTGGAAGATGGCGCCGAGCTCCGCGCCGGTGACGCTCCGTCCCTGATCGATGAGGGCCGCGAGGTCCGGACCGTAGGCGTCCCGGTGCAGCGGATAGCTGTCCTGGTGGGCGAGCGCCGTCTCCACCGAGCAGAACGGGATCCAGCCGCGCACCAGCCGGTCGGTCGGCGGAAAGGCGATCTCGCGGATGCGGGCGCCGCACGCGCGCAAGGCCGCCTCGACCGCGTCGAGGGCCGCGACGACCTCCGGGTCGATCCCCTCCGACACGAAGCGGCGGTCGATGCCGACCGTGATCCCGCGGATCGGCCGGCCGACGGCGTCGAGATAGGAATCCACCGGAGCCTGGAGGGCGGTCGGGTCGGCCGGGTCGGCTCCGGCGATCACGCCGAGCATCGCCGCGGCGTCGGCCGCCGAGCGGGCCATCGGGCCGACATGGTCGAGCGACGCCGCCAGCGGGAAGATGCCGTGGCGGCTCACCCGGCCCCAGGTCGGCTTGAGGCCGGTCAGCCCGCAGGTGGCGGAGGGGAACCGGATCGACCCGCCGGTATCCGAGCCGAGGGAGGCGTAGCACAGCCGTGCCGCCGTGGCGGCCCCCGACCCGGTGGACGAGGAGCCGACCCAGTGGTCGCGGCTCCACGGATTGAGCGGACCGGGATTGTCCGGATGGTGGCTGGTATAGGCCCCCTCGGTCATCGACAGCTTGCCGAGGATCACCGCCCCGCCCTGCTCGAGGCGCGCGACCACCGTCGCGTCGGCCGACGGGACGTGGTTCCGGCGCAGGGTCCCGCCGGCCGCCGTCGGCGCGAAGGTCGTGTCGCAGAGATCCTTGACGGCGACGGGCACGCCGTGGAGCGGCCCCCGGCTGATGCCTGAGGCCGTCTCGCGGTCCGCCCGCTCGGCGCGCGCGAGGGCGTGGTCGCGCGTCACCGTGGTGTAGCTGCGATAGCGGCCGTCGAGGGCGGCGATCCTGTCGAGCTGCGCCTGCGTGACCGCGAGCGACGTGACCTCGCGCCGGCGGATCTTTTCGGCGATCGAGAGAAGCGTCTCGTCGTGAAGGGGCGTTGGCATGGCGTCCTCCCGCTCGTTCTCACCGGCATCCGTCGCTTGTCCGCGCCAGTGGTCTCGGTTCTTGGTTGGGATCGCGGATGACAATCATCCGCGCGATCAGGCGCGGAGCGATGGCCCGGAGGCGATCGTCCCGTCAGATCAGCAGGTGCCGGCGCACGGTGTCGGCCGTGAGGGCGTCGCGGCCGAGATCCGCCGTCACCCGGCCCTTCTCCATGACGTAGCAGCGCTCGGCGACCGACAGGATCGTGTCGAGGTTCTGCTCCACGAAGACGATCGTGGTGCCGAGCTCGTCCCGGACCGCGCGCAGGACCCGGCCGATCATCTGGACGATCGAGGGCTGCACGCCTTCCGACGGCTCGTCGAGGAGCATCAGGGTCGGGTTCCCGACCAGGGCCCGCCCGATGGCGAGCTGCTGCTGCTCGCCGCCCGACATCGTGCCGGCGAGCTGCCCGCGGCGCTCGGCCAGCCGCGGGAAGTAGCCGTAGACGAGGTCGGTCAGCTTGCGCCCGGCCGGGCCGCCGATGAGCAGGCCCACAGTGAGGTTCTCGGCGACCGTGAGGCGCGGAAACACGTCGCGTCCCTGCGGGATGTAGCCGACCCCGAGGCGCGCCCTCGCCTCGGCCGGCAACCCGGCGAGGTCCCGCCCGTCGAGCCGGATCGTGCCCTGCGAGGCCCGGATCAGCCCGATCAGGCAGCGCATCGTCGTCGTCTTGCCGACACCGTTGCGCCCGATGATGCTGACGATCTCGCCGCGACCGACGGCGAGATCGACGCCCTGCAGGATCGGCGTGCCGCCGTAATGGGCCCAGAGTCCGGAGACCTGCAGCAGCGCCTCACCGCCCATGCGGCTCCTCCGATTCCTGATGCCCGAGATAGATCTCGGCGACCCGGGGATCCGCCACCACCTCGGCGAGCGCGCCGCGCGCGAAGGTGCGGCCGAGATGGAGGACGGTGACGCGCTGGGCCACCTGCCGGATGAACGCCATGTCGTGCTCCACCACGAGAACGGTCATGCCGCCCCGGTTGAGCGACTGGATCAGCTCGCCGGTGCGATGCGTCTCCTCGGGCGAGAGGCCCGCCGTCGGCTCGTCGAGGAGCAGCAGGGCCGGGTCGAGCGCCAGCGCCATGCCGATCTCCAGCCATTGCTGCTGGCCGTGCGCCAGCAGGCCGGCGGGCTTCGCCGCCTCGGCGGCGAGGCCGAGCAGGGTGAGGAGGCGCTCCTCCTCGCGGGCCAGCGCCGGCCCGGCATGGCGGTGCTGGAGCGCCACGTGGATGTTCTGGCGGACGGGCAGTTCCTTGAACACCCGCGGCGCCTGCATCTTGATGCTCATGCCCCGGTTGACCCGCGCGAAGGGTTTTTCGCGGGTCACGGTCGCGCCCTGGAACCGGATCTCGCCGGCGCTGGGCTGGTAGGTACCGACGATGAGCTTGAACAGGGTGCTCTTGCCCGCGCCGTTCGGGCCGATCAGGCAGTGGATCTCCCCCGCCTCGACGGCGAGGTCGACGTCGGCGACGGCGGTCAGGCCGCCGAAGCGCTTGGTGACGCCCTGCAGCTCCAGGATCGGCATCGCCTAGACCTCGTTCGGGCGGGCGGAGGGCAGCGCGCGCGAGGCCCGGCCCGTCATCGGCTTGCGGCGGAGCAGCTCGACGAGGCCGAGGATCAGGCCCTGCGGCGCCAGCATCACGGTGCCGAGCAGCAGCGCGCCCATGAGCACCAGGGCGAGCTGCTGGCTGTAGACCGTGAGGGTCTGGAAGCCGAACAGGAGCAGGAACGAGCCGACCAGCGTCGCGGTGACGTCGCTGCGTCCGGAGAACGCCACCCAGATGATCGGCATGGCGGCGGCCGGCAGGCCGATGCTCGACGGGGTGATGAACTGGCCCCAGGCGGTGTAGAGCCCGCCGCTCAGGCCGGCGAGCCCGCTGCCGAGGGCGAAGGTGGCGAGCTGGTACTTGCGGGCGTCGTAGCCGAGCAGTTCGGCGCGCTGCGCATCCTCGCGGATCGCCACCAGGGTGTGGCCGAACCGGGAATTGAGCAGCAGGCGCAGCCCGAGATAGACCGCGACGAGCAGCGCCAGGAGGCCGTAATAGAGCAGCGTGCCCTCCAGGACGAGGTCCTCGCCGCCCCAGGGCAGCGTCAGCGGGTCCATGCCCTTCATGCCGTTGAAGCCGTTGAGCCGCGCCGTCCCGATGCGCCATTCCGGCCCGGCGGTCTGGCCGAGGAAGAAGGCGAGGACCAGGGTGGCCGACAGCGTCACGATGCCGAAGAACACCCCGCCGACGCCGCCCCAGATCATGAAGTAGCCGAGCACCAGGGCCGCCAGCATCGCCAGCGCCACGGCCAGCGCGAGGGCCGCGAAGGTCGCGCCGCCCCCGCCGAGATTGATCGCGAGCACCCCGTAGCCGTAGCCGCCGATGCCGAAGAAGAAGGTCTGCCCGAAGGACAGCATCCCGCCGTAGCCCCACATCAGGCCGAGGCCCAGCGCCATGAACAGCCAGATCAGGAAGTAGGCGAAGTTGCCGACGTCGTAGGAATCGGCGAAGGCCGGGTAGACGAGGGCGGCCGCGAGCACGGCGGCGGCGGCGCCCCAGAAGGCCTTGCCGCGCCCGAAGGTCTGCGGTCCGTTGAGGAGGTGCAGCATCGCGGCTCCCGATCACCAGGGCATCTGTCGACGAATGGGCGACCGGTTCGTCGAAGGTATGCAGGACATTCAAAGACTAGAACGCTTTACAGCGGCGGCGCGATCGCGAAGCGCTCTAGCCGGCGCGCCGGACCAGGAGGCTCGACAGCCCCTCCGGCAGGACGCGGATGATGAGGATGACGGCGACCAGCATGCCGATCTGGCCGATGATCTGGCCGTAGGCGGCGTTGAGCCCCATGCGGATGGCCGCCAGGAGGACGCCGGCCGGGGCGGTACCGAGCAGGACGTTGGCCCCGCCCACCACCACGGTGACGAAGCTCTCGACCACGAAGGTCGCCCCCATGGTGGGGATCAGCGTCATCGTGGGGGCGTAGAGCGCGCCGCAGAACCCGGCGAGGGCCGCGCCGAACCCGAAGCTGATCGCGTAGACCCGGCCGACCCGCACCCCGAGCGCCCGCGCCATGTCGGCGTTCTGCATCGTTGCCCGGGCATGGACCCCGAAGCGGGTGCGCATGAACACCACGTAGATCGCGCCCAGCACCGCGAGCGCGCCGCCGAACAGGACGAGGCGATAGGTCGAGAAGGTGTAGGGGCCGACCGCGAAGCTACCCGGCGGGGTGCCGATCCCCGGCATCGACGAGCCGAGCACGAGGAGCAGCCCCTGGGTGACGATCAGGCTCAGGCCCCAGGTCGCGAGCAGCGAGTCGAGGGGGCGGCGGTAGAGCTTGCGCACGATGGCGATCTCGACCGCGACGCCGACGAGGCCCGCCACGGCGGTGGCGCAGGCCTGGGCCAGCGGCAGCGGCACGCCCGCATGGGCGAGCGCCACCGTGACGTAGGCGCCGCACATGATGAATTCGCCATGCGCCATGTTGATGACGCCCATCATGCCGAAGACGATCGCCAGACCCGCCGCCGACAGGATCAGGAACGCGAACACGTCGGCGAACTGGTAGAAGAGCGAGAACAGTTCCGCGATCACGCCGTTTCCCTCAAGTCCGGGCCTCAGGAATGGCGGCGAATGCCGTTACTTTTTCGGCAGATTGTCCGGCGTGTATTGTTCCTTGTCGTTCTTCTTGGTGAGGTCGCAGCCGATCTCGCCGAGCCAGTAGGGCTGGATCGTGCCGTAATCCTTGTCGACCGTGACCTCGTGCTTCGGCCCGACCGAGACGAGGCGCATGTGGTGCGAGGTGTGCTGGCTCTTGGGGTCGATGCAGACTTGGCCCTCGGGCGCCTCGATGCAAGCGTCGCCCGCGGCCATCACCTTGCGCAGGTCGTCGAGCTTCAGCGACTTCGCCCGCTCGGCCAGCATCCGGTACATGAAGAGGCCGGCATAGGCGTTGTAGCCCATGTCGTTGATGTAGGTCTCGTTCGGGAACTTGGCCTTCCACCGCGCCTTGAAATCGTTGGCCGCGGGCGTATCGAGCTCCTCGAACCAGTTCGCCGTGGCGTGCATGTTGTTGAGGGCCGGCGGAGCGAAGCGCTTGTGCTCGAAGCCGAGCATGATCTTGATCGAGGAGCCCATCGGCAGGTTGAGCTTGGCGGCGGCGGCCTGCTCGAAGAACGAATCCTGCGCCGCCCCGACATTGATCGTCAGCAGCCAGTCGGGCTTGGCCTTCTGGATGTTCTGGATCGTCTGGGCGAACTGCGACACGCCGAGCGGAATGAATTCCTCGCCGACGACCTCGCCGCCGAGCTTCTTCATCAGCGTGCGGTTCCACTCGGCCGAGATCTGGCCGAAATTGTAGTCCGCGGCGATGACGTAGACCTTCTTGCCGAACTTCTCGACCATCCAGGGGATCAGGGTCGAGAATTGCTGCTCGGGCACCGCCCCCATGCTGACCATGTTGGCGTCGCAGACGCCGCCCTCGTACTGGTTGGTATAGAAGTACGGGACCTTGGTGCGGTTGACGACGGGCCGCAGGGCCTCGCGCGAGGCGGAGGTGATGCCGCCGAACAAGACGTCCACCTTGTCGCGGTTGAGCAGCCTTCGCCCGAATTCCTGATAGCGGGCGTTGTCGCCCTGCGGGTCGAGGTGGATCAGCTCCAGCGGGCGGCCGAGCACGCCGCCCGCCTTGTTGATCTCCTCGACGGCGAGCTGCGCGCCGTGGAGCTTCGGCAGGCCGATCACCGCGAGGTCGCCGGAGATGTCCTCCAGGAGCCCGACCTTGATCGGGTCGGCGGCCTGGACCGGCCCGGCCAGCAGCAGCAGGGCGGCCGTGCCGGTGCGAAGGGAGCGAAGGAGCGACATGCGCGGTCGGGCCTCTCTGAGAGGGGAATGAAGGGAGGTCTCGGCTTTGATGGGCTCGGGCCTGGGCCTCTCCGGGTCGCTCCCGGGACCGGCCGCGACCGCGCCGGTCGCCGGCCTGAGGTCAGGGCGTCAGGTAGCGTTTCAGGATCGAGGCCCCCATCGTGAATTTGGGGTCGACCATGTTGCCCAGGCGCATCCGCCCGGCCTGGCTCAGGAGCATGTAGGCGTCGATCTCGTCGAAGCCGTATTCGTGGCTCATCCAGCGCACGAGCTCGCGATAGGCGATGCGGGCGGCGTCCTCCAGCGGGCGGGCGCTGCCGATGGTCATGATGAAGTCCCGCGTCTCCAGCCGCGGCCAGGGGAAGCTCCACCCCTTGATCAGGTCGATCTGGAGCGTCGCGGTCGCGCGCTGCTCGATCGCGACGCCCGACAATTCGCCGTCGCCCTGGGTGGCATGGCAATCGCCGACATAGAGGTAGCCGCCCGGGGTATGGACCGGCAGGTAGATGACGGCGCCGGGCGCGACGTCCGGCAGGTCCATGTTGCCGCCGTGATAGTCGGGCTGGAGCGAGGAGATCGCCTCGATCTCCGGCGACACCCCGATGGTGCCGATGAACGGCTCGTAGGGCAGGGTGATCGTGTCGCTCCAGCGCACGCCGTCGCGGTCGACGTGCATCTTGCGCACCCGCTCGGGCAGGGGCGGGTTGAGGAGGTTGCCGTTGCCCACCAGGCCGCCGAATTCCGGCATGATGCAGGTGGTGCCGGCGGGCTGCGCGCCCCGCGTCTCCACATCGTGGATGTAGACGGCGAGGCAGTCGCCCTTCTCGGCGCCCTCGACGACGATCGGGCCGCTCTGCGGGTTCAGGTAAGGGAAGTTCAGGAGCTGGGTCGGGCGGTCGCTCTCGCGGGTGATGACGCCGCCGAAGGCGTCCTCGGTCTCCACCGCCACCACGTCGCCGGGCGCGATGGTGAGGGTGGGCTTGGCGTAGGGGCCGTAGACGTAGTGGAAGCCGCCTTGCGCCGCCACGGTCAGGGCGTGGCGGGCTCCAGCCCGGCCCCCGCCCACGCCCCGGCGGGCCATGATCGACGTGCCGAGCCAGGCGCCGAGATCCTGCGTCATGTCGCGCTCCTTGAGAGGGCCGGGTGGCGACGGTGCCAGTCGGTGGCCGACTGGAAGGCGTGGCCGGCCCGCACCAGGGCGGCCTCGCCGAAATGCGGGCCTACGAGCTGGAAGGCCACCGGCGCACCCGCCGTGGTGAAGCCGCCCGGCAGGGTGATGGTGGGGCTGCCGGTCATGTCGAACGGGCAGGTGAAGCGCAGAAGGCCGTTCATCAGGGCGGCATCCTCGCCGAGCGTCGCCATCGTGGCGAGCGTCGGGCCGGCGAAGGCCTGGACCGGCACCGCCAGCAGGTCGACCTCCTCGAACAGCGCCCGCACGCGGCCGCGGAACGCCTCCCGCCGCAGGATGATCTTCTGGTAGTCCAGGCCGGATTGCGCCCGCCCGAGCTCGATGAGCCCGGCCAGGGCCGGACCGTACTCGTCCTTGCGCGCCGGATAGGTCGCCTCGTGCGCCACCGCGGTCTCGATCCCGCAGAGCGGGAACCAGTCGCGGATGACGTCGTCCGGATCGGGGAAGCGGACCGGAACGATTTTGGCGCCGAGCCCGGTGAGCACGTCGATCGCCGCCTGCGTCACCGCATGGGCGACCGGGTCGACGTCGCGGGCGATCCAGTCGGCGTCGACGCCGAGGCGCAGCCCCGCGACGCCGCCCTCGAGGGCGGCGGCGAAATCCGGCACCGGCAGCGGAACCGCGGTCGGATCGTCGGGGTCGGCGCCCGCGATCACGCCCAGGATCGCGCCGCAATCGGCGGCGCTGCGGGCCATCGGGCCGATATGGTCGAGGGTGGCGGCGAGCTCGAACACGCCGTAGCGGCTGACCCGGCCCCAGGTCGGCTTGAGGCCGGTGACGCCGTTGGCGGCCGAGGGAAAGCGGATCGAGCCGCCGGTATCCGAGCCGAGGGAGCCGTAGCACAGGCCGGCGGCCGTCGCGACGCCCGAGCCGCTCGACGACGCCCCGGACCAGAACTCCGCTCCCCAGGGGTTGCGCGGCGGCGTGATCGCAGGATGGTGGTCGGCATAGGCGCCCTCCGTGAGCTGGAGCTTGCCCAGGATGACGGCACCGGCGGCGCGCAGGCGCTTGACCACCGTCGCGTCCTCGCCCGGCCGGTTGTCGCGATGGATCGTCATCCCGGCGGCGGTGGGGGCGTCGGTCGTCCAGCACAGGTCCTTCACCGCGATGGGCACGCCGTGGAGCGGCCCGCGGGTACGACCCGATTCCAGTTCCGCGTCGGCGGTGCGGGCGGCCGCGAGCGCGCTCTCGGCCGTGACGCAGGCGTAAGCCCCGAGCTGCCGGTCGAGGCGCCGGATGCGGTCGAGCTGGGCTTGTGTCGCCTCGACGGACGAGACCTGCCGCGCGGCGATCCGCCGGCTGATCTCGAGAAGCTCGCAGTCATGCAGGTCTGCGTCGGACACGGCGTCTCTCCCCCTCGGTACACGGCGGTCGCGTCCCGGCCCGCGGCCCGCGCGAGGGCAGCCGCTCAGGCCAACGACGAAAGCCACCCGGGGCCGATGAGAGGCCTCGAATGGCAGCATTGCCGTTGTATCATGTCAGGCACGAGCAGGATCGAACCGGAAAGACTGTTCGACGACGCTTCCCTCAGACGATGCTGGCTGAAGAAAGACTTTCCGGTTGCGAGATCAAAGCTGGCACGAAGATCATGTCGCCAAGGCAGGCGGCCTGTCAATCGGGGTACGACGGCTTTTTTCATCGGCCGTCTTCCGCCGCATCTTGACGCCGGTCCGGGCCGGGGACGAGGCTTCCGGCAGAGCCCAGGCTCGTCCCCGCCATCTCGTCGCTGCCGTCTCGTCGCTGCCATGCCCGCACGCCGTTCCAGCCGGCCCGCCATCCCCGTCGGCGTCGTCTTCTCCCAGACCGGTCCCTACGCCATGATGGGCCGGGAGATGCTGTGCGGCGCGATGCTGGCGATCGAGGAGATCGCGCAGGATCCGGCCTTCGACTTCCGGTTCGTCCCGGTGGTGCGGGACCCGGGTGGCCGGGTCAGCGCCTATCACGACGCCTGCGACGCTCTCATCCGGCACGAGGGCGTCGATCACGTGATCGGCTGCTACACCTCGGCCTCCCGCAAGGAGGTCCTGCCGCTGTTCGAGCGGACCGAGCGCCTGCTGTGGCATCCGGCCCGGTACGAGGGCTTCGAGTGCAGCGACCAGATCATCTATGTCGGAGCCTCCCCGAACCACAACGTGGTGCCGCTCGCCCGCTACATGATCGAGTCGCTGGCCGACGAGGTGTTCTGCGTCGGCTCGAACTACGTGTGGACCTGGGAGACCAACCGGGTCATGCGCGAGATCGTCGGCGCCGCGGGCGGCCGCATCCTGGCCGAGCGGCTGCTCGATCTCGGCGGGACGGGCGTCGCCCACATGGTGGACGAGATCATGGCCCGCCGGCCGCCGGTCGTGTTCAACACCCTGGTGGGCGAGTCGAGCTACCGCTTCGTCCAGGCCCTGCACGCGGCGCTCGCCCGCGCCGGCGCCGCGATCCCGATGCTGAGCTGCAGCCTGTGCGAGCCGGAGCTCCGGCGCATCGGGCCGGAGGCGTCCGTCGGCTGCATCACCTCGTCGGCCTATTTCGAGAGCCTCGACCGCCCGGAGAACCACGCCTTCGTGGCGCGCTGGAAGGCGCGGTTCGGCGCCGGGAGCAGCCCCTCGGTGGACGGGCAGGCGACCTACGTGGCCGCGATGCTGCTCGCGCGCGCGGTGCGGCGCGCCGGGACGACCGAGGCGGCGGCCGTGCGCCAGGCGGCGGCCGGGCACGTCTTCGAGGCGCCCCAGGGGCCGGTCTGGATCGATCCCAGCAACAACCATTGCTTCGCCACCCCGCGGCTGGCACGATCCATGCCCGGGAACAGCTTCGAGATCTTCTGGGAAGCACCCGCACCGATGGCGCCCGACCCCTATCTCTCGACCCTCAACCTGGCGGGCCTCGCGGGCCGCCGGCCTCCGCGCGAGGAGATGACCATGCCGCGGCCCCGTCATCTGCGCGTGGTCAAATGAGCCGCCCGGCCGTCCCGACCGTCCGCGGATGCCGCGTCCGCCTGCTCGTCGGGGACGAGCGCGATGCCGTCCTGCTGCACCGGCAACTCCTCCGGATGGGCGCGCGGCTGGTCGAGAGCGGCGAGGCGGACGTGGCCATCGTCGACATCGACCGCGATCCGGGCCAGGTCGCCGAGGCCGGGCCGGCGGGCCTCGATCGGCGCTGCGACGCCCCGGTCGTCGCGCTGGTCGGAACGGAGACGCCGAGCCGCCTGCGCGGGATGCTCGACCGCGACCCGGCCGCCTTCCTGGTCAAGCCGCTGCGATCGACGGGCCTCTACACGGCCCTCGTCCTGGCCCTGCACACGGGACAGCGGCGGCGCCAGACCGACGAGCGGATCGCGCAGCTCGAAGACCGGATCCGCTCGCGGCGCGTCGTGGTCGGCGCCGTCATCGGCATGATGAACCGCCATGCCATGAGCGAGGCCGAAGCCTTCGCGTTCCTGCGCCGCCGCGCCATGACCCGGCGGATGACGATCGAGGAGATCAGCGCGGAGATGGCGGGCCAGGGGACCGGCGGGAATGCTGCCCGGACGGCGCGCTCCGCTCCTTGACACAGGATCGGGATCGACGGCTGCGGGACTGATACGATTTCCGGATGGTCAGTTCGGACATCGTATCGCCAGCCCGCGCGGTGGAGCCTCCGGCTCCACACACGTGAGCGAGGCCGATGTCCGCATCGCGAAAGCGATTGCGCAGCAACCGCCGAGCGATCAATCGGAAATCGCATGAGTGCACCTCACGAGATTCCCGCCGCGCTCACGGCGCCACACTGCGTGACGACGGCGATCGGGAGTCTTGTGAGAGACACTGAACCGGCCGGCCGCGGCAGCCTCATGCGCCGAGTCGAATGGGCGGCATCGATCTACTTGCGGGGAAGCCGAACGTCATCACGCAGCCGGGCCAGTTCCTGGGCCACGGCCTCGCGAGGATCAGCGGGGAGGAGCCCGGTGACAGTCAGCAGGATTCGACGCCGAGCCGCTTCGAGACATTCCGCTGCGTACCGCCTGTCTCCCCTCAGATACAAGCTGGCAACACTCTTATCCTGGAAGCTGACGACGACGAAGAACTCATCCTCGGTGATTTCCTGAAGCTCGACGCTCAGGATATTCGTGCCACCGCCCGCCATCACTGCCGATCGCCTCACCGCAAGACATGAGCATAGTCGTTGCCACTGGACGCAGGCACCCCCAAACGGGTGATACCCCGTGTTTCGACTACTGATGCACCAGCTGCGAGAGGGTGAGCGCCTTCCGCCTCGACGGCGCGGACGCGGAAGACGGCCCCGGTGCGGTGGGGGAGGCTTGATGGCGGCGGGTGGCCAGATACCCGAGCGTTCCGCAAACCGCACTCCGCGCCCCGGAAAAAAATCGAAGCTTTTCTCCAGCCCTGAGCGCCTTGCTCAATGTGGTCAATCCGATCATACGAGCCGTCAGACGGGTTTCAAGGCGTCCTCGAACCATGCCGCTCTATCGATTCAGGTTGAGCATCTTTGGTCAACTTCTCGACGAAGTCGGCTCTCTCAACCTTGCAGACGGAGACGCTGCGTTGGGAAAGGCCCATCAGCTCGCCAGGGCGCTTCTCACTCTCGCCGACAGCAGCGTGCCGTGGACGGAAGCGGAGGTGGTGGTGGAATGCGGAGACGGCCGTGACCCGATCACCGTGCCGATAGGGGCCCTCGCCGCATCCGAGGCGGGGCCCGGCACTCATTAGAGCGGTTGCCGCTCAGTGAGTAGCGGCGAGGGGCTGGTGGCCCGTACACCCGTCGCGGCGCGATGACCGGAGCGGCTCATCTGGCCTACATGCGGGACGAGTCGGCGCCGAGTTTGCGCCCAGGCGACACGCTGATCCTCGACAACGTATCGGATCACAACGACGATTGCTCGAGTGCAGGGCGTTTCCGCCGGTACAGTCCGACCCACCGCAAACAGCCCCCGGCGTCCCGAAGACCCTCTCGGAAGCTTGCCCATGAGTCCTGCCCGCATCCAGATTCAGGTCGCTCACGGTCTGTTCCAAGAGGGTTTAAGGTCTCTCCAGACTACGCGTGGATCACCCGCCCATACGCGTCGAGCACGCTCTCGTGCATCATCTCCGAGAGCGTCGGGTGCGGGAAGACCGTGTGCATCAGCTCTTCCTCGGTGGTGATTAATCATTGAAAATCATCATCTTAGGGTAGGCTGCCGCGGTTGAGCCTGAGTGACGAGAAAAGATCGCTGAGCACGCTTGGCACGAATTTGTCACAGCGAGTGCAGCAATGGCTTCGTTTCGAAAGCGTCAGGGTAGTTGGCAGGTTCAGGTCCGAAGGAAGGGAGCGCCGTTGGTTACCCGGACGTTCGCCTCCAAATCAGATGCTCAAGCGTGGGCGAGGCAGATCGAGACCGAGGCGGATCGAAGGGGACTGCCTACTGACCGCAAAGCCTTGGATCGGATGACCGTGGGCGACATCCTCGCGCGCTATAGAGACACCGTCACTCCGACTAAGAGGGGAGCAGTCCGGGAGGGGATGGCGATACGGGTGCTCCTGAAGCACGGACTGGCGAAGGTGCCTTTGAGCAGCCTGACAGTGGCCAAGGTAGCGGCTCACCGGGATCTCAGGCTGAAGACCGTGAAGCCAGCGAGCATAAATCGGGAACTGGCACTCTACAGCCACGCCTTCGAGGTAGCCCGGAAGGTGTGGGACATACCGATTTCCGAGAACCCGTTCGCACTCGTCACCAAACCCAAGGTGGCCGATGAACGCTCAAGGCGGTTGGAGACGGGGGAATGGGAGATGCTGCGCGAGGCGTGCCGTCGATCCCGTAACCCACACCTGCTGCCGATGGTCGAGTTCGGGCTTGAGACGGCTATGAGGCGAGGGGAGGTGCTGCGACTTCGGTGGAGGGACATCGATTGGACTCGGCGTACCCTGCACATCCCGAAGGCCAAAAACGGTCATCCCCGGACCATTCCACTTACGAGTCGGGCCTTGAGCCTGCTACGGGAGCTGAAACCGGCCGACATGACACCGGACGCGCTGGTGTTCCCGACAACCGAGGATGCCGTGAAGATGGCTTGGCGTAGGGCTATGGGACGCGTCTCGCTGCCGGACTTCCGGTACCACGACCTGAGACACGAGGCCGTCAGCCGGTTCTTCGAAATGGGCCTGAGCATCCCTGAGGTGGCACTCATAAGTGGACACAGAGATACTCGTATGCTGATGAGATACACGCACCTGAGACCAGAAACCATCGCCGATAAGTTACGAGACATAAGCCGCTCAACGTAAATCAAAGCGATAGAATTCGCATCTAGAACCCTCTTCACCTTCAATACCGGTATGAATGTGCCTGAGGTAGCGATGGTAAGCGGGCATCGATCCCCGGCCATGCTGTTTCGATACACGCACCCGAAGCCCGAGCACGTCGCTGCCAAGCTGGCGATGCGGGATGCACGTCACCTGAAAGGAGGTAGCAGCGCAGGTGATTCTGAAACATCGGCTGATGACGCCTAAGGCCCCGCAACCAGCGAGGTAGCCACTCCCCCGGCCCTCTGGGGTATGAACGTCAAGCTGGCGAGCTTCAACCGGAAACAGGCACTCTTGGCGCCACGCCTTCGAGGGTACGCGGAGGATGTGCGACGTGCAGCTACCTAAGAACCCCTTAGGCCCTAGCGACCAAGCCGAAGGTAGCTGATGGCCGTACAAGGCGATTGGAGCCAGGAACCCCCATCGAACGAGGTGGGCGAGACAGCAGACATGGGGCAATTATAGCCCAGATATAAACGCAAGGAGGTGAGCGAGTCGTAATGAACCAACGCTCACCCACCCACATCGCGCAAATCAACAACCTAATCTATTGATCGCTTGAATTCTGACGATCGATATTATTAATATATTTCTCAGCTTCTGTTCGATATTGTATCACAACTGTTTCCGGCCTTCCCAGATGGAGGTAACTGATTATATCTGAGTTCGCAATGGCTTTATATATTTCATTATCTAATCGATTGGGTTGAGTGGAAATGCCAATCAGATATTCCCGAATATCTGAGAAAACATCATCTCTGGGCGTGTCTACAATCCTACTCACTTGATAATGCGAATCCATATTCATTGGTATTACTTTCGTATTTTCCAGATGCCTCAAGATGTCCGTCGTGAGTTGACGGCGAAGCATTCCCGACACGATTTCCAACCAAGTAAGTGAGCGTCCGAGCATTTTGAGTGCTGCCGGAATATAATCAGTCACTCGATAAAGCAATCTTGCTGTAAAAATAGCCGCATGAGAAGCATTCAGCGGGAAAACAGAACCAAGAACCGAGCGAGATCCAAGGGCGAGAAATCCATTAGCTACGGTCGCATGGTTTCTATCGGCCGCATGAGTATCACATGCACTTAAGATAACGATAGGCGGCACGCGCTTCAAATCTCCTCGCAATCTCCAAACATCTATCGGTTCCTTGTTTAGCCAAATAACTCCAGGCTGATCTTGCCTATGAGATCCATGTCCATCAAAAACCATGATCATTCCATTAAATGCATTCAACGCATCTATAAATTCGTTTCTGGTCTTCACATTGACACGTGTTAATCTAAGTTTATTGCGCCATTGCTTGCCGAATTGCTCAAAGGCTAAGTCGAACGGCTTGCCAACGATGTCGTCATTAGCGAGACCTCCAATTACGAGCACATCCAGCAAGTCATCAGGCTCAAGAAACATAGTTTGAACTGCTGCCGCTGTCCCTACAAATGCATTGCCAGGGGTTACTGGTAACCGTGCTACATTATAACGAAGTCCTAGGGGAAATCCCTTTATATTAAGCCATTCGACATGGGCATCTGATATAATACGAACACCGTTTTTTGATCGTTGAAGCAGATCATAGAATTCTGTGGGAAATGCGTCACTCAAAGCACGCTGCACGTCACGGAATAGTTCGGATCTTTTCTGTATTTGAGACTTCTCAGCTCGATAATGTTGTGCGAATTGCCTGACTATCCCTTTTGTTCTATTAATTCTGTTTGGCAATCGAACTACTGCGCTTATTTCAGATGCCGCTAAACAAGCTACAATTTCGTTTCCAAATCGAACCTCACTAGCTCTCATTATTAATAAGGGATTAAATTGTACATTATCCTTATTTTTGGTTTCTAACAAATCTATCCCAAAGATAGCTTCTACTTGAGCCTTTGATGACGTAGAGAAATTGTAACTCGACTGTCTTTCGATCATACGAATCGCACTGAGAATTCTCTTTCGTGTTTTGATATCTAATTCTGATTTACCGCCCTTAAACGACCGGAGATCGTATGTCGCAGGGCAGTATAAATTCAAATCAATGGATTGGGGAAATGCCCTATTGATCTGTCGAGGCTTCTCTGCGTCTCTAATATCCAAAACCGTATGCGTAGTACGCACAATCTGTTCGACGTATTTCTTTTCATCGCGAGTATATCGAAATGGCTCAACACTCCAGATTGCATATCCTGCTGCTCTAAGTGTTATTACATTAGGAGCAATGGTTCCATGTCCTTGTATTTCGTATTCAAGGCTCAGTTCAGGCATTTCTACCCACGACGAGATAGCATTCCTTGCTTCCGCAGCGCCAGATACCTTGCCTCTATCCTCCAGTATTGAGCAAACATTCAACAGGCGGTCACGCAGACTCTCAAATGAAAGTTCTGAATAAGATATATGCCCTCCTTTAGAGGCTATCACAGTTAATGGTGCAGGGCACGCATCTATCCAATATCTGTAATCATCGATTGACTCCTCGGGCCCTAGCATTACGATTGTAAATGCCAAAAACTCAGGTATCATTTGCGACTTAAGTGTTCTTGGGGACTGACCAAGCCAACGTATCGGGTTAACACCGCTGATACGCTTCAACACTCTATACGGCACTTGGTCGGGTGTGAGTTCAAGTATATCTGACGGAAACTGTTGTATAAATTCAAGCAGATGCGCGTTCTCACACAAACTGGGGGCGAAACCCTGAAAGGGCGTAGCATCCTCTGGTTTCCAGTCTGGCACACTGATAAGAAATATTATTGAAGTGTCAAGTTCGGGTAGCATGGGCATGGCTCTGACTGTAAGAATCATTTGGATAAGATGCGCGTTGTGACGCTTACGCGATTCCACGCGCTTTTTCAAATCGGCGCTTGCATATTATTAATACAATGTCTCACATTAGAGTCGTTACACGTGCCCCTGAGTGACGAACGTTATCAAATCGAAATGCTAATTAGTAATATCTTTTGTAATAAAATGCCTATATGCAGGTGTTAAAATAGCAGAAAACAACAATTTCAACTTGGGATGCTAAGCTGGGCGTCTTGCCATTCCTTGAGGGTCTGCCCGGTGCTGACGAGGCGCCACGCCGTCCTTTCATTCGTGTTACGATTTGCAACAACCGCGGCTGCTGCGCTTGCACTCGTGAAGGTCACTGCTACTCGGAACCGAAGGAGCTGCGATACTGGCACGAGCACAAGGCGGCCTTCGGCGATGAGCTGGTCACGTAGCGACGAGTAACCCTTGCTAGCGAAGTCGCTTTTCGCGGTGGCTGTCGAACCTTCAAGGACGGTCACCTCTCCATCCACCTCAACTGCCATAGCCTTGTAGCCGAGCTTGTCACTCGCGAAGACCAATTCCAAAGGCGACCCAGACGCCTGCTCAGCCTCCTTGCTCGGCGTTGCAGGGGCAGTGACGCGTCCCTTGGGCCGGAGGAAATCGAAGCCCACCACCGGCAGAATCACCTCCACCTGAGCAATGAAGAACTCCATATCCGAGATATCGCTCTCGGGGAGGGCCTTGCGTCCGGGCTCGTTGCCGATGGCGAGGTTGGCTCGGTCGGCACCCTTCGTCAGTTCCACGAATCGGTGCTCGAGGTAGCGGACGTGGGACTTGGTTAGGTTGGCATCCTTGGACGTGACGACGCAGACCCGGCTCCAAAAATCCTTAGAAGCGTCCTTGGCATGGGACTTGATGCGGTCGATGAAGCTGTCACTCTCTCCGACGTAAACCCGAACCCTGGTGGGTTGGTCAGGATCGTCGCCCACAAGGAAGTAGACACCCGTGCGGCTGACCTTATTAGGGCAGCGACGATGTAGCGAACCATTTCAAGGATAATAGAGCCGCAACGGACTTGACACGGCATCACTCCATGTAATCATCTAAGATATGGCACGGTCTGAGTGGGCGATGGAACACCGGGACCGGATCAAAGGTAGACACCATACCACCACAGCCCATACCATATCTAATTGTTGCGCGAGATGGTAGTCATGCTGACCACATGCGGTTCTTCGAAAGTTGGGGCGTAGCGTGAAAATAAAACCCATCCGACTCAATGAGTTCCTCATCAAATCAAATACTCCTTCTGACAGCAACCTTCCCTTAGTTCATTCCGCTATGGCTGCAAGATTGCTCGATATACTGAATGACGAAAGACTTTTGGCAACTCCATGTAATGTTTTTATGGGTGATAATCTCTGCTACCTGTTTGTTGGACGCCCGTCATACAAAGTTCCGGCTTCAGAAAATCCATCAGAATGGCAGCTGCCAGTGGTCTTTGTACTGAGATTCGCTCATGAGCTTCCAATCAAACGCATCTTCCCCTTTGACAGCGGTGCGTTTGTCGGGAAAAGATTACCTAACTATATAACTTGCTTTGATATCAATAATTACGATGTATCGGTAAACAAAAATAATATCGGTCGGTTAGTTTCTGTATTTTTTGGAGATGACGCGAGATATATAAAAAGAAGATCGTTTGATATATTCGATATCAAAGAACGCTATGAAATCGATGCGCGGCATCAGGAAATCGCTGCCCTTGCTCGGTTATATAGAGAAGATTCAAATGCTAATTTCGACGATAGGGCAGCTGCAATTGAGCTGCAAATCACGGAAGATATATATCTTACTAGTCAAAACGTTCTAGGTATTGTGATGCCGTCCGAGTACGCTCGCATTCCAGGATTTCGGGATTCGATTTTTCATATAACGGACGCTATAGAAACATACGACTTACATCCGCTCAACAGCGCCAGTCATTATGGACTAATATACGAAGCCGTGAATAACATATATAGGCGATACGGATTATATAAATGAATAGGCGATCGACTCTTAATATGATTGGTGCCGTACAACTTATAAAATCCCTTGACACTATTGGAATTGCGGTATTTTCAGCCAGAGATACAAACCAAATGTTTGTCGCTGAGACTGATTTCGACCTCAGAATTACGAGATTTATAACGTTTTATAATACGGAAAACTATTATAT
The DNA here is from genome assembly GCF_900116815.1 of Methylobacterium sp. 174MFSha1.1. Taxonomy (NCBI): domain Bacteria; kingdom Pseudomonadati; phylum Pseudomonadota; class Alphaproteobacteria; order Hyphomicrobiales; family Methylobacteriaceae; genus Methylobacterium; species Methylobacterium sp. 174MFSha1.1. Next base: position 275,937 of record NZ_FPCB01000005.1, on the reverse strand, counting down.
AAACTATGCAACCCCCGACAGCCATAATAATAAACGATATAATTTAGGCGACCCTGGGCCTATTCCATTTTGGATAAATGAATTAATGGAGGTTATTGATGGAGATGCAGAATCTTTGACACCTGCCTTATTGTTTGGCGAAGCTGCAGTCAAAGAATCATCAGTACTGGCAGACATGACGCGGATCCTCGGAAACGCCCGGGATGGCTTCTATAAGCGTCGCGACAGAGTTTGGGCTACAGAGTCAATCGGACAGCAGTTTGACGATGTCATAGAAGCTCCTCCGGTACACTCCCGGTATTGGGTTTCGCGATATAGAGTTGCTGTCGCTACGGTGAGGAAGCTAGCTGACCCACCTTGCCCCATCGATAACGAACTACGCCTTTCAGCGACTAAATGGCTGCGTAGGTTCGGCTCTAAAACGGAGTTGATGCAACTCAGTGCGGTGCTCGGGAAGGAAGAAGATGGCGTATTTCGAGCAAATCAGACGCGTGATCATATCTTTGCCTACCTGACAAACAAGATCGCGCTTGGTGATTATAGGGATGTTGAAAAATCCCACAAACTTAATCTAATATTGTCACATTTCCCAGACGGAATTTATAATGCGTGGATCAATCAAGGATGGCCCAAGGTATCTTTTAAATATCTCAAGCCGAAAGATTTTCGTGTCATCATGAAAAGAGAACTTCACGAGGCACACCTTACTGGAAATTTTGGAAAGGCATTTAATTTATCAATATTATTATTTGGTGATACGAATGCCCCTAAAGACGTTATGGAAATTGGAGATCCAATACTCACTGAACGTGTAAAATTGTTTCGCATTCGCAAAGATAACGCTTTCAAAAACATATTTCCAAGACGGGCCCAGGCAGCCAATTGGCCTATGCACGCTAAGCAACTTCAGGAGGAACACAAAAGACTGATAATGCTTGATGCCATGATCCACGGAGGTGGAAGATTTGACCTTCGACATGTCGAAGGTCGGTTTGGCATGTATCAATCAGATGTTACAGATTTAAAGCGATACGCGGGCCAATTTGTATCCCGTTCCTCTCGGCGCAGCTAATTTTATTTCTACATATCCGGTTACTCAACTCTGCAGATCAAAACAACATCGGCAACTTGATAAATTTTACAGGTCCGATTCGAGCCCAATCTGCTGCTTCGCTCGCGATCCTGTCCACTCTCCCGTTCGGCCCGTGCCCCGCGTGCCCCTCTACCCACTCTCGAGTCACACTCCAAAACCCCGCGACGGCCACCTCGATTTACTGCCATAGTCCTCGACCGCGACCGGATTCCCACAGGCTGCCTTCTATAGCTTGGCTCTTCCGGCATGGGTCCCTTAGTAGCGCCCTGGAGCACGCGCCGGGTGTCTTCGAACATGGTTCTGGTTCCCACGGCCAGTTACGATCCGACCATGGCAGCCCGACGAATGACTTCGATTCTGAAAGCTTACGGGTTGACGCAATATCCAACCGGAAGGGCACTGACCGACACGTCCCAAGGAGGAAGCACGTACGGACATCTGAACGCCGGCCAATAAGACATGTCAGTCCAGAAAGTCGTCTATGCTTGTCGAACGATCATACGCGAACCATACCATCGTCACGGCCGGTCCCACTATCGGCTCGGGCTTCCATCACTCTTGGACCATTGACAAACTTCGATGCAAGCCAGATCGCGAACCCAATTAGCAGTAGTTTGGTGATGGTAATTCGACGTGGACCGCGATCATCCTCGACATAGAACGAACCAATCCATACGATTACCAACATCAATGCTGCGGACAGCTTCATACAGGCGATTAATGATCCAGCGATTGGGCCGTTGAAATATATAGAACTTACGATCGTTCCGAAGAAACTCCATAACCACACTAGAAATCCTACCACAAGGACCAGACCCAACATCGGATTGGATTTTGAAATTGCAACTATCTCGGTCACGGGTCTCGTTTCATGGCTCGAAAATGCAATTATAGACAATGAAGCGGCTATGACCACTGCGATGGGAATAAGGAATATTGAGGCTGTCATGCCGGCATCAACTATCGAATTGAACACAACGTATTTCGAACCGCAACCCAACACAAACAGTACGAAGGCACTTCCGGCCATCAATGATAACGCGACTGATATATAATATCTCAGATCATCGTCAGTCATCTCCTTCGATCCGAGATTACTATTGATATATGATCGCGCCTCGTTGTCGGCTTTCGAGCTAATTGTGGGTGATTGAGGCTGCTTTTTGCTGTCGTTATTATTGATAGTAGAAGTAGGAGAGGGGAGGGCGCTGACGGATGCCGGTGGCGTCGTTGCGACCCGATCATTGACCGCCAATCGCGCCTTCACGGCCCTCGGAAGGTCGCTCAGGTAGGGCCCTCTCACGAACTCCGAACCACTACCTCCGCCATACACGCTGTCATATCGAGCCTCGAGGTCGGATATGGCCTCGCTGCATAGGCGCGTTTCGATAACAGTATTGATCGCTGCCCGAAGCTCAGGCTGGGACGGTGAGGCGGATAGGCGGTTCCTTACAGCTGAGGCCACACAGTCAGTTGCCGACCGGACGTATGGCATCACCAAGCGTCGATCCGTGTCGCTCTGCCGTTCCTGTGCTCTCGCTGAACCTGCCACGGCGCCGATTGCGATTACCAGTAATGCTAGCCGCCTGATGATGGTCATCGCCATACCCTTAAGACGGAGAGAACTCCGCTTCTAGGGCACTGTATCGTATCATGATCCGTGGGCAAACGGAGAAGCCGTAGTCACACTCCGTCTCATGAAGCCTGAGTTGAACTACGCCATAGGGACGAGGGTCCGCCGAGCCCGTGAAGCTGCCGGTCTGACTCAAGAGGCACTAGCAGGTGCCATCGATCGCAGCAAAGAAGCGATCAGTAATATAGAACGGGGCGTGAATCTACCTACTATAGATACTCTTCAAAGAATTTGCGATGTGACCGGCATTCCCATTGGGTATATGTTTGATGATGCACCGCAAACTACCGACGCATTGAACCTTAAAACTGAGATTGATATGATAATTATGAAAATGAACGTTAGCGATTTGAAGTTTATATCGGAATTCCTTAGGTTATATATCGATAAACAAAAGCAAGCCGATTGCCGCTCATCGCCGTAATGTATTTACTAGTAATGTACATTCATAGACACCTTCGAGACTTTACCAACACCCTTCCTTCTCGAGGTGGAGGGTGGAAGTAAATACCTATCTTATTAAATATTAAATATCATGTATAAGAAGAAAGATATGTTCTCACCTCCACCATCCACCTCTTAGAAGCAAGTACTACGAGTAGTATATTGCATGTCAGGATGCTCGTCGGTGATCCCCTGGCGGCAGTAGGAGTAGGAAACGCAGCCTATAGTGCGTTGACGCGGTATGAAGGCGGGTTCACCGAAAAACTATCGATGGACGAGCATTTGGCTCTAGACGCGGCTGAAGGGGCCGGGTTCTGTGCTGCCGCGTTACTACTGGACAACGAGTGCAGGGACGTAAGGGGTTTCTCCTTGGATACCGCCTGTTTGCGCTTGCTGCCGCCCTACTAACAGATAAGCAAGTTAGACAGCTGTGATGTTAATCTACGGCCGGCATCATCACGGCTTATAGCTCCACCCAGCTAGGCCGTGGAGCGACCAGAGCTTGTACCGGTCAGTTCATCATGATCTCAGCTGTGAGGATGCGCCCGGGAGAGCTATCCACGAGATACGGACGCATGCTTAGAACTTGTACCACCGCACCCGCTAAGTAATAGTGATGGACCTATCATAGTTCCGAGAGGGGACAAGCGTGTAGCTCTAGGAACTCAATAGAATAATCACATCCAGTTAGCATGAAAGAACAAGTAGAAGATAGAATGACTTGGGCAAAATAATAGCGCGATACGTCAAGGATGTTGCATCGAATCTATTTGTACATATAGCACTAATAAATCAATATTATATTATTTACAGACTAAAACTGGATTTATATCAGCTGATTTTCTAAATATTTTTTTTCCTCGGCCCAGGACGTTATAAACGCGGTGGTCTTTACCTACATCCCCGGACCAAGTTATCGGCGGGTTGACACCTTCTCCAATCGCCCAATAATATATAAATCGTCCGGCCGTAACTACTTCCGCATTGGAGTCGTCTTTTATTTTGACTGATTGTTTGTAATTGATAGTTTCGCCGATCTCACTCGCGATTACAAAGTTGCTAGCTCCATTTTGGTGCAAAACATATACATCAATATCCGTTTTACTGCAATCGTTTTTTACAATGATATTACTGGATTTTTTTTGGATGTCCTCACCCAACGAACATGATGTCATTTTATCGATCGCGGCTTCTGTGAGAATCGCGTTGCTGGTTACATAACCTCCATATGACTCAACGGTCATGCGCATTCTTAATTCTGGGTACAAAGAAGGAGTTATCACTCGAATGGCTATGTTATTCTTGATCATAAGGCGCGCCAAGGTCTTGATGGCTCTTAGTGGAACATCAGGAGTACATGTAATAGCATTAGATTTAGTTGACTCGCTGGACTGTCTAGTGGAAAACGCAATGTTACTTGCTTGCAAGAGCTTCATTATCGCGCCGTCGTCCGCGGATCGGTCGAAATATACCAGATCCACTCCATTCATATCATTAAGGGCATCTAACTTTTCCCGAGTTTCCCTAGTATCGTATTCGCCTTTGCTTCTTGCTTTGGAAGCTATATTTGCTTTGGCCTGATCCTGTTCAGCCTGCAGTTCGGCAGAATCACGTTCGTATTTAAAGAACAGGCCTGTTTTATAACAAGAACCAGATCCACTTTCATACCGCAAACCCCAGCTTGCCCCTCCGGTCTCCAAGAAAGCGATGTCATACACACAGCGGCTTTTGGTGTTTTCGAAGGCAAAGTTGCCACCTCCATCTATTTCACCTGATCTTACTACGCCGAAGACTGGCCCTCCCTGCGAAAACACACGTCCATCAGCTTCGATAATCACTGTAGTAGCCGAATTAATCTCACGCCATTTTCCTACTAGCCGGTTGAATAAGCTGTTCTGAGCTCGAACGGGTGACGACACAATCGAGACCATTAGCAAACATAATAAAACAATTGCCAAGGTGCGAGTGATAGTTTGAATATTTCGCACATCCAATGCAGAAACCGACATCTCGTAGAATCCTACGCTCCGCCGATACTTCATGAGACTCGTGAATAAATCCCATCAGGACAGCCGCGCCAGGAATTTCTGGTGATTCTAAAAAGAACATTTTGTCCGCCACGAATAAAATTAACGAAATATGCGCATCGGTAGTTTTGGTTATCTATAGTGCCTGAAAAGCAGAAATTCGCTCCACCGTCTATGCACCGGCCGGCCGACCCAGATAAGTTGACATCTGAATTTGAGAAAACTGAACCAAATTGGTCGATCATGATCTGTGTTCCATCGTTGGTACTGACCCATGTTCCTACAAGTTCGTTGAACCTGTTCCTTTGTGCAGACGCCTCTGAAACAAACATAACAACAAGCATTGCTGGGATGAGCTTCCATACTTTCATTTCAACCTCCATATTCTGAGGACACGATAGCCAAAACTCAGATAGACCCTTTCAGTGATTAGCCCGACGACCGCAGATTCGCAGCCTCAGTCTACCTAACAAAAGATACAGATATCCAACATGCTCTCCGTAGGCAATGAGATATGATGTCCGTCATTGATACTACTGAAAGCAGGATAGCTTTATCAAGCTGGAGCTCGCCCAGACGTGCGAATGCCCAAGCTTATGCGAATTTAGCCCTGAAAATAATAGTACCTTGTTTCTTATCCGTGTCAACTCGCGCGCGCAGTGGAGTGCTGCCGATGAGGCTTGAACTGGTGGTAGAGCCCAACGGTGACAGCATGCCGTTAGCTGTATCAGTTGATAAAGTGCTTGCCTGGCGGCAGTTGACCACTCGCCACTAGAAGCCGCATCCTCGCAGATGTGTACAGGGGTGGCAGCCCGGGAGCCCGGAGGTGGCACGAAGGAAGTTGGCGGTAGCTCGTCTTCTGCAGACAGCAGAACGACCGCCTGAGAGATATGCGGTCACCCAGGTTCTATTATCGCAGCGTGGAGGAGGTTCGGCGATCGTCAGCGAGGACGTCACTCAAGGCTTGGACCATGCCTTACCACCGCCGGATGAGGCACAAACCCCGGACCGCCTTCAACAGCTTATGGCTCTCCTGATCGAGCGGGATGCACTCGGCAGAGCGGTTGAGCCAGATGGTGCGAGACCCGTCGATCCGACCCGACTCGTTCTCGTGCCGGACGACGATCCGGTCATGCGTGAGTTGGCCGTAGCCCTACTCGAAGAGACCGTTTTGGATGTGGTCGTCTGTGAAACGGGCGACCATGCAGTGCCCCCCCTCCAAGGAACGAGCCGGTGACGTAGCTATGGTGTTCACCGACATCAGCCTTATTGGCACTATGGATTGGGGTCGACCTCACGCGAGCAATTGGAGCCTTGTGGCCTACCGTGAGACAACGCATCCGCTAGCTGGACATGGTGGGAGGAACGGAAGCGAGGGTTGCAAGGATGTCCCATGCCTACCCTCCGAAACTCATTCGAGACGTAACCCGTTCCTCGTACCCGTCGTTTCCTAGTACCCAAGGCCCGGACTGGATGACGATCAAGGTGCTGGGAAGGAAGGGTTGAGAATGGCACTCAGGAATATCCATGGAGAAATCAAACGGGCTTTGAACTCTTCGCCAATACCCGCGTTGTGGTCACGGAAGTAAGCGTAGCAATCGGGAGAGCAGGATGCCTCAGCTTCGGAAGCCCGCGATTGTCCTGGGCATGGCTTGGGCTCTCATGATCGGTGTAACTGCCATTGCCAAGACGACCGCGACAGACTCAGCGGACATGCAAATCCTCTCTAGGATTAATTCAAGCTTCAACAACTTCAGTGAGAAAAGAAGAACTACAACCCAGAGACGAAATCTGTCCGTCCTCAGAGCTGGACTTACTCGGATAGCGTCTGATACGACGAATTAATCTATCAAAAATCTCGATTATTAGACAATGATTGATTAGTTTGTTGCATCCTTGACCTGCAGTGCTTCGGCTTCGAAGGCAAACCTATCACTCGACGGACCTCGTGATGAAGTGACGGCCTGGATCAGTTCCCCAGCCATCACTCAAAGCAACTTATCCACGAATATTGGTTCGGAACAGGAAAGCTAGATCAGTCTTGGCGTGTTCGAGTTGAGCTTTAGCTTGCGGGCCATCGAGCCTGAAAGGAGACCAACAATCTCTAGCAGCGCCGCTTCACACCCCAAGGCCAGTGATACCGCGTCGCGGGCGCCCGCTGGTGTCGGGGTCAAAACTGCAAACACAGATGGCCGCTCACCCGGTCCAAGTGCGCTGACCATGAACGCCTTGCGCGTACCACGTCCCTTCATCGAACCCCCCTCGAATCAGAGGAAGCCTAGCAACATCCTGTAAGGTTGACATCGCTCGTATTGATGATCCGTAAATCCAGACACGCCGTAGATTGCGTCCAGTGCTGCCTTTCCAGTTCCCCGGGCGCATGCCACCTGACGAGGAGTGCCAGCCGGCCAGCGTAGGACAGAGGAGGGAAGATGGTCGTGAGCTGGCCTCCTGCTTGCTCTCGCCACTGACGGCAACGGAGCAATTCCACAGCACCTACGCGCGTTTCGTAGCCTGCTCAGTTTCAGGGGATGCAGGCTCTTGCCGCCCGGCCTAAGCTACGATGCCCCGCAAGTCGGACACCATCATATCCGTCTACGCGTCTAGATCCCCTTCGGACTGGTTGGCGGGACCACGGAGCCGCATGAGTACCAGAGCTGCCACCGCGGCGTAGAGGCTCCCGCCTATTGGAGCACTGAGGAGCGCGACCAGGGGGCCATACGGGACCACCATAGCTGCGGCCATCAGAAAACCTCCGGCGATCGCTACGAACACATACAGCAGCATGGTTACCACCCCCCCGAAAACTGCGTGGCGGCAGAGTGGTTACAGTCGCGTTAAATTCCCGAACAAGCAGGACGATTTTGAGATAGAGCATTAGACACATGATTCGGCCCGCTCAAAGCCTCTCAGCGGGCCGAGAAGGTTTCTACTCAGTCCTTCAAATTCTTATTAATATCAGCAAGCAATACTAAGTGTTCCTTGATCTGACCGCGGGCGAGCTTGGCAACGCTCAGGTTCTCACGATCCTTGCCAGTAGCCAGATACGCCTCCTGGATTTTCAGCAGCTCCTGGTGTCCCTCAATCTGTCCCTTGATATACTCAGGGTCAAACGCAGACCCCGCCTTTGCACTCTCCAGCTTCTCAAGCATCGCCTTGCCCTTGGCATCGAGCTGGCCGGTGACTTCCGCATCTGACGGGGGCTTCACCTGACCGTTGGCTGCGACCGTCTGGTCACGCATCCCCTTCAGGATATCAGCGATGGTCTCCTGCTCTGCGACCTCGAATTGTGCGAACTGCTTGACGTCGTCATCCTGGGCCTTCTTGAGAGCCACTCGACTGGCCGCCAGTGACATCGATCCGGCCGCCAGGGTGTCAGCGGCATGCTTGGCTTCCGCCTCTCCCATCTTGGCGCCGGTGTTTCCAGATGCGGACGAAGCCGAGCTGGTCGGGTTCTGCGCGAAGGCCACGTTGATGAAAGAGGGGATCGCGATGGTCGATGCGAGCGCGGTGATGGCGATACGCCGGTTCATGGGTATTCCTCGTTGGCACTGAAGGACGGTTATGTTCGGGCACCAACTCCGGGGGAGTATCGATGTTTCGCTGCAGTGGAAAAGAATGGCAGCCCTTAAGCGCCTGAGTGATTCCGAGCCCACCTTGACCGAACCAACCAGCCCGTGCCGTGTTCTCTCTTCGTTCTCAACGATTCGGACAGAGGGCACACGATGCAGGCGAGAGACACCGGACCCGCTGAAAGCCCCTCCGCTGCCTCCTCATGCCCCGTCGAAGCCATCGCAGCGGCTTACCTTACGCAAACCTCAGGCGACCTCACACTTGCCCTGCGGTGTGCCATCACAGACGCCTTAGCGGACCTTCTAGAAGCCGAACGCCAGACCCGCGAACGTAGCCGGCTCATTTCCCGAGGCTTCGTCCGTGGGCGCCTAGACGACACTGGTGATGCCCTATGACGGGCCACCTTCGCACAGGCCCAGGAACCTCGCGAGCGACCCCTACGTGGTAGTGAGGGTGGAGTGTCTAATCTGACCAGATCGACTGGCGGAGCTACAGGCTCGCGATCATGTCCACGGGCTCGTTCAACTCTCACCTCCGTGTCCCATCTTCCCACTCCCGCGTCCGCGGCCGCGACCAGGGACAATCTGGCACCGACCCGAGTCGAGGCTGGCCGGAGGTGTGCTGGCAGACTAGCAGCGGGCAGGGCTTCAGGGGTGCGCGAAGGCGCGCGGAAGCTGGCATTTTAGGTAGAGTGGTGGGCCAGGCATGTTCGGGGGAATGCCTGGCCCACCGACCGCGCCAACGGGGGAGTGCAGCGCGGAGTCATCTCTATCGCATCCAATTGCATTGATCTCAATCATATTACTATCTGTGAGTTTTCTAAAAATTGGGTTAGACGGCGCCTGACAGCTCAGCACAAGCTTCGCGACCTAACGTGAATGCGACGATAGCGGGCACCCTCTAGCGTGAGTTTCAAATGGCGCTATGATGCCGTAGAGACACGAGTTGCCAGCACAAGCGTTTTGCAGCCGAGGGACAATGCCACACTACCGCTTCAGCCTGAAACTTGGAAGTCGCCTCGTTGACGGGGGCGCTGGCATCGAACTTAACGACAAGAGCGCCGCCTTTTCGCAAGCGTGGCATATCGGGCGCGTGCTCCTGGCTTTGCCTGAACGCGGTGACGACTGGTCCGATGGCATAATTATCATCGAAGCCGACGATGGAAGAGATTGCTTTGCTCTCTCCCTATCGGACGTTGCAGCTAAGAACCGAGGCGCCTTACTTCAATAAGCGACGCGCTGGGTGGTTTCTATAAAGTGGAGCGCCGGTTTAGGGGATAAGACCTCGGCGTGCGGCTGACGTTCTGTTGTAGATATATCAAGCTATGCACCATCCCATTATGCCGATCAGCCAAGGCATGATTGAAGCAGCACAGAAAGAGGTGGACAGTTCAGCGAGAAGCATGCTGGAAAACGGGAAGCACTCACCCACCACCCGTTTTCATCTAATTATATATATTTAATTATCAAGCCTAGCAATTTCTATGCTATTGTGGCTTGAAATTCTTGAGCTCATTTAGATATGCTTTTACGTCGAATGCGAGTAGGGGATAACATTTTGTCAGCTGTTCGTGATAAGCTTCAGCTGTAGCATAAATGGCATCATAATACTCATGACATATGAATCTGTTATTATAAATATAATTATCAATATTCATCAAACCAATCTTACATTCGATCACGAGCATGCCATATCCATATTCTTGCCCGTCAACTAGATTGTTAAATTCTTCCATATATTCATAGAACTGCGCGGCCTGCTTGAGAATCCGAATAGTCTCTATCTTCAAGTCTATATTAACAATATTAATCTGATTGGTCATTTATATTTTCCTATTTTTTTGTTAAATTTAATCCCTTGATTGGTTATCTAAGAGATAGTGACTCATATTAGTTGATTAGTATACCTAGATCGATACCCGATCTCTAATATCATCGCAGACAAGACTCAGACCGAATGATATGTCGTCGGCGACCTTGTGTATTAAACACTATTGAGGATTATTTGTCAACAATATTTGATCGATTTGTTTATTTAATTTCTCAACATATTACAACGCCGATCCTAGCTTCTTATCACTCGATCTGTCAGAGGCAGAGCGCAACATCTATCCTATTTGCAGGAACAGCCGATATTCAAAGCCTCAAGAGAACATGCCGGTAGCATATTGCCGCATGAAGCGTCGGACATCCTTCATCCGATCCAAGGGAGAGTTGGCGGTCTGCGCAGATTGCCTGAGAATAGTTTCAAGACGCCACGCGCTGATTCCAGTACGACGTAACCGATGACCGAGATTGAAGATGCCGGCATTACCATTACCCGGTTTCGATCCCACAGCGTCCCATTCTCTTAGTGCGTCAGCCACCTTCGATTCCTGATCGGGTGTGAGGTCGTCTGAGTCCGATAGGGAAGGGGGCTCTGACACGTAGGAAGCTTCCTCCTCACTGAAACCGTTAATGATCCAATCCTTGACCTTAAGAGGCTTGCGATCTGCCTTGAAATCCTGGAAATACGCACCTCCGGGGTCCTGCGGTTGACACGGAAGATAGAACAAGTCGGATCCATTAGGCTTATTATCGATACCATGAACCCTTCGGGTCGACTTCGTCGTCGCCTTGCTCTTAGAAACGTATCCTTCCGACTCAACCTTTCTCACTATATTATTAAAAATCATTTTATATGCGTCGTTAGTCATTGCCATATCAGTCGGTATATAGACTCTGTAACGCAAGTCATCTCCTGTGCTACTATAAGTATTGAAACATACCATTCTGATATGCGGGAACATCTCACTGAAATCTCTTGGGCTCATATCTCCACCATCGACGTCGATCCACACTCCTTTCACAAACACAATATTTTCTATACCACGCTCTGTATCTGCCGCTTTATGTGGATCGAAATAGGCTGGACTGATCAACGTGTTGTGTTCTTTTGACTCGTATCTGACCCTGCTTCTATTCCTAAGATCTCTGACGAACTTTTCGTCCGTGTCAATAATGAGGGAGTCGTGCTTCCCATGAAATCTATCAATGAATATAGAACCTCGGAAATGAACGACGAAATGTCTATTAAGCTCTATAGATGAAACGTCGCTTTTTTTGTTTCCTTGGCTTGCGACTTGAAGATCATTATCACGGACGAAAAATGAGTCTTTGTCCAATCCAGCAATCATCATCAGTTTCTTTTCCTTACTTGCTTTCTTTCTCTCATATGAATTCTCGTGTAACCGCGGGCGTCCCGGACGCGCGCATGCCGAAGGCATTAACAATTTGAAACTATTAATTGTAGATCCTGGATAGACGCTGGCAATATATTCGGCCGTCGCTTTATCAGCTATGACCCAATGTTTGATATTATTGTTGTCAGGATCCCGTATGGATGTGCGGCTGAGAGCCTGATAAATCGTATGCCCCGTCATTTCAATCTTCTGATCTAATTCAGAAATGCCAAGAACCTCAATGAAAAACTTCTGAAAGTAACTCTTATTGTTCAGTGCTGGAATTATTATCGCATGATCGATGTGCTGATAATCATTCAAGCCATGAGATTTCCCTGGTAGTTCTGTCCCCTTAGCAATTTGACCAAGAATACTTGTTTTCTTGACGTCGTTGTTCTCATTCCACACGTATGGCTCGCCTTGTATTATCCCTAAAGAGGCAGCTATTATCTTTTCGTGCAACTCTGGATGTTTAGTGTCGCGCACATACTTTGACCAATTATCCTCAAAACCATAATGCAAGTGAACAAGATTACCATTATTATGTTCTGTATATCGCAGGCGGTTCTCTAGACTGAGATCCCTACAGAATGATACACCTAAATCAGACCAATATTTAAACAGTGCAGTTTCCTCCAATCTCGCCCCCAGTATCGTCACTGATCTGAAATCGGTGAAAATCGTGGGCTGCATAACGCTGTATACTACTAAATGACCGTCCTCCTGCTTTCCCTTGATAAGATTATTGTATTGCTGGAGATTGACATACGAAATATAATGATCTGACAATATAAGCTTTGCGAGTTTAGCGAATAACTTGCTTACCGTATCTCTTTTACGGTTCTCGGCTAACGATGTAAGTTCCTTTATGTTCTTTGGCTTCAAGATCCCGTATGAAGGACCTTGTGCTTCGAGTGTTAGGTGATCGGTGATCAAGTGATGATGATCCGGTAGTTTTTCGTCAAACGGATCAACCAACACGTGAGATTCATCTAAAACTAGATCATAATTTCGTTTGTTTGCTATGAAAGGCAGATTGAAGAACGTGGAGTTGGTTGTTATTAGTACATGATTACCTGGATATGGATTCCGAAAATGCTTCACGAGCGCCCCTGCGACCGATTTATCGGTAATAATCTCACTATGAAATCTCTCGACGTGGCTTGATGGGCTTCGATGTTTGATTTCATTATAGGTATTATCAATAAGCTGAACCGTAGGCTGAACAAGCAGGAGATTGCCATCATACCGGCCCTCGACGATACTATTAATAATGGCGTGGGTCTTACCCGAACCGCATGGTGCCGACACATATTTAATCTGTGACATTATAAATATTCGATCCTCGAATGAGTTAAATTATTGGAGACAAAAAAATATTATCTTGGACAGCATTCAAGCCATCCAAGTCTTCTTCTTACAGTATTAACGGTATTGTGTTTACGCCTGACCGCTGTAAGCCGCGAAACCCCTGATCAAATCAATGATCTTATCTCTCTCAAAGTATTCATCAGCATCTAATTGTTTCAGAGCGACCGATAGACCAATCTGAATCATTTCCGTGCTTTGTTCAAACTTTGGATTTCTATCTCTCTTATACTGCGATAGAACACCAAGAGATGCAACCAATTTCCAGAAATCGCATTGATCATCGAAGAATTGATTTTCTCTATATTCTACATCATCGATTTCCAAGATCATCTTGCTAAACAACCGCTCAGCTCGTTGGTTGAGCACGTCATGGGCATCAACTCGTAGATCAATAATATTAATTCTATTCATGGATCGGAATTCTTTCCTTATGTGAAATATCAATAGCTGCCGCCGGGCCTGTATCAGCAGCCGTCAATAATGTTAATTAAGTGAAACGGTTTCGGGGTGGATTGCTCACAACCCCTAGCCCATGCTGATGTAACAAACTTATCGTATGATACTGGACAGCTACCGCATTAGTATGGCCGCAAAGGATGCTAGTTCCTAAGCCGCATAGTCGTTATGCTAAAAAAATAACCCTACGTCAACCGTTAATTTTTATTGACATTATAATGCGCTGCTGCTATAATCGCAGATTACTGCCTGAGAGAGCGTCGCTATGATGGTTACGGATCAGGCCAGCGTCGCGATTGGAAATTTTGTGACTTCGTTATGTGAACAATATGCACAGGTGATTACGTAATATCAAGATCGCTTTTACGCTTCCAAGTGCCCCGGGAGCATAAGGATTACATCGAAGACTAAGGTGTCGTTCGATACTTCCGCACACCGCTTCATGCCACAATTTTGTCACAGCGGGGCCTACGTGACCACTATGAATTCGTCAGCGGAGGGTTGACTGCCGTTGGCGGGCCTCGCTAGAGTCACCGAGCTAAGCCGATGTTCTAGCGAGGTTTTTTCGTCCTTCCGCCCTACGCGTGGATCACCCGCCCATACGCGTCGAGCACGCTCTCGTGCATCATCTCCGAGAGCGTCGGGTGCGGGAAGACCGTGTGCATCAGTTCTTCCTCGGTGGTCTCGAGAGTCATTGCCACGACGTAGCCCTGGATCAGCTCCGTGACCTCGGCCCCGACCATGTGGGCACCGAGCAATTGCCCGGTCTTGCGGTCGAAGATCGTCTTCACCAGGCCGTCGGGCTCGCCGAGCGCGATCGCCTTGCCGTTGCCCGCGAAGGGGAAGCGGCCGACCCGCACGTCGAAGCCCTGCTCCTTGGCCTTGGCCTCGGTGAGGCCGACCGAGGCGATCTGCGGCTGGCAGTAGGTGCAGCCCGGGATCTTGCCCTTGTCCATCGGGTGGGTGTGCAGGCCCTTGATGGTCTCGACGCAGATCACGCCCTCGTGCTCGGCCTTGTGGGCCAGCATCGGCGGGCCGGCGACGTCGCCGATGGCGTAGATTCCCGGCACGGTGGTGCGGCCGAGCCCGTCGGTGGCGACGATGCCGCGCTCGATCGTGACGCCGAGCTTTTCCAGCCCGAGACCCTCGATGTTGCCGACGACGCCGACCGCCGAGATCATCGTCTCCGCCGCGATCTCCTGCGTCTTGCCGCCCTCGGTCTCGACCGTGGCGGTGACCGTGTCGCCGCCCTTCACGACCTTGGTCACCTTGGCGCCGGTGAGGATCCTGATGCCCTGCTTCTCGAAGCGCTTGCGGGCGTGGGCGGCGATCTCGGGATCCTCCACCGGCAGGATCTGCGGCAGCAATTCCACCACCGTCACCTCGGCCCCCATGGTGCGGTAGAACGAGGCGAACTCGATGCCGATCGCACCCGAGCCCATCACCAGGAGGCTCTTGGGCATCTTGTCCGGCACCATGGCCTCGTAATAGGTCCAGATCTGTTTCTTGTCGGGCTCGATGCCGGGAATCGACCGCGGGCGGGCGCCGGTCGCCACGATGATGTGCTTGGCCTGATAGGTGCCCGCCGCCTTGGCGCCCTTCGGCGCCTCGGCGCGCTTCGTCTCCCGCACCTTGACCCGGCCGGCCTCGTTGCCTTTCGGGGCCGCCTCGATCGCGGCTTCGCCCCAGATCACGTCGACCTTGTTCTTCTTGAGCAGCATGCCGACGCCGCCGTTGAGCCGGCTGGATACGCCGCGCGAGCGCTTGACGATGGCGCCCACGTCGAACCGGACGTTGTCCGCCGAGAGGCCGTAATCCTTGGCGTGCTGCATGTAATGGTAGATCTCGGCCGAGCGCAGCAGCGCCTTGGTGGGGATGCAGCCCCAGTTGAGGCAGATGCCGCCTAAGTGCTCGCGGTCCACCACCGCCGTCTTGAAGCCGAGCTGCGCGGCCCGGATCGCCGCCACGTAGCCGCCGGGACCGGCGCCGATGATGAGGACGTCGTAGGTGTCGGACATTCAGGTCTCCGGCAGTCGATCCGAGGGTGGCGCGGGGCGGCGGTCCTCAGACCAGCATGCCCATCGGGCTCTCGATCAGCCCCTTGAAGGCGGCGAGCAGTTCGGCGCCCAGCGCCCCGTCGACCACCCGGTGGTCGCAGGACAGCGTCACCGTCATCGCCTGGACCAGAGCGGGGGCGCCGTTCTTCGCCACCACCCGGGCCTCGCCGGCGCCGACCGCCAGGATGGTGCCGTGGGGCGGGTTGATGACCGCGCCGAACGACTTGATGCCGAACATGCCGAGATTCGACACCGCGGTGGTGCCGCCCTGGTACTCCTCGGGCTTGAGCTTCTTGGTGCGGGCGCGGGCGGCGAGGTCCTTCATCTCGGCCGAGATGGTCGAGAGGGTTTTTTGCTCCGCGCGGCGGATCACCGGCGTGAACAGCCCGCCGTCGATCGCCACGGCGACGCCGACGTCGGAGTGGCGGAAGCGCAGGATCCGGTCCTCGGCCCAGACGGCATTCGCCGCCGGCACCCGCTGCAGGGCGAGCGCCAGCGCCTTGATGACGAAGTCGTTGACAGAGAGCTTGAAGGCCGGCTTGCCGTCCTTGTCCTTCGTCGCCCCGGCATTGACCTGCTCGCGCAGGCTCAAGAGCGCGTCGAGCTCGACGTCGAGGGAGAGATAGAAATGCGGGACGGTCTGCTTCGATTCGACCAGGCGCTTGGCGATGGTCTTGCGCATGCCGTCGAGGGGCACCTCCTCGTAGGAGCCCGGCTCGAACATCCCCATCACCTGCTTAGCCGAGAGGCCGGAGGGCGGGGCGGCGGCAGCGGCGGCCTTCTGGGACGGGGCCTGATCGGGCTTCGCGGCCGGGGCGGCGGCGTCCTTGGCGGGTTGGGGCGCGGGCTTGGCCGTTCCGCCCTCGAGGGCGGCGCGGACATCGCGCTCGATGATCCGCCCGTGCGGGCCCGAGCCCTGCACCGCGGCGAGGTCGACGCCTTCCTGCTTGGCGATGCGGCGGGCCAGCGGCGAGGCGAACAGGCGGCCGCCGGGGGCCGGCGCCGCGCCGTTCGGCTTGGCCCCCGAAGGCTGGCTCCCCGAGGGTCTGGCGCCCTCCGGCGCGGTGTCGACCCGCTCGTAGGACATCGTGCCGCCGCCGGGCGTCTCGTTGCCGGCCGACGCGTGGGGCCTCCCCCCTTCCGCCTTGCCGGCCTCGGGCGTCCCGGCCTTGGCGGGCGCCTCCTTCGGCCCGCCGCCGGCCTGCACGCTGCCCGGGTCCTCCCCCTCCTCGGCGATCAGGGCGATGAGGTCGTTGACCGGCACGTCGGCGGTGCCCTCCGGCACCACGATCTTGGCGAGCACGCCCTCGTCGACCGCCTCGACCTCCATCGTCGCCTTGTCGGTCTCGATCTCGGCGAGCACGTCACCCGACTTGACTGTGTCGCCCTCCTTCTTGAGCCACTTGGCGAGGTTGCCCTTCTCCATGGTCGGCGAGAGGGCGGGCATCAGCACGTTGATCGGCATGGATTCAGGTCTCGGCGGGAGGAGGGGCGGCCGGATCGTCGAAGGGGAAAAGGTCGTCGAGCGGGAAGGAGACGGAATCGAAGGGCGGCAGGGACACCGTCTCGCCGCGCGCGACGGTGCCGAGCAGCAGCCAGCGACCGCCGGTGAGGGCGAAACCTTCGAGCACGCCGCTGGCCGGATCGAGCAGCCAGAGATGGTTCACGCCGGCCTCGGCGTAGATCCGCCGCTTCGACCCGCGGTCGAGCCGGGCGGTGGAGGGAGACAGGATCTCGCAGACCCAGTCCGGCGGGATTTCGATGAAGGCTGTCGCCGGCAAGGCCGGCAATCTCTCGCGGCGCCAACCGGCAAGATCCGGCACGACGACATGCGGCCCGAGATGCAGCTCGGGCTCGGTCATGAAGATCCAGCCGCCAGGGCCGCCGCGACCGCGGCCGAAGGGCGGACCCAGTTCGGTCGAGAGTTCATGCGCCACGGTCGTATGGAGCGGCCGCGGCCTCGGATGCGTCTCCAGCCTGCCGTCGACAATCTCGGCCACGAGGTGGTCCGGCACCGCCTCGAGGTCGGCATAGGTGGCCCAAAGCGGCGCGGCCTCGGCCATGGCGAGCCTCAGTTGAAGCGCTCGGGATCGAGGCTCTCGGCCTCCATCCCGGCGCGGATGCGCGCGAAGGCCTCCTCCTCGGACAGCTCGGTCTCGCGGGCATAGACCAGCGCCGCCTGGCGGGCGAGGTCGACGAGGAGCCGGCCCCAGGTCGCCGGGTCCTCGAAGGAACGGCGCAGCGCGACGCTCACCGCGCCGTCGACCACGGCGGCGCGCAGCACCTCGATGCCGCCCTGCTCCAGGGCGTCGGGGGGTACGTCGAGGGCCTCGAAGCGGGGCTCGTCGTCGGTCATGGGGGTCACCGGTAGCAGACGGCCTTGGCCGCCTCGATCACCTCGGCGACGTTCGGCAGGGCGAGCTTCTCCAGGTTCGCCGCATACGGCATCGGCACGTCCTTGCCGGTGATGCGCAGGACCGGGGCGTCGAGGTAGTCGAAGGCGTCGACCATCAGGCGCGCGGCGATCTCGGCGCCGATGCCGGATTGCGGGAAGCCCTCCTCGACGGTGACGCAGCGGCCGGTCTTCTTCACCGATTCGACCACCGTCTGCGAATCCATCGGCCGGATGGTGCGCAGGTCGATCACCTCGGCGTCGATCCCGGCCTCGGCGAGCTCGTGGGCGGCCTTGAGGGCGTAGGTCATGCCGATGCCGAACGAGACGATCGTCACGTCCTTGCCTTCGCGATGCACCTTCGCCTTGCCGATCGGCACCGTGAAGTCGTCGAGCTTCGGCACCGGGAAGGACTGGCCGTAGAGGATCTCGTTCTCGAGGAACACCACCGGGTTCGGATCGCGGATAGCGCTCTTCAAGAGGCCCTTCGCGTCGGAGGCGGTGTAGGGCATGACCACCTTCAGGCCCGGGACGTTGGAGTACCAGGCGGCGTAATCGTGGCTGTGCTGGGCGCCGACCCGGGCCGCCGCGCCGTTGGGGCCGCGGAACACGATCGGGCAGCCGAGCTGGCCGCCGGACATGTAGAGGGTCTTGGCCGCCGAGTTGATGATCTGGTCGATCGCCTGCATGGCGAAGTTGAAGGTCATGAACTCGACGATGGGCCGCAGGCCCGTGAACGCCGCGCCGACGCCGACGCCGGCAAATCCATGCTCGGTGATCGGGGTGTCGACGACGCGCTTGGCGCCGAATTCCTGAAGCAAGCCCTGCGTGATCTTGTAGGCGCCCTGGTACTCGGCGACCTCCTCGCCCATCACGAAGACCTTGTCGTCGCGGCGCATCTCCTCGGCCATCGCGTCGCGCAGGGCCTCGCGGACGGTCTGGGTGACCATCTCGGTGCCCTCGGGGATCTCGGCCATCGCCGGGTCCTGGCCGCGATTGGTAATCACCGCGGGCGCCGCCGGCTTGCCCACCGGCTTGTCGTCCTCGGTCTTCGCCGCGGGAGCGGGACGCTCGGCCTGGCCCTCGGCGTGCATGTCGGTGGCGGGCGCCTTCTGGCCCGCCTCGTCCTGACCCTTGCCGTTCGCCTGTCCGCCGCCGGCCTGGACGCCCTTCGGGTCCTCGCCCTCCTCGGCGAGCACCGCGATCGGGGTGTTGACCGCGACGTTGTCGGTGCCGTCGGCGACCAGGATCTTGGCGAGCACGCCCTCGTCGACCGCCTCGACCTCCATGGTGGCCTTGTCGGTCTCGATCTCGGCCAGGATGTCGCCGGCCTTGACCGGGTCGCCCTCCTTCTTGAGCCACTTCGCGAGCTTGCCCTGCTCCATCGTCGGCGAGAGGGCGGGCATCAGGATGTCGGTCGCCATGGGGTACTCTGTCGATCCGGGAGAGGGGCGGGCGCGGGATCGCCGTCCGCGACGCGGACGGCCGGGGGCGTCAGGGCCGCGCGGTCAGAGCAGGATGTCGGTCCAGAGCTCGGACGGATCGGGCTCCGGATCGCTGGTGGCGAACTCGGCCGATTCGTTCACGATCTCCCGCACCTTGGCGTCGACCGCCTTGATCTCGTCCTCCGCCACCTTGTGGGGCCCGAGCAGGCGCTTGCGGACCTGCTCGATCGGATCGGATTCCTCGCGCATGCGGGCGACCTCGTCCTTGGTCCGGTACTTGGCCGGGTCGGACATCGAGTGGCCGCGGTAGCGGTAGGTCTGCATCTCGAGGATGTAGGGGCCCTCGCCGTCGCGGGCATGCGCGATGGCGCGCGTCGCCGCCTCGCGCACGGCGCGGACGTCCATGCCGTCGACCTGCTCGCCCGGGATGCCGAAGGAGACGCCGCGCTTGGAAAAATCGGTCTGGGCCGAGGCCCGCGAGACCGAGGTGCCCATGGCGTAGCGGTTGTTCTCGATCACGTAGACCACGGGCAGCTTCCACAGCTGCGCCATGTTGAAGCTCTCGTAGACCTGGCCCTGGTTGGCCGCGCCGTCGCCCATGTAGGTCAGGCTCACCGCACCGTCGCCACGGTACTTGTTGGCGAAGCCGATGCCGGTGCCGAGGGAGACCTGGGCGCCGACGATGCCGTGGCCGCCATAAAAATTCTTTTCGCGGGAGAACATGTGCATCGAGCCGCCCTTGCCGCGGGAATAGCCTCCCTTGCGGCCGGTGAGCTCGGCCATCACGCCCTTCGGCTCCATGCCGCAGGCCAGCATGTGGCCGTGGTCGCGGTAGCCGGTGATGACCTGGTCGCCGTCCTTCGAGGCCATCTGGACCCCGATCACCACGGCCTCCTGGCCGATATAGAGGTGGCAGAAGCCGCCGATCAGGCCCATGCCGTAGAGCTGGCCGGCCTTCTCCTCGAAGCGGCGGATCAGCAGCATCTCGCGATAGGCGTGCAGGTCCTCGTCGCGGCTGAAGGCCGGCACGTTCGAGGCCGCGGGCGGCGGGGCCGCCTTCTCGCGGGTCTTGTCGCTCCCGCGGCGCGCCTCTTTCGCGGCATCCATCGGCACCCTCCCGGCTGCTACCTTTGTGGGAGCGTTTCTAGGGCAGGTGGCCGCGCAAATCGAGCGGTTCGGGACCGAAAGCCGCTGCCGGGATGAATGGCGGGGTGAGAATCGGGGGTAGGGCGAGGATCAGGGAGTGATGATGACGACGTCGTTGGGGTGGACGCGGCCGAGCACGACCCGGGCCCGCTCCTCCAGCAGGTCGCGGTCGATCTGATCGCTGCGCAACAGGGCCACGCGCCGCTCCCACTCGGTCCGGTCGGCCTTGGTGGCGTCGAGCTCCTGCTGCAGGCCGTAGGCCTGGATCTTCAGGGCTCTCTTCGCCTCGAGGCCGCGGCTTCCGCTCTCGGCCTCGTGCAGGAAGTAGCCGACCACGAGGATCGACACGGCGTAGAGGCCGAGCGGCAACAGGACGGCACGGGCGCGACGACGGACTACCATGCGGGGGAGGATGGGCCTGCACGGTTAAGAAAGGCTCAAAGCCGACGGGGGGCGGATCTCAGCCACCGCTTCGGCGTTCGGCCCGCCGAGGGATCATCCGAGCGAGCACGACAGGTGTTCGAGATAGTGTCTCGCGGAGGATTCGAGGGAGAAATTGTCGACGACGTAGGGCCGCGGCTGGTACTCACCGTGACCGCATCGCCGGATGAACGCCCTGGCCTTCGCCTCGAACGACGCGGCCGTGGCGAAACTGTCGCCGCATTCCGGGGAAAAGTACGGGATCGCGCTGGCCGGTATCGGGCAGACAGGGGTGGAGTGCAGCACGCTCTCCTCCAGGACCCGCCCCGGATTCCAGGCGAGGATCGGAAGGTTGCAGCTCATCGCCTCCATGAGCGCCACGCCCTGCGTCTCGTGCTGGCTCAGGAACACCACGGCATGCGCCTCCGCCAGACGGCGGATGTACTCGTCCTCGAGATAGGCCCCGTACCTGATGACCGTGTACGGCACATCGAGGGCGCCGAGCACCGCGCAGACATGCTCCGTCAGCCCGACGACCTCGGGAACCTTGTCGAGATAGAGGTGCACCTTGTCGTAGACGAGCACGGAGAACGGTGTCGTCTTCCGCTCCGGGACGAAGCGGTCGGTCTCGATCCCGAGGGGCCAGATCCCGATGTCGCCGCCGAGATGGGCGCGGCAGAGATCGGCCATCCACGCCGAGGCCGCGAGGTGGCGCCGGATCCGCGTCGTCGCGAACAGCTCCGGACACTCCATCGGCCAGGAGAGCAGGCCGGGACCCGTCACGCTCGGCCGGACCTGCAACGGATTGCGCAGGAGTTCGAGCGGCCCGTTGACGATGCCCCAGCCCCCGTCGCGCGGTGGCCGGCGAACCGCCGTCACCCAATCCACGGACACGCCGATCCTCGACAGGCCCAGCCTCAGGTTCCGGCCGACCTTCTTCAGGCCGGTCGCGCGCGCCGGTCTCACCCGATCCAGCACGGCCCTGATCGGACGCCGCACGATCGGATCGTATCGAAACCACCTCGGGCAATGGCGGAAATCGATATCCCAAATCGTCACATCCATTGCGGGCCTCGATAGTCTATCCGCCTCTCCCACATCGTCCGACGACGCGGAGACCGGTCCGTGGCGGAACATGCGGCAAGATCGAAGACCCGGAGCACCGGCCGATGACGCGGTGATCGGGCAGCGCTCTCGATGTCTGATCGAGAACGGGCACCGAAGCATCCCGGATCATTCCGCTGACGCTACGACGCCGGATGCAGATATCAGACTCGACGACGCAGAGGAAGGATCGTCCGCCCGGTCCTCCGCCGTCGCGGCGGGCAGGGGAAACCTCGGCGCGTCACGACGACGGCCCGGAGGGGCCCGCAGCCGGACGCCGTCAGCGCCGTCTCACGCGGCGCCCCGCCACGCCGCGGGCGTGAGCCCGGTCGCCTGGGCGAAGCGGCGGGTGAAGTGGCTCTGCGAGGCGAAGCCGCAGGCGAGCGCGACCTCGGCGAGGCTCACCCACCGCCCAGACAGATCCCTGGCGAGGAGGTCCTTGGCCCGCGCGATCCGCCGCTCGGTCACGTAGCGGTGCGGCGCCAGGCCGAAACTGGCCTTGAACATCTTGGCGAAGTGGAAGGTGCTGAGGCCCGCCGCCTCGGACAGCACCTCCAGGGTCAGCGCCTCGGCGAGCCGCGCCTCGATCATCTCCGCGACGCGGCGGCGGACCGCCGGCGCGAGGCCGCCCTTCACCGCCCGCTCTCCGCCCGGGCCGGCATGGCGGCGCAGGAGGGCGTGGAGCAGGAGGTGGCAGGCGGCGCCGAGCGC
Organism: Methylobacterium sp. 174MFSha1.1; assembly: GCF_900116815.1. NCBI lineage: Bacteria > Pseudomonadati > Pseudomonadota > Alphaproteobacteria > Hyphomicrobiales > Methylobacteriaceae > Methylobacterium > Methylobacterium sp. 174MFSha1.1. The sequence goes on along the minus strand of NZ_FPCB01000005.1, from coordinate 252,845 downwards.
CATCCGGTCGGCGCCCGCCTCCCAGTCGAGGGGCAGCACGGCGCCGCGCACCAGCATCGCGGTGGCGGGATCCTCCGCGAAGGTCAGCTCGCGCAGGGAGATCGTGCGGGGATCGACGTCGAGGGCGCTCACCGCCTGGTAGGCCAGGGTCTCGGGCGCGACGTAGAGGTGGACCATCCGCAACGGACCGCCGATCAGCCACCGGCTCTCGTGGCCGGCGGGCAGCAGGCAGAGCTTGTCGGGCCCGCCGCCCGACACGGCGCCGTCCTCGCGCACCACGCCCTCGCCGCCTTCGAGGTAGAGGCTCAGGGTGTGATGGTCCGGGCCGTCGTAGCGGGCGCGGTTGTCGCGGTTGTGCCACTCGGCCAGCGACAGCCCGCGCCCGATCTCGGCGCTGCGCAGGAGCGCCGCGCCGGTGCGGGAGAGGGCATCGCGGACATCGGGATTCGGCTCGGTCACGGTCTCGCGCCAGACATCTGCGCCAGGAGGAAGGCGCGGCATGACCCTAGGGGCTGCACGTGGCTCCCTGCAACCGATCGAGGCCGTGACCGCACGACCGGACCCGGGACAGGACCCGGGAAAGACCCGAGAAAGCCCCAAGAATGGACAACGCCGCCGCCGGAACCGGGAAGCCGGCCGGTCCGGGTTCGCCTATCCGGGACCCTCGCACCAGCCGGATCGGAACCCGACCACCGTGACCGCCTTCCTCTACGCCCTGACCGTGCTCATCTGGGGCACGACCTGGATCGCCATCAAGCACCAGCTCGGCACCGTCGCCTTCGAGGCGTCGATCGCCTACCGCTTCGCCCTCGCCGGCGCGGTCCTGGCCGTCGGCCTCGCCCTCACCGGGCGGCTGAAGGCCATCCCCTGGCGGCACCAGCCCTTCGTGCTGCTCCAGGCGCTGTGCCTGTTCTCGTGCAACTTCGCCTGCTTCTATCTCGCCACGCGCTCGGTCCCGAGCGGGATCGTCTCGGTGGTCTTTTCCGCCGCGACGATCTTCAACGTCGCCAACGCCACCCTGTTTCACCGCCGCCGGCCGGCGCAGCGGGTGCTCGCCGGGGCGATGATCGGGCTCCTCGGCATCGCCTGCCTGTTCCGGGACACGCTCCTTGGCACCGCCCTCGACCGGGACACGGCGATCGGCCTCGGCCTGGCGCTGCTCGGCACCTGGTTCTTCTCGGCCGGGAACCTCGTCTCGGCCCGCAACCAGCGCCACGGCCTGCCCGTCGCCACGGTGAACGCCTACGGCATGCTCTATGGCGCGGCTCTCGTGGCAGGAGTCGCCTCCTTACGCGGCGTGCCGTTCGGCTTCGACCCGTCGCCGGCTTACGTCGGCGCGCTCCTCTATCTGGCGATCCCCGGCTCGGTGATCGGCTTCACCGCCTACCTGACGGTGGTGCATCGGATCGGGCCCGAGAAGGCGGCCTACATGACCGTGCTGTTCCCGGTCGTGGCGCTGTCGATCTCGGTCTTCGCGGAAGGGTACCGGGTGACACCGCTCGCCGCCCTCGGCTTCGCCCTGGTGCTCGCCGGCAACGTCGTGGTGTTCGCGCCGCTCCAGGCCCTGCGCGCCTACAGAAAAGGCCGCCCGGAGGCGGCCTGCGACGCGTGATCGTTTCGAAGTTCGGGAGGGGCCGGACGGCCCCTCCGCGAAGAGAATCAGCCGACCTTCAGGGCGCCGCGGCCGAGATAGCGGGCCTGCGAGCCGAGGCCCTCCTCGATGCGGATGAGCTGGTTGTACTTGGCCAGTCTGTCCGAGCGGGCGAGCGAGCCGGTCTTGATCTGCCCGCAATTGGTCGCGACCGCGAGGTCGGCGATGGTCGCATCCTCGGTCTCGCCGGAGCGGTGCGACATCACCGCGGTGTAGCCGGCGCGGTGGGCCATGTCGACGGCGGCCAGGGTCTCGGTGAGCGAGCCGATCTGGTTGACCTTCACCAGGATCGAGTTGGCCGTGCCCTTCGAGATGCCCTCTGACAGGCGCGTCACGTTCGTCACGAACAGGTCGTCGCCGACGAGCTGGCAGCGGTCGCCGACCTTGTCGGTCAGCGCCTTCCAGCCGGCCCAGTCGTCCTCCGACATGCCGTCCTCGATCGACAGGATCGGGTAGGCGTCGACCAGCTTGGCGAGGTAGGCGGCCTGGGCCTCGGGGTCGCGGGTCTGGCCCTCGCCCTCGTAGACGTAGGACCCGTTCTTGAAGAACTCGGTGGCGGCGCAGTCGAGGGCGATGACGATGTCGCGGCCCGGCTCGAAGCCGGCGGCACGGATCGAGTCCATCACGAAGTCGAGGGCCGCCTCGGCCGAGGGCAGGTTGGGGGCGAAGCCGCCCTCGTCGCCGACGTTGGTGTTGTGGCCGGCCTTCTTCAGGGCGCCCTTGAGGGTGTGGAACACCTCGGCGCCCCAGCGCACCGCCTCGGCGAGCGAGTCGGCGCCCACCGGCATGATCATGAATTCCTGGAAGTCGATCGGGTTGTCGGCATGGGCCCCGCCGTTGATGATGTTCATCATCGGCACCGGCAGGATCCGGGCCTGGGTGCCGCCGACATAGCGGTAGAGCGGCAGGCCGGAGGCCTCGGCGGCGGCCTTGGCGACGGCGAGCGAGACGCCCAGGATCGCGTTGGCGCCCAGCCGCGCCTTGTTCGGCGTGCCGTCGAGCTCGATCATCGCCTCGTCGATGGCGGCCTGCTCCTCGGCGTCCATGCCGCCGATGGCGTCCAGGATCTCGCCGTTGACCGCCTCGACGGCCTTCAGCACGCCCTTGCCGCCGTAGCGGGACTTGTCGCCGTCGCGCAGCTCCACCGCCTCGTGCGCGCCGGTCGAGGCGCCCGACGGCACCGCGGCGCGGCCGAAGGAGCCGTCCTCCAGGAGGACGTCGACCTCGACGGTGGGATTGCCCCGGCTGTCGAGGATCTGGCGGGCGGCGATGTTGGTGATCGCGGTCATTGAGAGGATCTCTCGGGCAGGCTTGCAGGCGTTCGCGCGGCTTATCGGCCAAGATGCCGCCTGCGGCAAGCCGCCCAAGGGTGCGGTGCTGGGGAAGAGCGTCGAGGCCGGAATCGTCCCGCATCGGGGCGGGCGGTTTCACGCGGGCCCGCGCGGGTCTATAGGGCGGGCATGACCCAAGACATCACGACCCAAGACATCACAGACCAAGACATCGCGCGCCACGCCCGGCAGCTCGGTCAGCCTACCGCCCAGCCGCGCTCGCCCGACGAGGCCCAGCTCGACCGGGTGCCGAACCCGCATCCGGACACCGATTACTGCGCCCGCTTCACCGCGCCGGAATTCACCTCTCTCTGCCCGGTGACCGGACAGCCCGACTTCGCCATCCTGGTGATCGACTACGTGCCGGACCAGTGGCTGGTCGAGTCGAAGTCGCTGAAGCTCTACCTGCACAGCTTCCGCGATCACGGCGCCTTCCACGAGGATTGCACCGTTGGCATCGGCCGCCGGCTGACCGCGCTGCTCGAGCCGCGATACCTGCGCATCGGCGGCTACTGGTACCCGCGCGGCGGCATCCCGATCGACGTGTTCTGGCAGACCGGCACGCCGCCGGCCTCGGTCTGGCTGCCCGACCAGGGCGTGCCGCCCTATCGGGCAAGAGGCTGACGACCAGCGAGGCTGACGCCGAAACAGAGAAGGGCGGCCGGGTCACCCCGGCCGCCCCCCCCCGCACTCAGATGCGGCTCAGATCTCAGTAGCCGTAGCCATACCCGTAGGCCGGGGCCGGGGCGCCGTAATAGCCGTAGCCGTTGCGGCGGGCCGCATCGGCCGCGGCCGCGGCGCCGATCGCGCCGACGGCCGCACCCGCGATGCCGAGGCCGACCGCGGCGCCCGGCGAGATGCCGCGGCGACGCCCGCCATAGGCGTAGGGCCGGCCCGCGTAGCCGCGACCGTAGCCGTGGCCGTATCCGCCATGGCCGTAGCCGTGACCGCGCCAGCCCTGGGCCTGGGCCGGGGAGGGGGCGATGGTGGACATCGCGCCGAGGGCGACGGCGAGGGCCGGGATGATCGCCAGCTTGCGCATCGTTGATCTCCTGCTTTCGTTCAAGCCATATGACCCGGATAACCAGCTCGGCCGGGAAGGGTTCCCGCAATCCTGCGGTCCGGGACCGCCCGCATCCGCCGCGCCGGACCGGGTTTCCGGTCCTCGCGGCGGGGGCGTGACTGAGGCTGATCCTGGCGCCGGCCGCCTGAACTCGGGCTGAACTGGCGGCGGCCGGCGATCGTCAGCCGGAATCGTCAGCCGGCTCGGGCGAGACGGCGGGCGGTGACGAGCCCGAGGACCAGGATCGCGGCGGCGCACAGCGCCAGCGCCGGCAGCTGCCCGAGGGCCGTGAGGCCGAATCCCAGCACCGCGACGCCGAGGGCCTGGCCGCAGAAGAACGAGAAGGCGTGGAGCGCCACCGCCGAGGCCCGGGCCTCCGGCACCACCTCGGTCACCTGCACCTGGAAGGTGTTGTGCAGCATGTAGAAGCCGAGGCCGAGCGCCACGAGCGCCGCCGCGTCGGTCTGCCAGGCGCCGGCGAAGCCGACGACCGTCAGGGCGGCGCCCGAGACCGCGCCGCCGGCCATCAGCATCCGGGTCTGGCCGAGGAAGCGCAGCAGCAGCCCGACGGCGAGCGAGTAGATCAGCCCCCCGGCGGCGAAGCCCGCGAGCACCAGCCCGGCCTCCTTCGGCCCGCCCTCGCCCCGCGCCTCGATCAGGTGGGCGAGGTGGGGGAAGATGCCGAACACCGCGATCGCCTCGACGAAGACGGCGCAGAACAGCACCCGGGCGCGGGGGTTGCGCAGGATGGTGCGGTAGCGCGCGAGCGCCGGGGCCAGCGCGAAGCGCCCACCCGGCGCGCGCAGGCGCCGGGCGAAGCCGAGGGCGACGCCCATGAGCCCCGTAGCCCCGACCCCGGCGGCGAGCCAGAACACCCCGCGCCAGCCGATCGCGCCCTCGATCAGCCCGGCGATGGTGGAGCCCGAGAGCTGGCCGAGGATCACCGCGACGAGGAAGCGGCCGATCGCGACCTGGCGCCGCTCCATCGGGATGCGGTCGCCCATCATGGCGAGCGAGAGCGGGATCACCCCGCCGGCCGCGGCGCCCGCGAGCATGCGCAGGCCGAACAGGGTGCCGATGTCGCCGGTGAACGCGCAGGCCGCGAGCGCCAGGGTCAGCACGCACAGGCAGGCCACCACCACCCGCTCCTTGCCGAGCGCGTCGCCGACCGGCCCGAGGATCGGCTGGATCAGCGCGTAGGGCAGCGCGAAGGCGGTCGAGAGCAGCGCCACGGTGGCGGGCGGGCTCGACAGGTCGCGGGCGAGCACGCCGACCAGCGGCTCGACCACCCGGCCGGCGAAGGTGCTGGCGAAGCCCCCGGCGGCCAGGACCGCGATCAGGCGGGAGGGCGAGTCGGATGCGGCCTGCATCGCCGCCGCCCCGTCAGCCGCCGGCCCCGTCCGCGTGTCGGGCTTTGGCGAGGGACTCCTTGGCGAGCCGGTCGAAGGCCTGGAGCTCGGCCAGCAGCGCCGGCATCTTGCGCAACGGCACCATGTTGGGCCCGTCGGAGGGCGCCGTGTCGGGATCGGGATGGGTCTCGATGAACACGCCCGCGACCCCCACCGCCACCGCGGCGCGGGCCAGCACCGGCACGAATTCGCGCTGCCCGCCGGAGGTGGCGCCCTGGCCGCCGGGCTGCTGCACCGAGTGGGTGGCGTCGAACACCACGGGCAGGCCGCCGCTCACCTGCGCCATGATCGGCAGGGCGCGCATGTCCGAGACGAGCGTGTTGTAGCCGAAGGAGGCGCCGCGCTCGGTGAGCAGCACGTTGGGGTTGCCCGCCCCGGTGATCTTGGCCGCGACGTGGGCCATGTCCCAGGGGGCGAGGAACTGCCCCTTCTTGACGTTGACCACCCGGCCGGTGGCCGCCGCCGCCAGCAGCAGGTCGGTCTGCCGGCACAGGAAGGCCGGGATCTGCAGCACGTCGACGGCCTCGGCGGCGGCCGCGCAATGGGCGGCCTCGTGCACGTCGGTGACGACCGGCAACCCCAGGGCCTCGCGGATCTCGGCGAAGATCGGCAGCGCCTGAGGCAGCCCGATGCCGCGGCTCGACCCGGCCGAGGTGCGGTTGGCCTTGTCGAACGAGGACTTGAAGACGAGGCCGATCCCGAGGGCGGCCGTCATCTCCTTGAGGGCGGCGGCGACCTCAAGGGCGTGGGCGCGGCTCTCCAGGGCGCAGGGGCCGGCGATCAGGCTCAGCGGCAGGTGGTTGCCGAAGCGGACGGAGCCGGCCGCGACGGCGACGGGCGAGGGGGCGGTCGGGGAGGATGGGGTCGACATGATGGTCGAGGCGTAGCGGGTTTCGGCAGGCGCGGGAAGGTGCGGCCTGAGAGCCTGTTTGAGCGGTTGCGCCGATCGATCTGCGTACGGGCTCACATCTCTCTGCGTCATTCCGGGGCTCGGCGCAGCCGGGAAACCGGGATCCATGACCGCTGACGCAGCCTGAAAGGGCGGGCAGCGTTCCGCTTCATCCTGCACCGTCAGCGGTGATGGATCCCGGGTTCCGCTGCGCGGCCCCGGGATGACATCGAGGGTTTCAAGACGGTCGGTCCACTCGAACAAGCTCTGAGGAACCCTCGCGCCGGATCACGCCGTCCGGCGCATCGGACGGGCCCTCAGCTGAACGCCCCGTCCGTCGGGGCCGCGCGGCCCTCGTAGATCCCGTAGGACAGGTAGTGGAGCAGGGGATCGATGCCCGCCCGCGCCACGTCGGGATTCTGCGCCAGGTAGAGCTTGGTGTCGAAGGCCTTCGACGGGTCGCGGCCCTCCCGCCAGCCGTCCTTGGCGTAGTGTGCCAGGGGATCGACCCCCGCGGCCTTCACGTCGGCATAGGCCGCCAGGTAGCCCTCCGTGTCGAAGAGCGCGTTGCCGTCGCGCCCCTCGCGCCAGCCATAGGTGTCGTAGTGGGTCTTCGCGTAGGCGAGGGGATCCCCCGTCGTCAGGGCCGCCGCCGCGACGTCGGCATTGGCGAGCAGGTAGTATTCCGCGTCGAAGCCGCGGGCGGCGGCGAGGTCCGCGACCTCGCCGATCGCCGCATACGTCGCCCGGCCCTCGTAGCGCCCATAGTCGAGGTAATGCGCCAGCGGGTCGATGCCGGCCGCCCGCACGTCGGGATTGCGCTCGAGGTAGAGCCGCGTGTCGAAATTCGCCCCCGGATCGCGGCCCGTCCGCCACCCCTCCGCGTCGTACTGGGCGAGCGGGTCGGTCGTGACGGCCGGATTGGCGGCGCGATAGCCGAGGGTGGAGAAGAACGGGTTGGGGTCGCGGCCCTCCCGCCAGCCGTCGCGGGCGTAATGCGCCTCGGGATCGACCCCCGCCGCCCGCACGTCACTGTTGCGGATCGTGTAGAAGGCGTCGCTGACCAGCCCGCTGCGGTCGAGGAGGTCGCCGTAGAGGCTCAGATACTCCGTGCCGGCGACGATCCGGCTCGCATCGACCTGGACCGGCGGGCCGGCATTGAGGGACGGCGAGAACTGGTCGCCGTAGAAGGTCAGCGGATGGAAGATCGCCGCGAGGCCGCCGACCTCCAGGAAGCCGAGGGAGGGATCGTAGCTGCGGGAGGAGGGGTCGAACCGCTCGGTCGCCGCGATCAGCAGCCGGCGCTCCGCCGGCCCGAGCAGGCCGTCGAAGTAGTCGATGTAGGTCGGGTCGCCGACGCGGCGGATATTCGGGTCGTAGAGGAACGCACCCTCGTAGTTCCGCGGCGTCGCGCTGTAATTGCCGACCGGATCGCCGTAGGTGACGTAGTTGGTCAGGTTGCCGCCCGGGAAGATGAAGGTGTCCTCGTCGAGGCCGGGCGCGGCGAAGGTCGTGCCGCCGAGGCCGAGCCGGGTCGACACGTAGGCGGCCGCCGCGGCGCCGAGCGAGTGGCCGGTGACGACGACGCTGGCCTGGGGGTCCTTCGCCTTCGCGGCCGCGACCACCGTCCCGGCGAACGCGACCGCCTGGTCGAGGGCCTCCGGCACATGGCCGAAGAAGAGCGCGAGATCCGCCTGGACCTGGGCCTCCAGGAAGGCCGGGCGCTGGAGGAGGCCGCTCGAATCGGTACCCTCGAAGCCGATGATGATGGTGGGGTCGTCGCCCCCGGTGACGAAGGCGGCGCCGTGGAACCCGGTCGCGTCGTCCAGGCCGGTGTCGTACGTCCCGGGCGCGTAGTCGAACGGCGTGAGGCCGTTCGGGGTGGGGGGCAGGGCGTTGCTGTCGGGGTAGCCGTACATCCAGCTCGACACGTCGAAGAAGTTGTTCAACGTCGGTGCGGTCATGGCAGGGACTCCGGTCGATGTGCGGCGGGGTTCGGCGGATGGTTGGTCCTCGCGGTCATGGCGGCCCCGCGCCGTCGAGGCGGGACCGGATGAACGCTCCCGCCTCGGCCAGGGCCGCGCGGCCCTCTTCCAGCTCCGGGTGGAACAGGTGCCAGGCGTGGATCATGTGCGGCCAGATCCGCAGGTTCACCGGCACGTCCGCCGCCCCGGCCGCCCCCGCCAGCCGGAGGGCGTCGTCGAGCAGGATTTCGGCGGATCCGACCTGGATCAGCATCGGCGGCAGGCCGGCGAGGTCCCCGGCGAGGGGCGAGACGAGGGCCGCGCGCGGATCGGCGCCGGCGAGGTAGGCGTCCGCGAGTTCCGCCAGGTAGGCCCGGCCGAGGAGCGGGTCGATGGCGGCCTTGCTGTCGAGGGTGGCGCCCGAGAGCGTCAGGTCGACCCAGGGCGAGGAGAGCCAGAGGCAGCGCGGCGGCGGCAGGCCGGCCGCGCGCAGCGACAGCACCGTCGCGAGGGCGAGTCCGCCGCCCGCGCTCTCCCCGGCGAGGGCGATGCGCTCCGGCGCGATCCCCCGGTCGAGGAGGAAGCGGTATCCGGCGAGTGCGTCCTCGAGCGCCGCCGGGAAGGGGTGCTCGGGGGCGAGCCGGTAGGCGAGGGCGAGGGTGCGCGCCCCGGCCTCCCGCCCGGCCTGCGCCACGACGTGGCGGTGGCTGGCGAGGGAGCCGGCCATGTAGCCGCCCCCGTGCAGGAACAGGATCACCCGCGCCGGATCCGCCGCCCGCGTACCGGTCCACTCGGCGGGCACGCCCCCGGCGCTCACGGGCTCCACCGTCACGTCCGGCGGCAGCGCGTAGTCGGCGCCGAGCCCGTCGAGGCGCGCGCGCCGGGCCGCGAGGTCGGCGGGGCGCGGCCGCGCGGCGAGGCGGGCGCGGATGCGGTCGAGTTCGGCGATCGACATCGGGGCTCCTCGGGGGATTTTTTTCGGGCGAGGGCGGGATGCCGTCAGGGGGCCGGCGCGCCCCGGGCTTCGCATCCGCGTCGCGGGCGCTCCCGGGCCACGCGATGGTACGGGCGCGAACCGAGGTCATGGAAAAGACCGCCTCCCGCCCGCAATGCAGAAGACGCGCCGGGCGTGCGAGCATTGCTGCGGATCATCGCGGCCCCTCCCGATGACTGTCTCGCGACTGCTGTGATCGACAACTCGACAGTCGCGCCGGCACTGCGGCCGAGATTGATATTTCCAGAAAATTTCTAAGATACAAGTTGCAAAATTACATCGTCACGATCGAGGACCTGGACTGCATTTGCCGTTATTTTTAGAGGTAGCTCCCGTCATACGGATGGTAGGGTGCCTCGGACGCGGCTACGCCCAAATCGTTATGTCCACATCACCGATCGGTGGAGGAAACTCGGCACGACGGCGCGCGGGTGATGCCGGGCTTGGGTCCGCGTCGGCCGCAGGGCCGTCCGGGGAGCCGTGCCTCACCGCAACGGAAGGGGGATCCGGCGCGCGGATCCCCCCGAGCCTCTCGCGATGGGCGGGCTCAGGCGCCGGGCGCGGCCCGCAGGGTGAAGCGGGTCATCTCGGAGGGCCGGCCGAGCCGGAGCGCGAAGCCCGGCCAGATCCCGGTGCCGTTGCCGACATAGAGGACCATGCCGGCGACGTCGTAGCGGCCTGAGACGAAGCCGTTGTTGCCCCGCGCCACCAGCCGGTCGAGGCCGAGGATCATGCCGCCATGGGTGTGGCCGGAGAGCTGGAGCGCGACGCCCCGGGCCGCCGCCCGCTTCGCGGCGCGGGGCTGGTGGTCGAGGAGCAAAACCGGCGCGCCGGGCGGAGCGCCCGCGAGCGCCGCCGCGAGATCGGGGCCGGCCTCGCCGGCGGCCGGGGCCGAGGCATCGGTGACGCCGGCGAGCACGAGGCGGGCCTCGCCCCGGGCGAGCACCGCGTGGGCGTTCGGCAGCAGGGTCAGGCCGAGGCCGGCGAGGTGGCGCATCCAGGCCGGGTAGTCGAAGAAGTACTCGTGGTTGCCCGGAATGGCGAAGACCCCGTCCGGCGCCCGCAGGTCGCGCAAGGGGGCGACGTCGTCCCGGCGCATCGCCACCGAGCCGTCGATGAAGTCGCCGGTCACCACGATCGCGTCGGCATTCGCCCCGTTGGCGCGCTCCACGACCGCGCGGGCCCAGGGGGCCGGGAAGAGGCGGCTCAGGTGCAGGTCGGTGAGCTGGAGCAGCCGGTAGCCCTCGAAGGCCGGCGGCAGGCCGGGGATCGCCACCGCCACGTCCCGGACCGGCGGCACCCGCACCGCGTTGGCGACGCCGAGAGCCGCGAGGCCGGCCGCGAGCGCGGCCGCCGCGAGCCGCACCCCGTCCGGGACGGCGACCGGGCTCCAGCGCAGGAGGGCGGTCGCCAGGGCGCCGAGATCGACGAGGATCTGCAGCACGGCGAGCAGCAGGATCGCGCCGAACGCCCAGTTGAGCGCGAGCACGATCCCGCGCGGGAATTCGGGCGCGAAGACCGAGCCGGAGGAGAGCCGGTTCCAGAGGTGGAACTGCGAGGCGGCGAGCAGCAGCAGGGCGAGGACGCCCTTGGCGGCGAGCGGCAGCCCGAGGGGCGCGAGCCAGCGCACGACCACGTAGGCGCAGGGCGCCGCGAAGATGAGGTGGAAGATGGCGGGTCTCCTGTCGTCGCCCGATCCCGGTATCCGGCCCTCCCGTACCGGCCCCGGGGCGCGGCGGGGAGGGGTTTCTGCGGACCGAGAGAGGGCGCCGCACCGGCGCCCTGCCCGCGGCGACGCTATCCCGGCATCTTGCCCGGCATCTCGCCCGGCCTCTCGCCGAGCATCTCGCGCACCAGCGGCGCCACCTTCGTGCCGTAGAGCTCGATCGAGCGCATCAGCCGGTCGTGCGGCAGCGGGCCGGCGCTGTACTTGAGCTGGAACCGGCCGAGGCCGAGCCCCTTCACCGTCGCGGCGATCTTCCGCGCCACCGTCTCCGGACCGCCGAGATAGAGCGAGCCGTGATCGGCCTCGCGGTCGAATTCCTGCCGGGTCATCGGCGGCCAGCCGCGCTCGGCGCCGATGCGGTCGCGCATGCGCTTGTAGTCGGCGAAGAACTCGTCGCGGGCGCCCGCGTCGGTCTCGCCGACATAGCCCGGGGAATGGACGCCGATCGGCCGGACCGTGCGGCCGAGCTGGGCGCAGGCCCGGTGGTAGAGGTCGACGTAGGGGCGGAAGCGCTGCGGCTCGCCGCCGATGATGGCGAGCATCAGGGGCAGGTCGTGATGCACCGCCCGCACCACCGAGTTCGGGCTGCCGCCGACGCCGATCCAGGTCTTGGGCGGCGTCTCCGGAATCGGGAAGACCGACTGGTTGTCGAGCGGCGCCCTCGTGGTGCCCTGCCAGGTCACCGGCCCGCCGGCGAGCAAAGCGGCGAACAGCTCCAGCTTCTCCTCGAACAGGGTCTCGTACTGGTCGAGCGGGTAGCCGAAGAGCGGGAACGACTCGGTGAACGAGCCGCGGCCGAGGATGACCTCGGCGCGCCCGTTCGAGAGGCCCTGCAGGGTCGAGAAGCGCTGGTAGACCCGGACCGGATCGTCGGAGCTGAGCACCGTCACGGCCGAGCCGAGGCGGATGCGCTCCGTGCGTCCGGCGATCGCCGCGAGCACCATCTCGGGCGAGGACACCGAAAAGTCCTCGCGGTGGTGCTCGCCGATGCCGAAGAAGTCGAGCCCGACCGCGTCGGCCAAAATCCCTTCCGCGACCACGTCGCGGATGACTTGGCCGTGGGACAGGAGCTCGCCGTCGCGGGCGGTGACATCCCCGAACGTGTCGAGGCCGAATTGCAGGGCGTGTGTCATGACGGGGAAGATGGACGCGGTCGTTCGCGTTTGAAATGCGCAGCGTTGCAAGGACGGGCTTGCAGCGGCGCATGGGAGGACCGGGCTCTGGACCGCGCGGAGAGGCGCGCGCCCGACCTCAGACCCCGTTCGATGATCTCGACGGCCTCGACACCCTCCGGGTCATTCCGGGGCCGCGGAAGCGGAGCCCGGAATCCAGAACCGCGGATGGTTCAGGATGAAGCAGAAATCATTCCGCTTCGTTCTGGATCACCTGTGTTTCTGGATTCCGGGCTCCGCTGCGCGGCCCCGGAATGACGCGGAGCGTGGTCATTCCGTCGAGGTCGATCAGACGGGTTTTCAGAAACCAGCCCGCGACGACCTTCAGCGCGGGAAGATGTGCAGCCCGTCATCCGGCAGCAGGTTGCGCGCCGGGCCGCCGGTCTGCTGGCCGCCGCCCTGCTGGTAGGCGGGCCGCTCGGGGTGGCGGTCGTTGTCGCCGCCGGTATCGTACACCCAGGGGGCGGACCACGGGGCGCGGCCGCCGATGGTGCCGGTGGCGTCGATGTCGCGCGGGCCGTAGCGGTAGGCCGGGCCCGGCTGGGCGGAGGCCGCGAGCGTCGTCGCCAGCAGGGCAACCGGGATCAGGAGGGTGCGGAGGTGGCGCATGGGCGTCCTCGTCGAAGAGTGGAGCGGCCGCCGGAAGCGGCCGGATTGCCGATATAACGGCCACGCCGGGCCTGCCGTTCCGGCATCGACGGACAGCCTGCCCGGCCGGGGCTTCCCGTCCGGTTAAGGCGGCCCGGGGGATGTCACCCCCGCCGCAGCTTGGCGTAGCGCTTGAGCACCCGCTCGCGCTTGAGGCGCGACAATCGCTCGATCCAGAACAGGCCGTCGAGCTGGTCGATCTCGTGCTGGAGGCAGGCGGCGGAGAACCCCTCCTCCTCGGCCTCGTGCGCGGTGCCGTCGAGGTCGTGCCAGCGCACCCGCACCCGGGCCGGCCGCTCGACCTCCTCGTCGACGCCCGGCATCGAGACGCTGCCCTCGCGGTGGCGGGCGGTCTCGGGCGAGGCCCAGACCAGCTCCGGGTTGACGTAAGTGCGCGGCGCGAGGTCGAGCCCGGCCCGGATGATCGTCAGCCGCAAAGGCGCGCCGACATGCGGGCCGGTCAGGCCGAGCGCCGAGACCGCGAGCAGGGTGTCGAGCAGGTCGCCCGCGGCTGTGCGCAGGGCCTCGTCGAAGGCGGTGACCGGGGGTGCGGCCAGGCGCAGGCGCGGATCGGGGTAGAGCACCAGGGGGAGGGCGGGCATCGGATCCTGCTATCGGGTATGGAAGGATTCGGGCCACAGGCCGGCCCGCTCGATTCCGACGACCAGCACCACCACGGCGAGCGCCACCGCGAGCACGACCAGCAGGTTGCGGCCCGGCACGCCCCGGGCGATCAGCACGAGGACGAGCAGCAGGGAGATGACCGAGACGACGACGTCCATGGGGATCCTCGGGGTGCGGGGAATCGGGCCGGAGGCGCCTGACCAAACCGTAATCTTCACGCCACGGGCCCGTCAGGGCCGCCGACCATAATGGCTCCATCGACCGGCCGCGAGCGCGGCCCTCGCCAGACGGAGCCTTGAGACCCCGATGACCCAGACCACCCGGACCACCTCCCACGAGTCCCGCCACGAGTCCCGCCGCTTCCACCGCAAGGCCCTCGCCTCCGTGGCGGCCGTCACCCTGGTGGCCACCGGCGCGCTCGGCACCGCCTTCCTGCCCCCGAGCAGCCCGGCCTACGCCCAGGCCCTGCCGCAGACCCCGATCACCACCGCCGAGCACCCGCCGGGCAGCTTCGCGCCGATCGTCAACCGGGTGAAGCCGGGCGTCGTCTCGGTGAAGGTGAAGCTGAAGGACGACGCCTCGGACGACGAGGAGGGCGGCGGCCAGCCGAACCTGCAGAACGTGCCGCCGCAGCTGCGCGAGTTCTTCCGCCGCTTCGGCGAGGGCGGACCCGGCGGTAACATGGGGCGCCCGCAGCAGCGCCACGGCGGCGGCGCGGCGCAAGGGTCGGGCTTCTTCATCTCGGCCGACGGCTACGTGGTGACCAACAACCACGTGGTGAACAACGCCAAGTCGGTCGAGGTCACGCTCGACGACGGTCGCACCCTGCCGGCCAAGGTCATCGGCACCGACCCGAAGACCGACCTCGCCCTGCTCAAGGTCACCGACGGCGCGCCGTTCCCCTACGTGAAGCTCGCCCACGGCGCGCCGCAGGTCGGCGACTGGGTGGTGGCGATCGGCAACCCGTTCGGTCTCGGCGGCACGGTCACCGCCGGCATCGTCTCGGCCCGCGGCCGCGACATCGGCGCCGGCCCCTACGACGACTTCCTGCAGATCGACGCGCCGATCAACAAGGGCAATTCGGGCGGGCCGACCTTCAACGTCTCCGGCGAGGTGGTGGGCGTCAACACCGCGATCGCCTCGCCCTCGGGCGGCAATGTGGGCCTCGCCTTCGCGATTCCCTCGGAGACCGTGCAGGCGGTGGTCGACCAGCTGCGCACCGACGGCAAGGTCGCCCGCGGCTATCTCGGCCTCCAGATCCAGCCGGTGACGAAGGACATCGCCGACAGCCTCGGCCTCGACAAGGCCAAGGGCGCGCTGGTGACCAGCGCCCAGGACGGCACGCCCGCCGCCAAGGCGGGGCTGAAGTCCGGCGACGTGGTCCAGGCGGTGAACGGCGATCCGGTGACCGATGCCCGCGAGCTGTCGCGCAAGATCGCCTCGCTGAAGCCCGGCACCAAGGTCGACCTCGCCTATCTGCGCGGGGGCAAGGCCGAGACCGCCCAGGTGACCCTCGGCTCGCTGCCGAACGACACCAAGGTGGCGAGCGCCAACGACAATGGCGGGCGCCGCGGCGACAGCCAGCCGCGGCTGGGCCTCGGCCTCGCTCCGGCCGACCAGGTCGGCGCCGGCCGCGAGGGCGTCGCGGTGGTGAGCGTCGATCCGGACGGCCCGGCGGCGGCCAAGGGCATCCAGGAGGGCGACATCATCCTCGACGTCGGCGGCCAGCCGGTCTCGACCCTCTCCGACGTCGCCGCCCGCATCCGCGCCGCGGAGACCGACGGCCGCAAGGCGGTGCTGATGCGGGTCAAGAACGACAAGGGCACCCGCTTCGTGGCGATCGGCCTGCAATCCAAGAACGGCTGATCCCAAGAACGGCTGACCGAGAACGGCTGATCCTCCGAACGGACAGTCCGGCGCCGGCCCCGCGAGGGGCCGGCGCTCTTTATGTCATACCAACGGCCTAAGATGCTGACGCATCAGGCCGTTGACCCATCTCGAATTTTCGACGCCAGGCCAGAGGCTTGGCGAAAATTCAAGACCGGAACCAAAGGTCGTTTTCAACGACCGTTGGTATCGGGCGGCCCGCGCCCTCGCCGAGCGCCGCCGCGAGCCGGAGCGCGAGCCGCGCGATTGTCCGCCCGAACAGGCCGGGATCCTGCAGCGCGCTCGCCGTCACCAGCGCGCCCTGGATCGCCGTGACGGTCTCCTCGGCGAGGTCGAGCGCGCGGGCCTCGGCCACCCCGCCCCGGGCGAGGGCGGCGGCGACCGCGTCGCGCCAGGCGGCGAAATAGGCGTCGATGCGCCGGGCGAAGGCGTCGCGGGTCGTCGAGAGCGCGAAGGCGCCGACGAGGCAGATGCGCCGCCCCGACCGGAAATACCCGTCCGTCTCCGCCAGCATGGCGCGCAACGCCGCGGCGGGGTCCGGATCCTCGCGCAGGGGGCGGAACATCCGCGCCTCGAACCACGCCTCGATCTCGGTCAGCACGCAGGCGGCCATCTCCTCCTTCCCACCGGGGAAGAAGTGATAGAGGCTGCCCTTGCCGAGCCCGGTGCGCCGGGAGATCGCCGACAGGCTCGCCCCCTCGTAGCCGTGCTCGCGGAAGGTCTCCGCCAGCAGCGGCAGGATCGCCTCGCGGGTCTGGGGCGCCCTCAGAGCCCCAGCTCCGTCAGGCCGGGATGGTCGGCCGGGCGGGGCCCCGAGCGATCCCAATGGAAGAGGCGCTCGCCCTCGGTGATCGGCCGGTCGTTGATGCTGGCGTGCCGCGCCGCCATCAGGCCGTTCTGCGCGAACTCCCAGTTCTCGTTGCCGTAGGCGCGGAACCACGCCCCGGACCCGTCGTGGAACTCGTAGGCGAAGCGGACGGCGATGCGCGCGTCCGACCAGGCCCAGATCTCCTTGATCAGGCGGTACTCGTGCTCGCGGGCCCATTTGCGGGTCAGGAACGCCACGATGGCCGGGCGGCCCTGGAAGATCTCGGCGCGGTTCCGCCACCGGCTGTCCGGCGTGTAGGCGAGGGCGACCTTCTCGGGGTTGCGGCCGTTCCACCCGTCCTCGGCGGCGCGGACCTTCAGGAGGGCGGTCTCGCGGGTGAAGGGCGGCAGCGGCGGGCGGCTCTCGGACATGGCGGGGCTCCTCTTCTGTACCGATCGGTAAACTGATGTCGGGACAGCGTCAAGCGCGCCGGATCCCGTCGGGGATCGGCCTCGCGACCGGCGGGCTCAGGTTCGGGGAGCCGGGCGAGAGACCGGCGGAATCAAGTTCGACAGAGCCGGGCGAGCCGCCGGCCGGCGACCCGGCCGCGGGGCGTGCCGTCGGTGTGCACGGCCTCGCCCGCGAGCGCGATCCGGGTCGGGTTCTCGATCAGCGTGTAGCGGGTGCGCGCGGCCGGCAGGCCGAACTGCACCGCCCAGAGCCGCAGGGAGGCGCAGAAGGCGCGCAAGGTGGCGGGCCCGAAGCGCAGGGGATCGAGCACCGGCGCGACCTCGGGGGCGCCGTAGGGCAGGGCGCGGAAGCCCGCGAGCCGGTCCGGGCGGCCCTCCGCGAGGGCGAAGGCGGCGCTCGATTCCAGCCCCAGGGCCCCGGCGCGGTCCGGCGGGGCGGTGGTGAGCGCGACGGAGAGCGGCTGCTCGGCCACCAGCACCACGGCGCGGTCGGGCGCGCCGGCGAGGTCGACCGCCAGGGGACGGTAGCCGGCGCCCGGCTCGCGCGGCACGGTGAAGACGAGGCCGACGAGGTCGAGGGCGGCGGCCGAGCCCGAGACCCGGTCGGGATGGGCGGTCCAGCCGATCAGCCGCTCGCGCTGGGCCCTGCGCTCGGCCGCCACGTCGGGGATCTGGATGTCGGGATCCTGAAGCGTGCCGCGGATCGGGGGGCCCACGGGAGCCCCCGCGCAGACCGGGCAGGGCCGGTCGGGAGCCGGCCCCTCGTCCGACGCGGGCCGGTCCGGCAGGCGCGCCGGCACCGGGATCGAGCCCGGAACCGTCTCCCGGACCGCTCCATTGGACGCGTCCTGGGCCGGCCGCGGCCGCAGCAGGCCGATGCGCGGATCGAGGGCCGCGATCACCGCGAACGGGATCGCGACGGCACCGAGCGCCGCCAAGCCGAGCCGCAGATGCCCGCTTCCGTCCCGCACGCTTCACCGCCCCGCTTGCGCGCACCCGTGGCGCGATCGCGCCACTATGCACCCGTTCTCACGGAAAGTGCGTCCGTGACAAAGACTTAGACGAAAAACCTGGGGATGACGCCGCCCGCCCCTTGCCCTCTGCCCCAACGTCACGGGTGAGGCGCGCGCGAATGCCGTATAGGCTGGCGGCATGACGATGCCCGCGCCCGATCCCACCGACGGCCTCGCGCGCCGGCTGCGGCTGGAGCGCGAGGCGCGGGGCTGGTCGCTCGGCGAGCTCGCGGCCCGCTCCGGCGTCTCGAAGGCGATGATCAGCAAGGTCGAACGGGCCGAGGCGAGCCCGACCGCGGTGCTGCTCGGCCGGCTCTCGGGGGCGTTCGGGCTCACCCTCTCGACCCTGCTGGCCCGGGCGGAGGGGGAGACGGGCCAGCTCGCGCGCGCCGCGGCGCAGCCGGTCTGGATCGATCCGGCGACCGGCTACCGCCGCCGTCAGGTCTCGCCGCAAGCCTCGCCCCTGGTGGCGGAGCATCCCCTCGACCTGACTGAGGTGGAGCTGCCGGCCGGCGCCGAGGTCGCGTATCCGGCGGCGTCCTACGCCTTCCTGCGCCAGATGATCTGGATGCTCGACGGCACCCTGACCTTCCGGGAGGGAGATACCCTCCACGTGCTCGAGCCCGGCGACTGCCTGGCGCTCGGCGCGCCGGCCGACTGCACCTTCGCCAACCGGAGCGCGCGGCCCTGCCGCTACCTCGTCGCCGTGGTGCGGCAGCGCTGAAAGCTGCGGGGGTGCCGAAGGCTCAGGCCGCGCGACGGGCGAGGATGTTGCGGGCCTCGGCGCTGCCGCGCAGGAAGCCGTAGACCAGCACCGGCCAGCAGAACAGCAGCACCGCCAGCGGCACCGGCATCTGCCAGCCGACGATCGCCCCGACGATGCCCGCCGCCGAGCCGACGAAGCGGAAGTAGAACACCGGCACCGCGACCACGAGGGCGACGAGGACCGGCACGCCGAGCACCGCGGTCAGCCCGGCCTGCACCGCCAGGAGGTTGGTCACGCCCATGGCCAGGAACACCAGGAAGGCGGCAATCTGCGTCATTGGATCCTGCTCTCGCGCTCTGCGAACCGTCGATGTCACACAACAGGCGAGCATGGCTTTTTGTGGGGCGGGACGGACTTGGCTGCCGGACTTGGCTGCCGGACTTGGCGACCGGGAGTGACCCGCCCGCCACAGCCGTAGCGGCCGCGCCTTCATCTAACAGTCATACCCCTCCCCAGCCGCATCGACCTGGCTCAGGTTATCCACAGCGCGGACGGCCACAGATCCGCGGGGGCGACAGTGCAGGGGGCACGATGGACGCGCGGGCGTTGCTCACCCAAGTCCAATGCAACATCGGGACGACGTGCGATCGCGCGGTTCGGCAGGCATCATTGATCGAGACCCGCGAGCGGAAGGGCTTGCCGACCGACCACGAGCGGAATGTCCTGCGCGGCATTCGCCTGTCGCTCGGCCTGGAATACCATCACGAGGACCTGCTGCTGGCCGCGATGGCGGACGAGGTCGAGCCCGGCCTGCCGGCCCGCCGCGCCTGCCACCGCGGCACCGGGGAGGATTGCCCGCTGCCGGTCCGCTGCTGCGCGACCCTGGCGGCGACCGTCAGGCTGCCGTCGCAGGGGGCTTGGACACAGGCGGCCTGGTCGCCGGGGGTCCTGTCGCAGAGAGCCATGTCTCAAAGAACCTTGTCGCACTCGGCCGTCGCGCCGCGCTGATTCGCGGAAGACGAGCCCGCATCCGCCGCCCGCGGGCGCCCGGAAGCGAGGCACCGCCGCCACAGCCGCCACCGACCCGCCGTCCGGGCCGGGGCCGCTCCCCTCGGGCGGCGGCCACGTCCCAGGCCTATCCCGGGGCGCTGTGGCGCCGGAGCACTGGCGGCCGGCCCGGGGCGGTCGTCTCGTACGGCAAACCAGGGAGCCGCCACCTTGCCCACCCCGTTGCCCGTCCCGTCGGATGCGCCGCTCTTCCTCCACCTCGCCGGGTCGCTGGCCTTCGTGGCCGTCGCCGGCCGCGGCATCGGCTGGGCCCTCGACGCCTGGGTGCGGCGCGCGCCCGGGGCCGCGCCGCCGGCCGAGCCGGAGCCGGCGGACCGGTCCGGGGAGGCCCCGGCCGAGGCGCCGCCTCATACAAAATCCGACTGATTGCTTCAGGCGATCCTGCCGGATCGCTTTCGCAATGCGGATTTCGGCTTCGCTCAGGCGCCGCGTGGGCTTGTGATACCGAATCCGGAAGTGATCTCCCGGATTTGGTATCACTCCGGCGCCCGCATCCGGTAACCCACCCCGGTCTCGGTCAGGATGTAGCGCGGGCGCTCGGGCTCGGGTTCGAGCTTCTGCCGCAGCTGGCGCACGTAGACCCGGAGATATTGCGGGTCGGCCGCCGTGCCCCAGACCTCGCGCAGCAGGTGGGCGTGGGTGAGCACCTTGCCGGCATGGTGCACGAGCAGGCGCAGCACGTCGTACTCCTTCGGCGACAGCTTGACCTCGCGCTCGCCCACCCGGACGATCCGGCGCACCAGGTCGACCGAGAGCTCGCCGACCCGGAAGACCGGGCGCTCGCCGGCCACCGCGAGCTGGTGGCGGAGCGCGTTGCGCATCCGGGCGAGCAGCTCGTTCATGCCGAAGGGCTTGGTGACGTAGTCGTCCGCCCCGAGATCGAGCGCCTCGACCTTGCCGGCCTCGTCGTCGCGGCTCGACAGCACGATCACCGGCAGGTCGGGCTTCGCCGCGCGGATCCGGGCCAGGAGCTCGTGGCCCTTGATGTCGGGCAGGCCGAGATCGAGGATCGCGAGGGCGAAGGCCTCCCGCTCGACGAGCTCCAGGGCGGCGCGGCCGTTTTGCGCCTCCGCCACGGCATAGCCCTGGCTGCCGAGGCCCACGCGCAGGAGCCGGCGGATCGGCGGCTCGTCGTCGATCACCAGGATGCGGATGTCGTTGCTCACGCGGCGTCCTCCAGGGCGGCGCGGGGCACCGGGACGATCAGGGTGAAGGCGGCCCCGGGACCGTCGCCCCGGTTGCGGGCGGTGATCCGCCCGCCCATCGCCTCGACGAAGCCGCGGGAGATGGCAAGCCCCAACCCCGTTCCGGCCCGGACCCGGTCGGTCTTCCTCACCCGGTAGAAGGTGTCGAAGATCCGCTCCTCGTCGCCCGCCGGGATGCCCTCGCCCTCGTCGAGGATCCGCAAGACCACCGCGTCGCCCTCGCGCCAGCCCTCGACCCGCACCAGGCTGCCCTCGGGGGCGTATTTGGCGGCGTTGTCGAGGAGGTTGAACAGCACCTGCTCCATCAGCACCGCGTCGAGGCTTAAGCTCGGCAGGCCGGGCCGCAGCACCAGAGCGACGCGGTGGTGCGCGAGGATCTTGGCCGCCCGCTCGAGCGCCGTGCCGACGATCTCCCCGAGATCGTGGGGGGCGAGGTTCGGGGCCAGCGCCCCGGATTCGAGCTTCGTCATGTCGAGCAGGTTGGCGATGAAGCGGTTCAGCCGCTCGGCCTCGTCGATCATCGTCGCGAGCAAGTCTCCTGTCGCCTCCGGGTCGAGGGCGTCGCGCAAGTCGCGCAGGGTCGTGGCCGCGCCGAGCACCGCGGCGAGCGGGGTCTTGAGGTCGTGCGAGAGCGACGACAGCAGGGCCTGGCGCAGGCGGTCGGTCTCGGCCGAGCGCCGGGCGCGGTCGAGATCCTCGACGAGGTGGACCCGCTCGATGGCGAGCGCGCCCTGGTCGGCGAGCGCGTCGAGGAGGCGGCGCTGGTCGGGGGTGAGGAGCGGCCCCGGCTTGTCGCCGTCGAGCCCCACCACCCCGACCATGCCGCGGCCGGTGCGCAGGGGCAGGAACAGGCGTTTCGCCCCCGGCAGGGTGTCGGCGCCGCGGCCGGCCGGGCGGCCGTGGTCGAAGGTCCACTTGGCGGCCGCCAGGTCGGCCTCGTCGAGGAAGTCCTCCGGCGGATAGCCCGCCATCACGGTGACGCTGCCGTTGTCCGGCAGCAGCAGCACCACCCGCAGGCGCAGCATCAGGGCGATCTGGTAGGCGGTGGCCCACAGCACGTCGTCGAGGGTGCCGCAGCCCGCGAGCTTGCGCGAGAATCCGTAGAGCGCCTCCGTGGCCTTGCTGCGCGTGCGCGAGATCGTCGCCTCGGCCCGCACCCGGGCGGCGAGGTTCGAGACCACCACCGCCACCAGGGTGAAGAAGAACAAGGCGACGACGTTGGTCGGATCGGCGATGGTGAAGGTGTAGAGCGGCGGCAGGAAGAAGAAGTTGTAGGCGAGCGACGAGGCCACGACCGCGGCGAGCGACGGATACAGCCCGAAGCGCACCGCCACCGCCACGACGGCGGTGAGGAAGACGAGATCGGTGCTCTCGTGGCCGAGGGAGGATTGCAGCGCGAGACCGAGGCCCAGGGCGGCGGCGACCGCCGCGAGCGCCGCCGCGTAGGGCAGGAGGCTCGGCCGGGGCGGGGCGGCGGTGGGCACGCCCTTGTGGGCGGCGGGTTCGCCTGCGACCTCCTCGCCCGCCACGACGTGGACGCTGATCGGGCCGGA
Source organism: Methylobacterium sp. 174MFSha1.1 (assembly GCF_900116815.1). Lineage (NCBI taxonomy): Bacteria > Pseudomonadati > Pseudomonadota > Alphaproteobacteria > Hyphomicrobiales > Methylobacteriaceae > Methylobacterium > Methylobacterium sp. 174MFSha1.1. Next base: position 230,664 of record NZ_FPCB01000005.1, on the reverse strand, counting down.
GCGGCGCAGGAGGTCGTGCACCACCGAGCCGTTCAGAAGCTCGAACCAGCGCGAGCGGGTCGACTTGCCGATCACCACGTGGGTGGCGTTGTGCTCGCGGGCGAAGCCCACCACGTCGTCGGCGATGCGGCCCTGGCTCGGCAGGGTCGCGGTCTCTCCCCCCAAGCGCTCGGCGAGCCGCAGGGTGTCGGCGATGCGGTCGCGCTCGGCCTCGCTCAACTGGGCGCTGCGCCGGCTCTCGATGGTGAGCGCCGTGAACGGCGCCCGCAGCCGGTCGGCGAGGCGCTTGGCGTAGCGCACGAGGCCGGCGGAGCGCGGATCCTCGCTGACGCAGACCAGCACCCGCTCGCCCGCCGCCCAGGGGCCGGGGATGGCGTGGGCGCGCATGTGGGTGACGAGCTGGTCGTCGACCTGCTGGGCGGTGCGGCGGAGCGCCAGTTCGCGGAGCGCCGTGAGGTTGCCGGGGGAGAAATAGTGCTTGAGCGCCCGCTCGGCCTGGTGCGGCAGGTAGACCTTGCCCTCCTGCAGGCGCTGGATCAGGTCGCCGGGGGAGAGGTCGATCACCTCGATGTCGTCGGCCCGGTCGAGGATCGAATCCGGCACCGTCTCGCGCACCCGGATCCGGGTGATCTGCGCCACCACGTCGTTCAGGCTCTCGACGTGCTGGATGTTGAGGGTGGTGTGGACGTCGATGCCGGCCTGGAGCAGCTCCTCGACGTCGAGGTAGCGCTTGGGGTGGCGCGAGCCCGGGGCGTTGGTGTGGGCGAGCTCGTCGACGAGGGCGAGCTTCGGCTTGCGGGCGATGAGCCCGTCGAGATCCATCTCGGCGAGCGCGGCGCCGCCATACGGCGCGGCGCGGCGCGGCAGCACCTCGAGCCCGGCGACCAGGGCCTCGGTCTCGGGCCGGCCGTGGGTCTCGACCACGCCCACCACCACGTCGACGCCTTCGCGCAGGCGCGCATGCGCCGTGGTCAGCATCTCGTAGGTCTTGCCGACCCCCGGCGCCGCCCCGAGGAAGATTTTCAGGCGCCCGCGCCCGGGCGCCTCCCGGCGCGCCTGCGCCAGGAGGGCGTCGGGCGAGGGCCGCCCCTCCCTCATCGACCCTGCGCGTCGAGGGCGCGGTTGAGGGCGAGGACGTTGACCCGGCGCTCGCCGAGGATGCCGAGGCTCGGCTCCCGGATCTGCCCGGCGACGAGGGCGCGCAACACATCCTCGGAGACGCCGCGGGCCTTCGCCACCCGGGGCACCTGGAACAGGGCGGCCTCGGGCGAGACGTCGGGGTCGAGGCCCGACCCCGAGGTGGTGACGAGGTCCTGCGGCACCGGGTCGGCGGGGTTCTCGGCCTTGAGCGTCGCGATGTCGGCCTTCACCCGGTCGATCAGCGCGGGGTTGGTGGGGCCGAGGTTGGCGCCGCCGGAATTGGCGGCGTTGTAGGGCGAAGCCACCGTCTTCGCGGAATCCGCCGGGTCGGGCGCCACGGTCGCCGAGGGGCGGCCGTGGAAGTAGCGCGCGCTGGTGAAGCTCTGCCCGATGAGGGCGGAGCCGATCAGCGTGCCGTCGGGAGCGCGGAGGAGGCTGCCCTCGGCTTGCGCCGGAAACAGTCGTCCGGCGATCCCGGTCATGGCGAGCGGGTAGGCGAGGCCGGTGACCAGGGTCAGGCCGGTGAGGAGCACGAGGGCAGGGCGGAGGTGCCGGAGCATGGCGGTGTCCAATCAGGCCAGAGTCTTGTCAAGCAAGGTGGAGGGCGCTCACGGCGAGGTCGATCACCTTGATGCCGGCGAACGGCACCACGATCCCGCCGAGACCATAGATCAGGAGGTTGCGCCGCAGCAACGCGGCGGCGCCGACGGCGCGGTAGCTCACCCCGCGCAAGGCGAGCGGGATCAGCGCCACGATGATCAGCGCGTTGAAGATGATCGCCGACAGGATCGCGCTCTGCGGCGAGGCCAGCCCCATCACGTTGAGGGCCTGGAGCTGCGGATAGAGCCCGACGAACATCGCCGGGATGATGGCGAAGTACTTCGCCACGTCGTTGGCGATCGAGAAGGTGGTGAGCGCGCCGCGGGTCATCAGCAGCTGCTTGCCGATCTCGACGATCTCGATGAGCTTGGTCGGGTCGGAATCGAGGTCGACCATGTTGCCGGCCTCGCGGGCCGCCACCGTGCCGGTGTTCATCGCCACGCCGACATCGGCCTGGGCCAAAGCCGGGGCGTCGTTGGTGCCGTCGCCGCACATCGCCACGAGCTTGCCCTGCGCCTGCTCGCGCCTGATCAGCGCCAGCTTGTCCTCGGGGGTGGCTTGCGCGAGGAAGTCGTCGACGCCGGCCTCCGCCGCGATGGCGGCGGCGGTCATCGGGTTGTCGCCGGTGATCATCACCGTGCGGATGCCCATCCGGCGGAGTTCCGCGAAGCGCTCGCGGATGCCGCCCTTGACGATGTCCTTGAGGTGCACGACCCCGAGGAGCTTGCCGTCGCGGGCCACCGCCAGCGGCGTGCCGCCGGCCTTGGCGATCTCCTCGGCGATGGCCCGCACCTCCTGGGCCGCCGCCGGATCGAGGCGGGGTTGCAGTACCCGGGCCGCGCTGCCGGCGCCGACCGGCACCGGGGCGGAATCCAGGCTCGCGATCACCGCCTCGACCGCGCCCTTGCGGATCGACGACCCGTCGATGTCGATGCCCGACATCCGCGACTGGGCGGTGAAGGGCACGAAGGTGGCGGCGAGGCTTCCCATGTCGCGGGCGCGGATGCCGTGGGCCTCCTTGGCGAGCACCACGATCGAGCGGCCCTCCGGCGTCTCGTCGGCCAGCGAGGCGAGCTGCGCCGCATCCGCCAGCGTGCCGGCGGTGACGCCGCGGACCGGGCGGAACTCCGTCGCCTGGCGGTTGCCGAGCGTGATCGTGCCGGTCTTGTCGAGGAGCAGCGTGTCGACGTCGCCCGCCGCCTCGACGGCGCGGCCCGACATGGCGAGCACGTTGAACCGCACCAGCCGGTCCATGCCGGCGATGCCGATCGCCGAGAGCAGCGCGCCGATCGTGGTCGGGATCAGGGTGACGAAGAGCGCCACCAGGACGGCGAGCGGGATCGCGCCGCCGGCGTAAGCGGAAAAGCTCGGGATCGAGCCGACCGCGAAGACGAACACGATGGTGAGGCCGGCGAGCAGGATGTTGAGGGCGATCTCGTTGGGGGTCTTCTGCCGGGAGGCGCCCTCGACCAGCGCGATCATCCGGTCGATGAAGGTCGAGCCGGCGGCGGCCGTGATCCGCACCCGGATCCAGTCGGACAGCACCTGCGTGCCGCCGGTCACCGCCGAGCGGTCGCCGCCGGATTCGCGGATGACGGGAGCGGATTCGCCGGTGATCGCCGCCTCGTTGACCGAGGCGATGCCCTCGATCACCTCGCCGTCCGACGGGATCACGTCGCCGGCCTCGACCAGCACCACGTCGCCGACCTTGAGGCCGGCGCCGGGCACGGTCTCGTAGCCCTCGCGCGGACCGCCGGGCGCGGCGGCGGGGCCGGCGAGCAGCTTCGCGGTGGTCTCGGTGCGGGTGCGGCGCAGGGAATCGGCCTGCGCCTTGCCGCGCCCTTCCGCCACCGCCTCGGCGAAGTTGGCGAACAGCACGGTGAACCACAGCCAGAGGATGATCTGGCCGGTGAAGAACAGGTCCTGGCCGCCGGTGACGAGGTCGCGGAGGAACAGGATCGTGGTGAAGGCCGCCACGACCTCGACCACGAACATGACAGGGTTCTTCACCATCTGGCGCGGGTCGAGCTTGGTGACCGCGCCGAGGCAGGCCGGCCCGATCAGGGCGGCGCTGAGGAGAGAGGATTTTTGGGACTGGGCCATGATCCTTGCGATCCGGATGAGGCGGGAATGGGAAGTACTTCGAGGTTCGCTCACATGACCCTGACACCCTCCGGGTCATTCCGGGGCCGCGCAGCGGAGCCCGGAATCCAGAACCGCAGGTCTGTCAGGACAGAGCGGAAGGCGTTCCGCTTGACCTTTCACCACCTGTGCTTCTGGATCCCGGGCTCTCGCCTTGCGGCGAGCCCCGGGATGACGCGGAGGGTTTCAGGAGTGGGCGTGGGTACTCTTTGCCGATGCTGCTGATCTCACGGCGCCAGCGCCGCGCCACCGAGCATGATCGCCGCCCAGAGCGCGCCGGAGCCGAGGAGAGCCAGGCCGGTGAGCGCCAGGACGATGTCGCAGGGTCGCAAGAGCGACCGGTCGGGGCGCGGGCCGGAGCGCGGCCGGTGCCGGGAGAGCCCGCGGCGGAGGCGGGCGGCGTGAGCGGAGGTCATGGTCAGCCCCCCGCCGCCGCGAAGGTCTGGCCGGCCGCGCCCGCCAGGTGCTCGACGATCGGCCCGAGCGCCAGCGACGGGAAGAAGGTCAGGCCGCCGACGATCAGGATCACCCCGACGAGGAGCCCGACGAACAGCCCGCCATGGGTCGGGAGGGTCCCGGCGGAGGCCGGCACCGTCTTCTTCGCCGCGAGCGAGCCGGCGATGGCGAGCGCCGGGATGATGACGAAGAACCGCCCGACCAGCATCCCGGCCCCGAGGGTCAGGTTGTAGAACGGGGTGTTGCCGGACAGTCCCGCGAAGGCCGAGCCGTTGTTCGCCGCCGCCGAGGTGAAGGCGTAGAGGATCTCCGAGAAGCCGTGCGGGCCGGCATTGGCGGGTCCAGCGAGGCCCGCCGGCAGCACGGTGGCGAGCGCGGTGAAGCCGAGCATCATCAGCGGCAGGCAGAGGATGGCGAGCATCGCCATCTTGACCTCGCGCGCCTCGATCTTCTTGCCGAGATATTCCGGCGTGCGCCCGACCATCAGCCCGGCGACGAAGATCGCCACCACCACGAAGACCAGCATGCCGTAGAGCCCGGCGCCGACGCCGCCGACGATGATCTCGCCGAGCTGCATGTTGACGAGCGGGATCAGGCCGCCGAGCGCCGTGAAGGCGTCGTGCATGGCGTTGACCGCGCCGCAGGAGGCGGCCGTCGTCACCACCGCGAACAGGGCCGAGCCGGGAATGCCGAAGCGCAGCTCCTTGCCCTCGAGGTTGCCGCCCTGGAGCCCCAGCGCGTTCAGGAGCGGGTTGCCCGCGCCCTCCGCCCCGTAGGTGACCGCGGTGCCGGCGAGGAACAGCACACCCATCGCGGCGAGGATCGCCCAGCCCTGGCGCTCGTCGCCGACCATGCGGCCGAACACGTTGGTGAGCGCCGCGCCCAAGCCGAAGATCGACACCATCTGGATCAGGTTCGAGAGCGCAGTCGGGTTCTCGAACGGGTGGGCGGCGTTGGCGTTGAAGAAGCCGCCGCCATTGGTGCCGAGCATCTTGATCGCGACCTGGCTCGCCACGGGGCCGAGGGCGATCGTCTGCTTTCCGCCCTCGAGCGTCGTGGCCTCGGCGTAGGGCGCGAGGGTCTGCGGCACGCCCTGCCAGACCAGGAACAGGGTGTAGAGGATGCAGAGCGGCAGCAGCACGTAGAGGGTGCAGCGGGTGAGATCGACCCAGAACGAGCCCACCGTGCGGACCGACGCCCGGGCAAAGCCCCGGATCAGCGCCACGGCCAGCGCGATGCCGGTCGCCGCCGAGAGGAAGTTCTGGTGCGTCAGCCCCAGCATCTGCGACAGGTAGGAGAGCGTGCTCTCGCCGCCGTAATTCTGCCAGTTGGTGTTGGTGACGAAGCTGACCGCCGTGTTGAAGGCGAGGTCGGGGGCCACCGCGCCCTGGTCGGCGGGGTTGAACGGCAGGAGGCCCTGGAGCCGCAGGATCCCGTACAGCAGCACGAAGCCGGCGGCGTGGAAGACCAGCATCGCGCCGGCATAGGCCAGCCAGTGCTGCTCGTGGGCCTCGTCGATGCCGGCGAGGCGATAGAGGCCGCGCTCGACCGGGCGCAGGACGGGCGAGAGGGGGGTGCGCGCACCGGTGAAGACCCGGGTCATGTAGAGACCGAGCGGCTTCACCAGGGCGAGGACGATCGCGCAGAACAGCGCGATCTGGAGCCAGCCCGAGAGAGTCATGGAATGTGCCTCCTCTAGAACCGCTCGGGCCGCACGAGGGCGTAGGCGAGGTAGGCGAGCAGCCCGAGGGTCATCAGGCCGCCGAGCCCGTAATCGAGGGTCATCGCAGGCCTCCTCACAGGCGTTCGCACAAGGCGGCGTAGCCGAGGGAGAGGGCGAAGAAGCCCAAGCCACCGGCCAGCATCAGGAAATCGAACATGGGTGTCCCCGTCGGGCGGCGCGGGGAGTGACGGGCGCCGCCGCCATCGAACCGGACCGTGAGCCACGGTCCCGGTCCTGGAGATCCACCCGAACGCATAGGGATTCGAGAGGGGCGCGGGGCGCGCGGTATCAAGGCCGCATAAAGACGGGCGGAATCAGGGGCGGCGCGCGGCCCGGACCGCCTCGCGCAGGCCGGCGCAGGCGTGAGCCTCGCTGCCGGCGGCCTCGCAGGCGGCCTGGAGCGTCCGCCCGTCGATTTGCAGCACGCAGGTGGTGCCGTTCAGGAAACCGTGGACGGAGAAGCCGCAGCGCCGGCAGGCGGCGTGTACGGGGGCCAGGGCCGGCCGCCACGCCCCGTCGCCCGGAGGCCGGACGCGGCGCAGCACCCCGGTCGGCGCGGCCAGCGCGCACCGGTCGTCAATCCCATCCATCGCGTTTCCCCGGCGACGCCTCTCGACCGGGGGTCTCTGCGACCGGGGACGGGGGAAAGCGAGGCGGCCCGCCGGGCCGCGATATCAGGATTCCATCAAGGCCGGACGGCCCGTTCGGGCCGCGGGACGCAGCGTTCAGGCCGCCAGGAGTTCCCCGCCCTTCTCGGCGATGACCTCGCGCACCTTGGCCGAGAAGACCCCGAGCAAGAGCGGCAGGCGGACCTCGACCCGGGCGGCCCGATCCTCGACCGCGATGGTGCCGCTGACCGTCTGGCCCATGGCGCCGACCACGAAGGCGAGAGTGTCGCCGTCCCAGACCGGATCCTGCATCGTGAGGCCGGCCTTCTGGACGAGCTCCCGGCCCTGGCCCAGGCGGGCCTCGATCCGCCGGCGCGCCTCGGCGCGGCCGATCTGGTGGGGAATCTCGACGACCAGGGGCTTCGCCATCACCGTCTCCGCGGCCCGCCGCGCCCCCTCCGGGCCGGCTTCCAGGGCACGATGCTCCGGCAGGGCCGAATCATCTGCGGTTGAACTTCATCATGCCGTGGGGGAATTCAATCCGGAGCGGACGCCGAGGAACCGGGGCGGAGGTGAGGAGCCGGTATCGGGGACGCGACCGTTGCAGCCGGGCGTCAGGCCCCGCGCCATCCGGCCGGGACCGCCGGGAGGCGCTGTCCAAGCCGCCCGGCTTGGCGTAGGGGACCCGGGCGGGACGAGGGGCGCTTGACCGCGCCCGAAGAGCGGAGACGGGTCTTGAGCGCGATCGAGCGGGGAATCCTCGGCGCCATCGCCGTGTGCGTCGCGGCCACGGCCGCCCTGTGGTGGCTGGCGATGCCGGACGAGCCCGTGCGGGCCCTGCAGGACGGCCTGGGCTCCGCCGCGCTCGCCACCATCATCGCGGGCGCGGCCGCCCTGCGCTCGTCCGAGTGAGGGACCGGTGACGCCGGCCGGGAAGCGCCTCGTCGCGCAGCTGGTGCGCTGGCTCGTCGCCGGATTCGTCGCCGTCGCGGTGCTCTGGATCGCCTTCCACCTGCGCTGAGGCGGGATGGGCTGAAGCATCTTCCGACGAAGTGGATGCCGGTTCGTCGCAGAAAATGCTGCAAAATCAAAAACTTGGAGCATCACCCGATCGCAACGCGATCGGGTGATGCTCCAGGGTTCTCAGGCCGGCAGCGCCACCGGCCGCCGCCGATGCACCGCCCGGCGCTGCCCCAGCACCGCGCAGGCGCCGCCGAGGACGAACCACATGTACCAGGTCGGCACCAGATAGTAGAGCATGTTGTCCGAATACGCCATCGACAGGTAGCCGACCGTCATCGCCAGGATCATCCAGGCCCAGCGCTCGCCGCGGAGGATCAGCCTGCCCGTCAGGGTGATCACCCGGACGTAGAGCCAGAGATAGGCCAGGAAGCCGATCACCCCGGTCTCGAACAGGAACTGCACGTAGACGCTGTGCGAATCGATGGTGTCGTTCTCGAGCGGCAGCGGGAAGAACTGCGCGACGTAGTGCCCGAAGCTCGACAGGCCCCAGCCGAAGAGCGGCCGCTCCCAGAACCAGGTCATGGCGCCCTGCCACAGCAGCATCCGGAAGGCGTACGAGTTCAGCTTCTCGTAGGCGTCCATGGTGTTGCCCTGCTGCAGGTCGGCGAGGCGCTCGGCGAGTTCCGGCACCGCCAGCAGCGCCACCGGCAGGCTCAGGAAGTAGAGCAGGGTGCGCCGGTCGAAGAGGAGCCCGTGGGTGAGCAGGATCAGGCCGGCGCCGGCCCAGGCGCTGCGGGTCTTGGTGAGCAGGATCAGCCCGAGCAGGACCGGGACGTAGAGCACCAGCGCCCGGCGCAGCCGCGGCGACAGGACGAAACCCTTGCCCGAGTCCTTGCCCGAACCCTTGCCCGAGCCCTGGCCGGATCCTTTGCCCGTCAGCAGCGTCAGGACGACCGCCAGGATCGTCATCAGGTAGAAGGCGTAGATGTTGGGGTGCGGGAAGCTGCTGTAGACCCGGGTGCCGTCCTCGCCGAACTCCGCCCAGCCCAGGGCGAGCTGCAACCCCGCATAGAGCGTCGGGGCGATCGAGCCGGCGACGATGATCAGCAGGAAGCGGCGCAGGTCGGCGAGGTCGCGCACGAAGTAGAAGGCCAGGAGGCAGAAGGCGGCGTGGGTCGCCAGCAGCATCACGAGCCGGATCGCGGCGCCCGGATCCGGCGCGACGCGCGAGGAGACCAGGCAGACCAGGAGCAGCGGCAGCCACAGGATTGCGGTGGGGCCCGGTCTCACCCGGGGCCGGGTCGCCACGCAGGCGACGGCCACCACCAGCACCGCGAGGTTCACCGCCGCGCCGACGCCCATGTCCTCGAGGCCGCCGACCTTGGTCAGATTGAAGATCGGATCGAGGGCCGAGCGCGTCAGCAGCACCGCCTCGACGAAGCGCCGCGGCCCGGCGAACCAGGCGAAGAGGATCAGGAGGGCGCTGGCGGCGATCAGCATCGGTCGTCCCACTCCCGGATCGGGGCCGGCGCCCTGCTTAACTGCCCCAGCGCTCCGGCGGAGCGCCGCAAAAGGGAGAGGCCTCCCCCGCAAGGCGTAAGCGTCACGGGTTCCCGCTGCGGCAAGGTTCCCGCAGAGGCAGGTGTCGCCCCGGGGCCGCGGTGCTGCTAAGCTGGGGCCATCCGAATCCGGACACCCGATCGATCGACGATGCGCCTCTCCCTCGCCTCCCTGCTCCTTCTCGGCGCGCTCGCCGCCCCGGCCCACGCCCAGACGACGGCGCCGGCCCCGAACCCGTTCGGCCCCGGCGCGGCGCGGCCGAACCAGGCGCCGCCGCCGAACCCGCCCGCCATCCCGGCCAAGCCCGCGGCCCAGGCTCCCGCGGCTTCTGCGGCCCAGGCTCCCGCCACCGCGGCGCCGGCCGGCCAGCACGCCCCGGCCGCCGGCGCGGTCTTCCCCACCGCCGTCTCGCCGAAATACGCCAAGGAGCCGGCCGGCAGCGCCCGTCAGCACACCTGCCTCGACCAGTACAACGCCAACAAGGCGGCCGGCGGCGCCGGCAACGGCGGCCTGAACTGGATCGAGAAGGGCGGCGGCTATTATTCCGAGTGCAACAAGCGGCTGAAGGGCTGATACGCTTTCCGGAAGATTTCTTCCGGAAAGCGTATCACGAGCCCGCGCGGCGACTGAGCGAAGCCGATTTCCGCATCGCGAAAGCGATTGCGCAGCAATCGCCGAGCGATCAATCGGAAGTCGTCTGACAGGCGCCGGGCGATCGCGTCCACGATCGCCCCCTCACGCCCGCGGCGGGCCGGGGGCCGGCCGCGCCGTCAGCGCCAGCGCCGTGCCGAGCCCCGCGACGGCGAGCAGAGCCAGCACCGTCCAGGCCGGCCAGGCGGCGCCGGCGCCCTCGGCCAGCGCCGCCTGGTAGGCCTCGATCGCCCAGGCGTTGGGGGTGAGCCAGCCGAGGCTCTGGAGCCAGGGCGGCATCAGGAAGCGCGGCACCATGCTGCCGCCGACCGCCGAGAGCAGCAGCACCCCGAAGGTCGAGACGAGGTGGGCCTGCTGGCGGGTGCGCGCCGCCGCGCAGGCGGCGAGGCCCAGGCCCGCCGCCATGGCGGCGACCAGCACCCCGGTGATGAACCACGAGACGGTGTGCGGCCCGACCGAGACGCCGTAGAGGAGCGCCGCCGCCCCGAAGATCAGCGCCCCCTGCACGACACCCTGGAGCACCAGGAACAGGAACTTCCCGAGCACCACCACCGGCAGGCCGCCGGGGGCGGCGGCGAGGCGGTCGGCGAGGCCGGACTGGCGCTCCTCGACGAGCGACAGGGCGCCCTGCATGGCGGCAAACAGCAGGAACACCGCCGCGATCGCCCCGGCATAGTAGGCGACCCGGGCGTTTCCGCCGTGCCCCTCCGCCGTCGAGACGCGCGCCACCAGGGCGCCGAAGGAGAAGGCCTCGCGCTTCTCGCGGCTCTCGGCGAAGGCCTTGTCGAGGAAGGCGCGCTCGTCCGGGCCGATCTTGCCGGTGCGCTCGACGTCGGCGACGACCCGCGACAGGACCACGTCGGGCAGCGCCTCGTTGAGCACCCGTTGCACCTGGCCGAGCGCGATCGGGGTGGCCAGCGCCCGGGCCGGGCTCTCGACGACGAGGATCGGCGCGTCGCTGGTGCCGCTTCCCGCCGCGAGGTCGCCGCGCAGCACCAACGCCACGTCGACCTCGCCCCGGCGCACCGCCGCCACGGGATCGCCGTCGAGGAGCGCGATGCGCAGGGCCGGATCGGCCTGGAGCGCGGTCACGAGGCGGCCGGTCGTGGCGGTGCGGGCCTGGTCGAGGAGCCCGACCTGGATGCGGATCCGCTCGCCGACGGCGCCGGAGAAGATCGCCGCGAAGACGCAGAAGATCACGGTGGGCAGCACGAAGGCCATCACCAGGGCGGCGCGGTCGCGCCACAGGGTGAGCAGCATCACCCGGAACGCGGCGACGATCATGCGGGGACCTCGGCGGGGGCGGGGACGGGACCGCCGGGCGGCTCTCCCGCCGTCACGTCGCGGTAGAGTCCATCGAGGCCCGGCTCGCGCACCCGGATCTCCCGCACCGGCACGCCGTGGCGGCGCAAGTGCGCCAGCAGGGCCGCGCCGTCGCGCCCGCCCGCCACCGCGTCGCCGGCGCGCCAGGTCGCCCGCCACGTCAGAGGGGAGGCCGGATGGAAGCCCGCCTGGCGCAAAGCGGCGGCGGCGGCCGGGCCGGCGGCCTCGGCGAGCGCCACCTCGTGCTCGGGGGGGCCGGCCCGCAGGCCGGCGAGCAGGTCGGCGAGGCGCCCGTCGAGGCGGAGAGCGCCGTCCTGGAGCACCAGGACTCGGTCGGCCAGGCGCTCGGCCTCGGCGAAATCGTGGGTGGCGATCAGCAGGGCGGCCCCGCGCGCGGGCAGGCCTTCGAGCACGGCGTGGATCGCCGCCCGGGCGGCCTGGTCGACCCCTTGCGTCGGCTCGTCGAGGAGGACGAGGGCGGGCTCGGCGAGCAGCGCCACCGCGATGTTGGCCCGGCGCTGGTAGCCGCCGGAGAGCACCCCGACGAGGCGGCCCGCCACCGCCTCGAGCCCCGCCCGCGCCAGCGCCCGGACCACCGCCGGCTCCCGCGCCGGCCGGGGCAGGCCGGCGAGGCGGGCGAACACTTCGAGGTTCTCGCGCACGGTCAGGCGCGGATAGAGGGCGATCTCCTGCGGCACCCAGGCGATGGCACGCCGCACCCCGGCCTCGCGCGCGGGATCGCCGCCCGACACCCGCACGCTGCCGCCGTCCGGGACGAGGCGGCCGGCGAGCAGCCGCATCAGCGAGGTCTTGCCCGCGCCGTTGGGGCCGAGCAACGCGACGGTCTCGCCCCGCGCCAGAGTGAGGTCGACGCGATCGAGGACCCGGCGGTTGCGATACGAGAAGGCGAGGTCGCGGACGCGCGCCGCTGGATCGGGCATCATGCCGTCAGACCAGCAGAGCTTTGCGGCATTCCGAGGGAGTGCCGTCGGCGGGGCATGTTCAGCCCGGCGCCTACCGCGCCGGCAGGGCGCGGGTGAGCCGCACCCGCAGGGCGGTGCCGGGCTCCGCGAGGCGGAAGGCGGCGGCGGAGAAGTCCGGGCGGCCGCGGCGGCCGGCGCCGTTCGAGAAGCCGTAGGGCTCGGTCGGCAGGCCCAAGCCCGTGCGGCCGAGGCGGCCGTCGCCGTCGAGATCCTGGAACGCCGCCACCGCGTAGGTGCCCGGCGGCACGTCGGAGAAGCCGAAGCGCAGGCTCTGGGCCACGGCCGGGCCGCTCTGGCCGATGCGGCAGGATTCCTCGGCGAGCGACCCGGTGCAGAGCGCGACGAAGACCCGGCCGGCCCCCGGCTCGACCCCGTCGACCTCGACCGAGAGGCTCGCCGCCGCCGCCGGCGCGGCCAGCACGGCGAGGAGGGCGGCGACGGCGAGGACAGCGTCCGATCGCGTTGCTCTCGGACGCTGTCCTCGCCCTTTGATTGTGCCGCCTTGTCTGCGACGAACCGGCATCCACTTCGTCGGACAATGCTCCGGGCCCCTCACGAGGCCTCTCCGAGGCTCGGGGCGGGGCTGAGCGGCATGCCGCGGGAGGGCACCTTCTGCAGGGCCAGGTCCTCGGCCATCAGCCGCGCGGTGATGCGGGCGCCCTCGTAGATCACCGGCAGGCCGGAGCCCGGATGGGTGCCGCCGCCGACGAGGTAGAGCCCGGGCCCGAAGCGGTTGTGGGGCCGGAAGTAGAGCATCTGGCCGAGATCGTGCGACAGGTTGAAGGTCGCGCCCTCGTGGACCGCGAACTCGTCGCGCCACTGGGTCGGGTCGACCACGCGCTCGTAGCGGATGCGCGACTCGATGTCGTGGAGCCCGAGCTTCTCCAGCCGCTTGAGCACCAGGGCGCGGTAGGACGGGCCGACGCTCGCCCAGTCGATCCCGGCGCGCAGGTTCGGCACCGGCACCAGCACGTAGAGGCTGGTATGGCCCGGGGGCGCCATGCCGCCGTCGGTGTAGCCGGCATGCTGGACGTAGATCGAGGGCTGCATCGGCAGCACCCCATCGGAGACCTCGCGGATGTTGCGGGCGTAATCCTCCGACAGGAGGATGGTGTGGTGGCCGAGGCTCTCGGGCATCGATCCCTCGATGCCGAGATAGAGCATGTAGGTCGAGCAGGAGAGGCGGGCCTTCTCCACCTTGGCGTCCCGCCAGCGCGGCCGGCGCGCTTCCGGCACCAGCTCGGGCACGACCTTGGCGAAGTCGCCGTTGATGACGACCGCGTCGGCGGCGATGCGCTCGCCCCCGACCTCGACCCCGACGGCCCGCTTGCCCTCGAACAGCACCCGGTCGACGGCGGTGCCGAGCCTGATCTCGACGCCCATGCGGCGGGCGAGCCCGGCCATCGCCTCGGAGACCGCGCCGCAGCCGCCTACCGGGTGATAGACCCCGTGCTCGTATTCGAGGAAGCTCAGGATGGTGAACAGGCTCGGGCACCGGAACGGCGACATCCCGAGGTATTTCGTCTGGAACGAGAAAGCGAGGCGGACCCGCGGGTCCTTGAAGTAGCGCGACAGGTCGCGGTCGACGGTGGCGTGCGGGCGCAGCAGCGGCAGGGCCGCCAGCATCGCCGGGGAGACGAAGCTGCGCAGCGAGTCGCAGGCCTGCTGCAGCACCGGGATGAAGGCCGCGAGCTTGTGGCGGTTGTCGTTGAGGAAGCGGCGCACGTTCTTCGCGTCGAGGGGCGCGATGCGGGCGATCTCGGCCTCGAGACGGTCCACGTCCGGCGTCGCCCGGATCTCGCCGCCGCCCTCGAAGACGAGGTGGTACTGGGGATCGAGCCGCTCGAGGGTGAGGTGGTCCTCCAGCCGCTCGCCGCAGGATTCGAAGATGTCGGCCAGGATGCGCGGATAGAGGAAGAAGGTCGGCCCGATGTCGAACTTGTAGCCGCCCGGCGCCGTGACCGTGCGGGTGCGCCCGCCGACGGTACCCTCCTTCTCGATCACCGTCACCTGCACGCCGTCGCGGGCGAGCATCAGCGCCACCGCGAGACCGCCCGGCCCCGCCCCGACCACCACCGCCCGCCGCCCCGACAGGGTGCGGTACCCATCCCGCGGCTGAAACAACGCTCCACCTCCTGCCTGACCCGACGACGGGCGCCCGTGCATACGGCCTAGTTGTGGTGCGCGGCGGTGAGCCGGCAATGGCTGCGCATTGTCGCGGTGGGGGCGGGTGTGGATATTTTCCGGGGTGTGGCGGGGCAGAGGAGCGGCGAGATGCTGTCCGGTCGTGCCCCGGACCCGCCTTGGTCGGTCGAGTGCAGCGACAGCGCGACGTCCCGGAGGCCGCCCTCGTTCGCTGGCCGATGCGCCATGACTGGCCGCCCGTGGATGGTCGTAGGATTGAATCGTATTCCGTGGTACGCTTGCCTCAGAGGATACGCGCCATGCGAACCACCCAAGCACTCAGCATCACCCTGCCCCATGAGATGGCGCAGATGGTTAAGGACAAGGTTGCATCGGGAGAATACGCGACCGAGAGTGAGGTTATCCGCGATGGTCTGCGGGCCCTCCAGGCCCGCGACGCAGCGGTGGAGCGCTGGCTGCGCGAGGATGTCGCCCCGGTCTTCGATCGGGTGGCCGCCGGAACGGAAACCTTGGTGCCGGCCGATGAAGTTCTGGGTGGCGCGGCCCGCCGCTACCAAGCACGGAAGGCCGGAACCGGCAAAGTCTGATGGCGCGCCGGGTCCTGTTCTCGACCCAAGCGCGGGCGGATTTCGACGATCTCTATTCCTACATCGCCGACAACGCGGGACCTGTCATCGCGGATGCCTACACGACTCGCCTTGATCGCTACGTGCTCTCGTTCGGCGAGTTCCCGGAGCGTGGTACTCGCAGCGATCATATCCGGCCCGGCCTGCGCATCACGAGTTTCGAGCGCCGTATCACGATTGCGTTCACGGTGAACGAGGATGCGGTGATCATCCTGCGGCTGCTCTATGCCGGGCGATCCTTGCTGCTGCCAGATTAAGCAGACTTGCGTTGGCAGGCCAACGCTTCGTCCGCTTATGTTCTTGTTTCGCTGCAGATTTTCGTCGCAAAGCCGGTTAAAATTTTCGCGAAATCCGCTTAGCTTCCTGCCAGCCGCCCCCCGCCGAGCCGGTGCAGGGCCACCGCCCCCGCCACCGCGACGTTGAGCGAATCGACCCCCGGTGCCATCGGGATCGCCACCCGGCGGGCGCGGGCCATCAGCGCCTCGGGCAGGCCGGGCCCTTCGGTACCGAGCAGCAGCAGCGCGCGGGGCAGGGGCGGCAGGGTCGTGATGCCCTCGCCCCGCGGCGAGAGGGCGACCGGGACGAGTTCATGGCGCCCGCACAGGGCCAGAAGGTCGTCGCCGGTCGGCACCCGGGCGAAGGGCAGCGTCAGGCTGGTGCCGGCCGAGACCCGGATCGCCTTGCGGTAGAGCGGGTCGCAGGTCTCGCCGTCGAGGAGCAATGCGTCGGCCCCGAAGGCGGCGGCATTGCGGAAGATGCCGCCGACATTGTCGTGGTTGGCCAGGCCCACGAGGCCGACGAGCAGGGCCGGGCCCGCCGGCACCAGGGCGTCCGGCGAGGGCTCGGACCCGCGCAGGCCCACCGCCAGCACGCCGCGATGGATCGGAAAGCCCGCCACCGCCCCCATCACGCCCTTGGCGGCGAGGTAGACCGGCGCGTCGAGGCCGTCGAGCGCCGGCGCCAGCCCGGGCAGGCGCTCGGGCGAGAGCAGGACAGACTCGATCCGGAACCGGGCGCGGCCAGAGAGCAGCACCCGCAGCACCACCTCGCCCTCGGCGATGAAGCGGCCCTCGCGGCCGACGAGGTCGCGCTCGCGCATCTGCGTGTAGGCGGAGAGACGCGGGTCGGCGGGGTCGTCGATCGGGATCGGGGTCATCGTCCGTCCGGGCTACCTCGGGCCCGGACGTCCATCAACCCGGACTTCGCATCCCTCGGCTCACCCCTTGCGGGCGGCCAGCGGATCGGCCTCGGCCTTCGTCGGCACCTTCACCAGGGCCTCGCCGTCGAGCACCGTCTCGCCGTTGACGGCGCAGATGCAGGTGAGCCGCGCGCGGCGGCGCTCCGGCACCAGCTCGGCCACCTCGACGGTGACGTCGACGGTGTCGCCGATGCGCACCGGCGCGCGGAAGTTGAGGCTCTGGCTGATATAGACCGCGCCGGGGCCGGGCAGGCGGGTGCCGAGCACCGCCGAGATCAGGCCGGCGGTGTAGAGGCCGTGGGCGATGCGGGTGCCGAACGGCGTGCGGGCGGCGAAGTGCTCCGAGAGGTGGATCGGGTTGCGGTCGCCGGTGATCTCGGCGAAGCCGACCACGTCGGAGGCCGCGATGGTCTTGGACAGCGTCTCGGACAGGCCGACGCTCAAATCCTCGAAGTACAGCACGCGCAGTTCGGGCATCATCGGCGTCTCTCCCGGTCGTTCTCGAGCATTTTCCGACGAAGTGGATACCGGTTCGTCGAAGAAAATGCGACAAAATCAAGAATCGAGAGCAGTGCCCGATCGCGATGCGATCGGGCACTGCTCTCGTGTCGCGGCCGCGAGGGACGGCCGGCGGCTCGCGGCTGCGCCGATCCCGGCCGGGGATCCCCGGCGTCGCACGGGACGGGGGCGGAAATCCAGTGGCGAAAGGTCGGAGAGAGAGGAGCGGGGCCGAGGGCGGCGGCCGGCCCCGCCGCGCCCGACTTTGCGGCAGGCGGAGGGATCATGGGACGGCGGCTCAGCGCATCCTCCGCCCCTTTCGCAGGGTCATGGCGGGACGGCCAGGCACTTCGCGAGTTCAAGCATCTCCGTAATACGACGTTATCTGTTTATCGCGGGATTTGGATCCATTAACAGAATTTTAGCGATGCCGGAGCGATAACAGGGATCTCCTGTTCTGTTCGATCACTGGCGATCCATTCCATGCGCATGTCCCTGAAGAGCAGCCTGACCGGGCTGTTCGGGATCCTCCTGCTGCTGACCCTGGCGCAGGGCGGCGTCTCCCTGTGGAAGCTCGATACGATCGAGACCCGCATCGCCAAGCTCGCCGACGACGCGATGCCCTCGATCAACGAGGCCCACGCGATCAACGCCCTGGTGATGCGCGCCCGGCTCTGGCAGTTCCGCTTCATCACCGCCGCCGACGAGGCCGAGAAGGCGCTCTCCACCAAGAGCTTCGCGGAGATGGATGCGGCTCTGGGCGAGCGGATGGCGCGCTACCGCGCGCTGATCAGCTCGCCCGCCGAGCAGGAGACCTTCGGCGAGCTGACCGCGAAGATCGCGGCGTTCCGGGCCGACTGGACCCGCCTCAAGGGGCTGCCCGCCCAAGCCGAGATCGACGCCTTCTTCCGCGGCCCGATGAACGCGACCTACCGGTCGACGATCGACACCGCCGGCAAGCTCGTCGGGATCAACGCCGCCGCCGGCACCCAGGCGGGCGAGGCCGCCCGGGCCGAGCGGGCCGAGGCGAGCCGCATCACCGTGGCGACCTTCGCGGTCGCCGTCCTCGTCACCCTCGCGGCGGTGCTGTTCTGCTTGCTCCGCATCGTCCGGCCCCTCGGCGAGATGACCGGGGCGATGCGCCGCCTCGCGGAGGGCGATGCCGCGACCGCGATCCCCGGCGCCGGGCGCCGGGACGAGCTCGGCGCGATGGCCGGCGCGCTGGCGGTGTTCCGCGACAACCTGGTCCGCACCCGCCAGCTCGAGGAGGAGACCGCGCTCGCCCGGGCCGGGGCCGAGGCGCAGCGCCGCCAGGCGATGCGCGAGATGGCCGACGCCTTCGAGCGGGCGGTCGGCGGCATCGTCGGCGCCGTCACGGCCTCCGCCACCGAGCTGCAGGCCACCGCCCAGACCATGACCCTCACCGCGCAGGAGACCGCCGGCCAGTCGGGCAGCGTCGCGGCGGCCGCGACCCAGGCCGCCGCGAATGTCGGCACCGTGGCCGCGGCGGCGGAGGAGCTCGGCGCCTCGGTCCAGGAGATCGGCCGCCAGGTCGACGGCTCGGCGCGGCTCGCCGGCGCCGCCGTCGCCGAGGCCGGCGAGAGCGCCGCGCAGGTGCGGGCGCTCACCGAGGCGACCGCCCGCATCGGCGACGTGGTCGGGCTGATCTCGTCGATCGCCGCCCAGACCAACCTGCTGGCGCTGAACGCCACCATCGAGGCGGCCCGCGCGGGTGCGGCCGGCCGCGGCTTCGCGGTGGTGGCGGCGGAAGTGAAGGAGCTCGCCGGCCAGACCGCGAAGGCGACGGAGGAGATCACCGGCCAGATCGCGGCGATCCAGGCCTCGACCGGCCAGGCGGTCGGCGCGATCAGCGGGATCACCGCCCGGATCGAGGAGATCTCGGGCGTGGCGACCTCGATCGCCGCGGCCGTCGAGGAGCAGGGCGCGGCGACCCAGGAGATCGTCCGCAACGTCTCCCAGGCGGCGGCCGGCACCGGCGAGGTGACGGCGAACATCGCCGGCGTGGCGCGGGCCGCCGACGAGACCGGTGCCGCGGCGAGCCAGGTGCTGGGCGCGGCCTCCGAGCTGTCGCGCCAGTCCGAGCACCTCTCGGCCGAGGTGGCCCGCTTCCTCGACACGGTGCGGGCGGCCTGAGAGGCCGCGAGAGCGTCCTCGAAGAAGAGCATCCTCGGGAACGCCGCCCCGGACCGCCGGGGCGGCGTTCGTCAGTTCAGCGCCTGCGGATCCGCCTCGGTCAGGAAGGCCGCGACCTCGCGGAAGAACTGCATCCGGCTCTTCTCCATCATCACCGTGTGGGTGCCCTCGCCGAGCTCGACGAAGCGCTTGTAGGGCGCGCGGGTGAGGCGGGCGAAGTACTCCTGCGCCTGATAGCTCGGCAGGTCGGCGTCCCACTCGGCGTGGATGACCAGCGTCGGCACCCGGATCTCGCCTGGATCGACCTGCGGCTTGCCGGCCTCCCAGTAGTCCCGCGAATCGGCGACGACGCCGTTGGGCGCCCGCAACACCGGCGGCGACTGCGCCGCGCCGGCGGCGTCGGTGGCGAAGGTGGCGTCGGCCCATTGCTCGAACCAGCCGGGCGGGATCAGGCTCGCCTGGGCCTCCGCCGGCACGTCCTTGAGCCAGCGCGCCCTGGCGCTGTCGCGGCTGACGCTCCGGTAGGCGCCGAGCGGGCCGCGAGCGGCGATCGGCGGGGGCGTGCGCGCGAGCCATTGCGGCGCGTAGAGGACGAGGCGGTTGACCCTCTCGTTGTGGGTGCTGGTGTAGAGCCCCATGGTCGAGGTACCCCAGGACCAGCCCATCAGGTTGATCGTCTCGACCCCGCGGCGCTTCCGGATGAACTCGACGACCTGCCCGACCACCGCCGCCGCGTCGGGCGTGCGCATGAAGGGCTTGCCGTCGGCGGCCGGGCGGCTCATCGCCGCCGGGCGGCCGGAGAGGCCGTAGCCCGGCAGGTCGACGAGGTAGACGTCGAAGCCGAGGCCCGCGAGGTAGTCCATCATCGACAGCCCGGCGAGCGGCAGGTCGAAGGCGGTCGAGGCCGGGTAGGTCGCGCCGTGGACGTAGAGCAGGATGCGGTCGCCCGCGAACCGTTCGGTGCCGGCCGGGCGCTTGTTGCGGACGTAGACCGTGACGCCGTCCTCCGGGCCGGGCAGGCGGAACTCGTCCGTCTCGAGCCGGGAAGGCGCCGCGGGCCGGGCAGGGCGCTCCGGCGCCGTCTGCGCGGCGGCGCCCGCCGCAGGGGCCGCCGCGAGGGCGCCGAGGCCGGCGAGGACGAGGCGGCGGGCCGGCCCGGGGGTGGGCGGCCTGGATGAGGCAGGCCGGGAAAAGGCAGGCATGGCGTTTCCTCCTCCCGCCTGTCGCGCCGGCGGGTGACGCCAGTCGAGCCGGCGCGGCCCCGCGGCGCAACCGTCCGGACGGCATGGCACCGATGCGGGTCGGCGGGTTCCCCCCGCAAGCCCCCTGGCCCGGTCCGCCCGATCGGGGCATAGAATCCCGGCCTCCCCGCCGCGAGACCCGCCCCGTGACCGCCTCCGATTCCGATCCCGCCCTGCGCGCCACCGTGCGGCGCGTCGCCCTGCTCAATCTCGGCTATTTCGGGATCGAGGCGACGGTGGCGGTGGCGATCGGCTCCGTGGCCCTCGTCGCCGACAGCGTCGATTTTCTGGAGGATGCGGCGCTCAACCTCCTGATCGTCGCCGGCCTCGGCTGGCGGCCGGCGGCGCGGGCGCGGCTCGGCACCGTGATGGCCGGCATCCTGCTGCTGCCGGGGCTGGCGGCCCTGTGGACCGCCTGGCAGAAGATCGGCGCCTTCGCGGCCCCGGCCCCGGTGCCGCTGACCCTGACGGGCCTCGGCGCGCTCGCCGTCAACCTCGCCTGCGCGCTGATGCTGGCCCGCCACCGCGAGGGGCGCGGCAGCCTGACCCGGGCGGCCTTCCTGTCGGCCCGCAACGACGCGGTCGCCAACGTCGCCATCGTGGCGGCCGGGCTGGTCACCGCCGCCACGCTGTCCCCCTGGCCCGACCTCGTCGTCGGCCTCGGCATCGCGGCGATGAACGCCGACGCCGCCCGGGACATCTGGCAGGCCGCCGCCGCCGAGCGCCGGGCGGCCAGGGAGGCGGCGTGAGTTGAGGCGAACTTCGCCGGAGGGACGGCCCTACGGGCCAGGACCCGCCTCGCGCCCGATCAGGTCCCGCATGGCCGCGCCGGTCGGGCCGGCGAGCACGTCGGCGAGGGAGAAGCGGTCGAGCTCGCGCACGAAGCTGCGCTCGGCCGCGTCGAGGGCGTGCTTCAGGAGGCAGCGCCCGGCGAGCGGGCAGGGGCCCCGCGCGCACTCGACGAGGCAGCCGAGCCCTTCGAGCTCCGCCACCACCGCGCCGAGCCGCACCTCCGCCGGCGGCCGGGCCAGGCGCACGCCGCCGGCGCGGCCCTGCCGCGCCTCGATGTAGCCGGATTCGGTGAGCCCGCGCGCGACCTTCTGCAGGTGGTGCAGCGACACCCCGAAGGCGCGGGCGACGGCCGGCGTCGTGGTCCAGGTGCCGGCCTCCACCGCCCCGAGATAGAGCAGCAGGCGCAGCGACAGGTCGGTATAGAGCGAGAGCCGCAGGGCGCTGTCCTTCTCCTTCGCGAGCCGCGAGACGTCGCCCGAGATCCGCGCCCCGAAAGGCCTGCGCCCGTCCCCAGCCGTCCTGGTCGCCAAGCGGTCGTCAGGCAGCCCCCGGGCCGCTCAGGTCTCGGGGTACCAGTTTACACAGATCGGATCGTGCAAGAAAGTCGCGGGCGCATTTGGATCGCCATCGAAGGAATTCGGCGACGCGGCCCCGCGGAAACGGCAGCGGCACGACGGTGAAAGCCCGGTCGATGGTGGTATAATCTGGTAATTCCCGTACTTGTTTGAACTGAGAGGGAAATTCGTATCCGATAAACATATGCGAGGGCGGCGATTGCCGCTGCGTCCTAGGGAATCGTCACCGCGGCCCCGATCGGCAGGGCCGGCCGGTGGGTTCCGGACAACTCGGTCCGGAGGCCCTCTCACACCATTGGGGCAACCCGTGCCGCACTATTTCTTCGACATCAACGACCACGACCTGTCGCATCGCGACGACGAGGGCAGCGAGTGGCCGAACCGCGACGCCGCCCGGGCGCATGCCATGCGGATCCTGGCCGACATCGCCCGCGACGAGGCCCGCCGCCAGGACCGGCTGCACCTGTTCGTGACCATCCGCGACGCGCACCGGACCGTCCTCGCCATCGCCTCCCTGGCCGTCGCCTGCACCTGGCTGGACTGAGGGCTGGACCGAGACTCGGCCCGACCATGGCCCGTCGGCGCCCGGGATGTCGACGGCGCCATCCGCCGTCGCCGGCGCGAGCCGCCGGGTTCTGCCGCCCAGATCTTGGGTATTAATTCCTTTTACCCAAGGAACGACGTCGTTTAACCGTCAGTTCACGGTATTTTCCTATCCCTGAGAGGAGCCGGCCGAACGGCACCTAGGTCACCTCTCGGAACAACGATGAAGCTCAAGCTCTTCGCGCTCGCCGCCTTCCTGCTCGGCGGGGCCGGTGCGGCGGCGGAGCCGGACGTCGCCGCGCTCAAGGCGCAATACCGGCGGCCGGCCAGCATCCCGTTTCCGGAGAACGCCCCGTACTCGCCGCAGCTCGCGACGCTCGGCAAGATGCTGTTCTTCGATCCGCGGCTGAGCGGGATGCAGAACCTGAGCTGCGCGAGCTGCCACAACCCGTCCTTCGGCTTCGAGGTCCCGGTGCCGGGCGCCATCGGGGCGACCAACACGCCGCTGGCGCGCAAGGCGCCCACCATCCTCAACGCCGCCTGGATGCCGGTGCTGTTCTGGGACGGGCGCGCGCCCAGCCTGGAGGCGCAGGCGCAGGGGCCGATCACCGCCGCCGTCGAGATGAACGGCAAGTTCCCGGAGATCGTGGCCCGCCTGAAGGCCATCCCGGATTACGACGCGCAGTTCCGCCGCCTCTTCCCCGGGACCGGCGTGAGCCGCGAGGCCCTGCTGACCGCGGTCGCGACCTACGAGCGCACGGTGGTGGCCGGCTGGGCGCCGTTCGACCGCTGGGTCGAGGGCAACGAGGACGCGATCGGCCCGGACGCCAAGCGCGGCTTCGCGCTGTTTGCCGGCAAGGCCCGCTGCGCCGCCTGCCATACCGGCTGGAACTTCACCGACAACAAGTTCCACGACCTCGGCATCCCGACCCGGGACCTCGGCCGGGCCGGAATCGCGCCGGACGAGCCGGGGGCGCGCCACGCCTTCAAGACCCCGGGCCTGCGCAACCTGACCTACCGGGCGCCGTTCGGGCATGCGGGGCAGTTCGCCGACCTCGACGCGATCCTGACCTTCTACGAGGGCGGCGGGGTCGAGCGGCCGTCGAAGTCGCCGCTGATGCGGGCGGTCGCGCTGAGCCGCCCTGAGCACCAGGACCTCCTCGCCTTCCTGCGCTCCCTGACGGCCGAGCAGACCGAGACGGCCCTGCCCAACCTGCCGAACTGAGCGTCCTTCCCCTCCAACGGCCCCTCGCGCGACACGCCCACACCCCCGTTCGCCGCGGCGGGCGGGCCATGCGGCCGCGGCGGGCCCTGCGCCGCTCCCTCCGGGTCCCCGATGTCGATTAGAACCAAGCTCCTGCTGCCGCTCCTCGGCTTCCTCGTCGCCGGCGGCGTGCTGGCGGCCCTCGTCGGCTGGCAGGGCATCGCCGCCGTCGGCCGGCTCGGCACCGTCACCGGCCTCAGCCTCGCCTCCGGCGCCGCCGGCGAGGAGGCGAAGGTGCGCTTCGGGCGCGCCGATGCGATCCTCGCCCGCGTCCTGGCGATGACCGACTTCCTCGATCCCGGCACGGTCGAGGCCGGCTTCCGGGCCGAGACCGCGGGCCTCTCCGCCGCCCTCGACCGGCTCGGCGCGACGGCGCAGTCGGAGACGGTCGGCGCCCTGGTGCGCGAGGCGAGGAGCGAGACGGCGCGCTGGCAGCGGGACGCCGGGATCCTCCTCGGCCTGGAGCGGTCCCGCGAGATCCCGACCCAGGAGGCGATGAGCCGGCGCAGCGCCGCCCTGCGGACGAGCCTCGACGCGGTGCGCGAGGCCGGCGCCCGCGACGCCGAGATGCGGGCAGCCAGCACCCGGGCCGGCCTCGAGCGGGAACTGATCGGGATGCTGCTCGCCGGCGCCGTGCTGGCGGCGGCCGGGTTCGGCGCGGCCTGGCTGATCGCCCGCAGCGTGTCGCGCCCGCTGGTGGGCCTCGTCGCCGAGGCCGACCGGCTCGCGGCGGGCGACCTCGCGGTGCGCTTCGTCGGGCTGGAGCGCCGCGACGAGGTCGGCGCCGTCGCCCGGGCGGTGGCGGGGTTTCGCGATCGTATGGTCGAGCGGGCGGCGCTCGCCGCCTCCAACGCCGAGCAGGACCTGCTGGTGGAGCGCGGCCGCCGGGTCGAGGCGCATATCCGCGCCTTCGAGGACGGCGTGCTCGCCGCCCTCGACGAGGTCGACGCCACCGTCGCCGCCATGGCGGACTCGGCCGACCGGCTCGGCGCGGTGACCCGCGAGATGGAGCGCGAGGCCGCCGGCGCCGCCGGCACCTCGGAGCGGACCCGCAGCCACGTCGAGGGCGTGGCGCGGGCGGCCTCCGCCCTCGCCGGGGCGGTGGCGGCGGTCGGCCGCCAGACCGACGAGACCGCGCAGCGGGTGGCCCAGGCGAATGCCCAGGTCAGCTCCGCCGACGGCGCCGTCGCGGGCCTGTCCGGGGCGGCGCAGCGCATCGGCGACGTGGTGGCGATGATCGCCGGCGTCGCCGGCCAGACCAACCTGCTCGCGCTCAACGCCACGATCGAGGCGGCCCGCGCCGGCGAGGCAGGGCGCGGCTTCGCGGTGGTGGCGGCGGAAGTCAAGGAGCTCGCCGGCCAGACGGCGCGGGCGACCGAGGAGATCACCCGCCAGGTCGCCGGCATCCAGTCCGCCACCGCCGGGGCCGTCGCGGTGATCCGCGGCATCGGCGGCGCCGTCGACGCGATCGAGGCCATCGCCGGCGAGACCGCCCGCGCCGTCGCCGAGCAGCACCGGACCGCCGGCGAGATCGGCCTCAGCGCCGAGGCCGCCGTCGGCCTCACCGCCGAGACCGACCGCAGCATCGACGGCACGGCGACGGGCCTGCGCGGCACGGTCGCGGCGATCGCCGGGGTCGGGGAAGCGGCCGCCGCCATCCATGCCGAGACGGCGCGCCTGCGCGGGCGCGTCCAGGATTTCGTCGGCCGGGTCTCGGCGGCGTGACGCGCACGACCCGATGGTGCGGCGCAAACCGTCGCGCCCCGAAACCCGGCCTCCCGACGAACCGTTACCCCCGCGCTCTTTAACCTGTGTTGGCAGCGAGGCGACGTGACGGACCGGCCGATCGAGGACTACGCCATCATCGGCGATACCTGCACGACGGCGCTCGTCGCCCGCGACGGATCGATCGACTGGCTGTGCTGGCCCTGCCACGACAGCCCGGCGGCGTTCCTGCGCCTCCTCGACGACGACAAGGGCGGGTTCTGCGACCTCGTCCTCGAAGGCGTGCGGGAGACGCAGCGCCGCTACCGCCCCGGCACCTGCATCCTGGAGACCACCTTCGTCACCGCGACCGGCCGGGCGACCCTCACCGACTTCATGCCGGTCCACCCGCTCGATGCAGTGCCCGACGAGGGGCCGGACGGCGACCCGCGCGGCCGGATCGTGCGGATCCTCGCCTGCGAGGCCGGCACGGTGACGGGGCGCTTCCGCGTGCGCCCGACCTTCGACTACGCCCGCGACGACGCCGCCCTCGAACCCGAGGAGCGGGGCACGGTCCTGTGCCGGCGGCTCGGCCGCCCGGAAGGCATCCGCGTCGCCGCCACGGTGCCGCTCAGTCTCGCGGGCGACCGGGTCGAGGCGGCCTTCGCCTTGCAGGCCGGGGAGGGCGCGTCCCTGGTCCTCGCCCACCGGGAGGACGACGACGGCGCGGTGGACGAGGCCGGGCCGAGCCTCTCGGCGACGCAAGCCTACTGGGAGGAATGGTCCGGCCGCTGCACCTACGAGGGCGCGCACCGGGACACGGTGCTGCGCAGCGCCCTGGTGCTGAAGCTCCTCACCCACGCCCCCTCGGGCGGGATCATCGCGGCCTCCACCACCAGCCTGCCGGAGGCGGTGCCGGGCACCCGCAACTTCGATTACCGCTACGTCTGGATGCGGGACGCGAGCTTCACCGTCACGGCCTTCGTCAATCTCGGCTACGTGCGCGAGGCGGCGGAGTTCCTGCGCTTCCTGCGCGATGCCGACAAGACCCGCGGCCGCGACCTGAAGCTGATGTACGGCATCAACGGGCGCGTGCCGGAGGAGGAGATCCTCGATCACCTGCGCGGCTGGCGCGGGGTCGGGCCGGTGCGGATCGGCAACGCGGCGTCGGGCCAGCACCAGTACGACATCTACGGCGAGTTCCTGGTGGCGCTCCACGCCTTCCTCGACGCCGTCGACTACGACCCGCCGGTGAAGGTCAACGACCACCTGCCGGAGGCGCTCGGCCACCTCACCGACCACGTCATCCGCTGCCGCCACGCGCCCGATCACGGCATCTGGGAGCTGCGCGACGAGACGCGCCAGATCCTGCACACCAAGGGCATGCTCTGGGTCGCCCTCGACCGGGCGGTGCAGATCGCCCAGGAGGTGGACGTGGCGAGCCCCGACAAGGTCGCGGAGTGGCGCCGGGTCGCGGCGGAGATCCGGGCCGAGTACCACGAGAAGGGCTGGAACAGCCAAGTCGGGGCCTACACCCAGGCCTACGGCTCCGACGACCTCGACGCCGCGGTCCTGCGCACGGTGCTGTTCGGCGCCTTCGACGCCCACTCGCCCCGGGTCGCCGCCACCCTGGAGGCGGTGAGCGCCGGGCTCGGCGACGGCGACCTGCTCTACCGCTACCGCAACGGCGACGGGTTCGAGCACCCGGAGGCGACCTTCGCGGCCTGCGCCTTCTGGCGCGTCGGTTGCCTGGCGCTCGCCGGGCGCATGGACGAGGCCGAGCCGCTCTTCGCGCGGCTTCTCGCCCGCGGCAACGACCTCGGGCTGTTCGCCGAGGAGATCGACGCCGCGACGGGCGAGCAGCGCGGCAACGTCCCGCAGGGCTTCACCCACATGGCGATCATCAACCACGCGGTCCGGCTCGACCGGGCGGCGCGGCACGCGCAGGCCCGGACCGACGAGCCGTGCCAATGGGCGGTGGGGGCCTGAGCGGGGCCGGAAACCCCGCCGGAAGGGGGTGGGCACCGCCGCCCGAATTTGCTCTAAGGCTCGGACGGGCGCCCTCGCGGGCGCCTTCGCGATCCGAAGCCAACCATCCGGGAACGTCAGTCGTGGCGGGCGAGCCGTACTTCATCACCACCGCCATCTCGTACCCCAACGGGGTGCCGCATATCGGCCACGCCTACGAGGTGATCGCCGCCGACGCCATCGCGCGCTTCAAGCGCCTCGACGGCTACGACGTGTTCTTCACCACCGGCACCGACGAGCACGGCCTCAAGATCCAGCAGACCGCCGCCAAGGCCGGGATCAGCCCGCGCGCCTTCGTCGACGACATGGCGCCGCGCTTCCGCACCATGGCCGAGCGGCTCGACTGCTCCTTCGACCGCTTCATCCGCACCACCGACGCCGACCACATCGCCTCCGCCCAGGCCCTGTGGCGCCGGATGGAGGCGAACGGCGACATCTACCTCGCCAAGTATGCCGGCTGGTACTCGGTCCGCGACGAAGCCTATTACGACGAATCCGAGCTGGTCACGGCGCCGGACGGCAGCCGCCGGGCGGAGAAGACCGGCACGCCGGTCGAGTGGGTCGAGGAGGAGAGCTACTTCTTCCGGCTCTCGGCCTATGCCGAGCGCCTGCTCGCCCATTACGAGGCCCATCCGGACTTCATCGGCCCCGACACCCGCCGCAACGAGGTGACGAGCTTCGTCCGCTCGGGCCTGCAGGACCTCTCGGTCAGCCGCACCACCTTCGACTGGGGCGTGCCGGTGCCGGGCAGCCCCGCGCACGTGATGTATGTCTGGGTCGACGCGCTCACGAACTACATCACGTCCTGCGGCTTCCCCGACGAGGCCGATCCGCGCTGGCGCCACTGGCCGGCCGACCTCCACGTCATCGGCAAGGACATCATCCGCTTCCACGCCGTGTACTGGCCGGCCTTCCTGATGTCGGCCGGCATCCCGGTGCCGAAGCGCGTCTTCGGCCACGGCTTCCTCCTCAACAAGGGGGAGAAGATGTCGAAGTCGGTCGGCAACGTCGTCGATCCGGTCGGCCTCGCCGACATCTACGGCGTCGACCCGCTGCGCTACTTCGTGCTGCGCGAGGTGCCGTTCGGCCAGGACGGCAGCTACTCGCACGAGGCGATCGTCAACCGGCTCAACGCCGACCTCGCCAACGACCTCGGCAACCTCGCCCAGCGCTCGCTGACCATGATCGCCCGCAATTGCGGCGGTCAGGTTCCGAACGCGGGCGAGCCCTCCGCCGCCGACCGGGCTCTCCTGGCGATGGCCGACGCGCTGCCGGAGAAGGCGAGGGGGCTGATGCAGGACCTCGCCCTGCACGCGGTGCTGGCCGAGATCTGGGCCGTGGTGGCGGAGGCCAACCGCTACTTTGCCGGCCAGGAGCCGTGGACCCTGCGCAAGACCGATCCGGCCCGGATGGAGGCGGTTCTCTACACCACCGCCGAGGTGCTGCGAGCGATCGGCATCCTGGTCCAGCCCTTCATCCCGACCGCCGCCGCCCGGCTCCTCGACCTGCTGGCGGTGGCGCCCGATTCGCGCAACCTCGCCGATGTCGGGGCGCAGGGGCGGCTCGTGACCGGCACGGCCCTTCCGGCGCCGAGCCCGATCTTCCCGCGCTACGTGGAGCCCGAGGCGTGAGCCTGGTCGACAGTCACTGCCACCTCGACTCGCCCGGCCTCGCCGAGCGGCTGCCCGAGGTGCTGGCCCGGGCGAAGGCGGCCGGGATCGACCGGATGGTGACGATCTCAACCCGGGTGCGCCGGTTCGAGACCTACCGGGCTCTGAGCGAGGCCCATCCGGAGGTGCTGTTCACGGTCGGCACCCACCCGCACCAGGCCGGCGAGGAGCCGGACGTGCCGGCGGCCGAGATCGTTGACCTCTCGCGCCATCCGCGCTGCATCGGCATCGGCGAGGCCGGGCTCGACTACCACTACGATTACGCGCCGCGGGACGTGCAGCAGCGCGTGTTCCGCACCCACATCGCGGCGGCGCGGGAGAGTGGGCTGCCGCTCGTCATCCACGCCCGCGAGGCGGACGAGGATGTGGCGCAGATCCTCACCGAGGAGATGGCCGAGGGCCCGTTCAAGGCGGTGCTGCATTGCTTCTCGTCGGGGCGGGGGCTCGCCGAGACCGGGGTCGCGCTCGGTCTGTACGTGTCGTTCTCCGGCATCGTCACGTTCCGCAACTCGGACGAGATCCGGTCGATCGCCGCCTCCGTGCCGCGCGAGCGCCTGCTCGTCGAGACCGACGCGCCGTACCTCGCGCCGGTGCCGCACCGGGGCCGGCCGAACGAGCCGGCCTTCGTCGCCGACACCGCCCGGGTGCTGGCCGAGACCGTGGGGCTGAGCGCCGACGACCTCGCGACGCTCACCACCGGCAACTTCTACCGCCTGTTCGACAAGGCCGCCGCCCACCGTTGAGGGTTTTTGACACGCATGCCGACCCTGACCCTTCGCATCCTGGGCTGCGGCTCCTCGGGCGGCGTGCCGCGGGTCGGCTACGGCTGGGGCGCCTGCGACCCGGCCGATTCCCGCAACCGGCGCCGGCGCTGCTCGCTGCTGGTGCGGCGCCGCGACACCGAGAGCGAGGCGACGACCGTGCTCGTCGACACCTCGCCGGACCTGCGCGAGCAGCTCCTCGACGCCGAGGTGCAGCGCCTCGACGGCATCCTGTTCACCCATTCCCACGCCGACCACACCCACGGCATCGACGACGTGCGCGCCATGGTGATCCACATGCGCCGGCGCATCGCGGTCCATGCCGACGCCGAGACCTCGGCGCTGCTCAAGGCCCGGTTCGGCTACTGCTTCACCTCGCGGCCGGGCAGCCTCTACCCGCCGATCCTCGACCTGCATGAGCTCGAGACCGGCGCGCCGGTGACCGTCGAGGGTCCGGGCGGGCCGG
The DNA here is from genome assembly GCF_900116815.1 of Methylobacterium sp. 174MFSha1.1. Classification (NCBI taxonomy): domain Bacteria; kingdom Pseudomonadati; phylum Pseudomonadota; class Alphaproteobacteria; order Hyphomicrobiales; family Methylobacteriaceae; genus Methylobacterium; species Methylobacterium sp. 174MFSha1.1. Next base: position 200,850 of record NZ_FPCB01000005.1, on the reverse strand, counting down.
TGACCGCCACGGCCTTCGCGATGGAGCACGGGCCCGAGACGGCCCTGGGCTTCCGCTTCGCCGACGCGGCCTACGCGCCGGACGTCAGCACCATGCCGGACGCCGCCAAGGCGCAGCTCGACAATCTCGACCTCCTGATCATCGATGCCCTGCGCGACACGCCGCACCCGACCCATTTCTCGGTGCCGGATGCCCTGGCGCTGATCGAGGAGGTGCGCCCGCGCCGCGCCATCCTGACCAACCTCCACACCGACCTCGATTACGAGACCTTGCGCCGGCGCCTGCCGCCCGGGGTGGTGCCGGCCTATGACGGGCTTACGGTCGAGGTCGATGGCTGAAGGTGGATCGCGAGCCAGACCGTCGGCGCGTCGGGATCGGTCCACTCGACCCGGTGGCGGAGATGCGCCGGGATCATCAGGTGGTCGCCGGGCGCGAGCCGCCGCGGCTCACGCTCGCCGTGCAGGTGCAGGCCGGCGGATCCCGAGAGCAGCACGACCCATTCGTCCCACGGCTGGTCGTACCAGAAGCCCGGCGGGCTGGCCTGGCCGGTGGAGACGATCCGCTCGATGCGGGCCTGCGGAGTTCGCGCCAGGACGTCGACGGTCTCGTCGGGCCGGGGCGTCGCAGGCAGGCCGGCGAAGAGGTTGGCGGTGGGTGGGGGTGCGCTCGTCATTGCGCGTCCGGCATCGTCGCGGGGTCGCGGGCACCGTGACGGATGCCGACCACAACGACCTCATCTTCGGTTATGGTGTAGAAGATCAGGTAAGGACTGGCCAAGATCCGGCGCATAGGCTGGAGGTTGGTCAGCGGTCCGCTGTAGGGCCGTTCGAGCAGACGGTCGGTCGCTGCCTGAATGCGGGCCAGGACGCGGCGGCCGCCACCCGGAGATATCGCGGAGATCCCGTCCAGTATCTGCTCGAGCTCGTCCGCCGCCTCGGGCGTGTAGCGCAGCCTCACAGGCCGTGCTTCGCCCAGATGGCCCGCATCCGCTCGTCGCTCGCGAACTCGCCCCGGGCGGCCTGTGCGAGGGATTTGGCGAACGACGCCTTCTCCTCGGGGCCGAGAACGACGAGGCTCTGCTCGTCGTCGAGGACGACCAGCATGGCACGAGCGACCTCGTCCTGCGTTTCAGGCGGGAGGGCGCGGGCGCGTTCGATGGCTTTCTCGAGAAGCTCGGTCATGCCGCCACTATGCACCCGATTCGTGCCGGCCAGAAGGGAAACCGCAAGGCCCGCGACCTGACAAAACCCGAAACGTGCGCGCAGCCGGAGATCGTCATGACGGCCTGTCCGTGCTCAAGGGCTTGCGAGCGGAATGCCGGAACCGCTGCACCACGATCTCGTCGCGGCTGACGAAATAATCGACATGGTAAGGGTAAGGGGTCAGAGTGGCACGACGCACGCCCGGGATGGGCGTCCTGCTGCCGGATTGCGGATGCTGCTGCAAGCGGGCCAGCGTCATGCGCAATCGCTTCTCGACGTTGGCTGCGCCTTGCGGGGACTCGGCCGCGATGGAGGCCAGCGCCGTTTCGATCTGCTGCAAGGCCCGCTTCTGAAAACGTAGCCTCAAAACCGGCAACTCAAAGCCGGTACTTGGACAGCACGGCTTCCACCTCGGCATCTGTGGCGAACTCGCCGCGCTTCATCTCGGCCTGCGCCTCGATCAGGTCGGCCTCTTCCTCAAGCGTCAACGCGATCACCGGGTCATCGTGCCCGGCATAGGCCAGCACCATGCGGGCGATCTCGTCCTGCATGTCGGGGGAAAGGGCGCGGGCGGTCCGAACCGCCTTTTCGAGAAGCTCGGTCATGCCGCCACTATGCACCCGATTCGCACCTGCCAGAAGGGAAACCGCAAGGCGCCGCGGCCCGGCGGAACCCATCCCACACGGCCCCGACCCGTCCTTTCGTTCCATAATGCTAATTATGCGAATCATATTCAGGGGGGAGGAAGGGCGCTGTCGCGGACCGGGCTGGATGTCCAACCTCCCCGTCCGACGGGTCGCCGAAACGGGCGAGCGGCGGACGTCAATCGGCGATGGATGCGCCTCGATCGGCGCACTCCTCTCAGCGCATCTTGAACGGCGCGATGGTCGACAGTTCGCGCGAGACGGGCACGCCATCGACGATGGCCTGGACGAGACGTCGCCCGTCCAGGCCGATTGCGACGTGCTCACCCGGCCCCGCTTGCGTGATCGTGTCCGCAATGGCCTCGGCCCGCTCCAGGATCAGCCGCCGCTTGTTGTACGGGAGCGCCACGATCGCGATCGTGCGACCCCGCAAGCTCTGCTGATGGGCCATGTTCTTGTCGTTGGTCACGAGCACCGCGAAGCCGGCCTCCTCGATCGTCCTGATCAGTGCGCCGTTGCCGAGTGCCGCCCAGTGGCGAGGAAAGCGGGAGGCATCGATCCCGTAATCGCGCAGCGCCTGGACGAGCTGGCGTGGAACGCCCTCGTCGACGACGGTCCTCACGCCGCCCTGGATCCGGCGATCGCCTGTGCGGCGAAGTCGAGTACGGCCAGGACGTCGTCCCGGTTCAGGGCCTCGTAGCTGTCCAGGATCTCGTCCAGCGACAGGCCATCCGCCAGGTTCTCGAACAGCACCTCGACCGGCACGCGGGTGCCACGAAAGACCCGGCGACCCGACAGGATGGCCGGGTTCGAGGTCACGATGTCGTCCAGGGATCGACCTGACGCTGGTGCATCGGACGTTCGGGTGGTTGTCATGCCTGTCGGCTCCTGCCGCATCGCGTGCGGGAGACGTTACTCCCGCTGCGCAGGATAGGCTCTTCGGACGATCGCGTCAGGGCCCTTCCACCCGCAGGGCCCAAGATCGGCGAACAAGATCGGCGAAACGGCCTTCCAGGCCAGCACGCCCGGAAGGCCGTGTGGAGCCCTGGACGGGGCCCCAGCTCAGCGCGGCCCGCCGCCCCGGCGCATGGCGATCTCCTGGCCCTCCTGCCGGAGCGCGCCCGACGGCGCCTCGCGCTCGTTCGGGACCGGGTTCATGCCGTCGTGCGCGGTGCGCGAGCCCGGCCGGCCGGAGGCCGGATCGCCGGCCTCGCGCCGCAGCGCCAGGGCGCGCCGGGCCTGCGAGACCAGGCTGCCGCGGGCCTCGGCCGTGCGGCGCCGCTCGCGCTCCTTGCTGGCGCGCTTGACCGCCGAGGCGAGCAAGGCCGCCTTCCGGCGCGAGCCGGTATCGTCCGCGGCGGGCCGCGCGCCCGCGGGCGCCGCCCGGCCGCGCATCTCCCGGCGCTGGCGGTGGGCGATGCCGCGGGCCCGGTCCCGGCGCTCGCGCAGGCGGTGGATCAGGTCGTCGAGGTCCCGGGTCGCGACGTCCTGGATCCGGGGGTGGTGCGACCGGCCGACGAGCTCGGTCTCGTCGGCGGTCAGCAGGCGGGCTTCCTGGCGGCTCGAGAGGGTCAAGGGCTGCTCCGTCGATGGGGGCGATCCGGGGCGTCGCGCGCTCGGCCCCGACCTCGCCCCCCGGGGAAGCCGAGGCGGAGGCACTTGTTCCGCGTGCGCGGACAGGAATAAATCGCTGATGGCACAGGATTAATCCCCGGACCGCGATCGTCGCCGCCCGGCCGCGATCCCGGCCCGCCCTACGCCCCGGCGATCCCGTCGAGCGCCCGCATCGCCGCCTCCGGCAGCTCCAGCGCCGCAGCGCTCAGGTTCTCGCGCAGATGCGCCCGCGACGAGGTGCCGGGAATGAGCAGGAGGTTCTGCGACCGGCGCAGGAGCCAGGCCAGCGCCACCTGCATCGGCGTCGCGGCGAGGGACGCGGCGACCTCCGACAGGCCCTGCGACTGGATCGGGCTGAAGCCGCCGAGCGGGAAGAACGGCACGTAGGCAATCCCCTCGGCCGCCAGCGCGTCGATCAGGACGTCGTCGGCCCGGTGGACGAGGTTGTAGTGGTTCTGCACGCAGGCGATGTCGGTGATGCCGCGCGCTTCCGTCACCTGGGCCGCGGTGACGTTGCTGAGCCCGATCCGGCGGATCAGCCCCCGGCGCCGGAGGTCGGCCAGGACCTCGAGCGGCGCCGCGAGCGAGCCCTCGGCCGGCCCGTGCACGCTGAACATCGCCCGCAGGTTGACGACATCCAGCACGTCGAGGCCGAGATGGCGCAGGTTGTCGTGCACCGCCTGCGTCAGCGCCTCGGCCGAGAAGGCCGGGTTCCACGACGCGTCCGCCCCGCGCACCGCGCCGACCTTGGTGACGATCACGAGGTCGTCCGGGTATGGGTGCAGGGCCTCGCGGATGATCGCGTTGGTGACGTGGGGGCCGTAGAAGTCGCTGGTGTCGATGTGGTTCACGCCCTGCGCCACCGCCTCGCGCAGGACCGCCATCGCCTCGGCCCGGTCCTTCGGCGGGCCGAACACGCCCGGGCCGGCGAGCTGCATCGCGCCGTAGCCGAGGCGCCGCACGCGCCGATCCCCCAGGGCGTAGGTTCCCGCTTTCTCGATCCCGCTCATGATCCGTCTCCCGGCTCGCTGACGACCCGGATCTAGACGCCGCGCGGCTGCACGATAAGACGGTGCAATCCGGACAGGCTGTGCGGGATCACGAACGATGGCGACCGAACCGATGACGGCGGATCTGGGCGACCTCGCAGCCTTCGTGGCGGTGGCGGAGGCCGGCGGCTTCCGCGAGGCGGCGCGGATCCGCGAGACCGGCGCCTCGACCCTGAGCGAGGCGGTGCGCCGTCTCGAAGCGGGGTTCGGGGTCCGGCTCCTCCACCGCACGACCCGCAGCGTCGCGCCGACCGAGGCCGGGGCGCGGCTGCTCGAGCGGCTGAAGCCCGCCCTCGGCGAGGTCGCGGCGGCCCTCGACGTGGTCAACGGCTTTCGCGACCGGCCGGCCGGCAATTTGCGCCTCAACGTGCCGGTGAGCGCGGCGCGCCTCGTGCTGCCTACAATCGTCCCGCCCTTCCTCGCCGCCTATCCGGACATCCACCTCGACGTCGTCGCCGAGGACGGCTTCGTCGACGTGCTGGCGGCGGGCTGCGACGCCGGCATCCGCTACGAGGAGCGCCTGGAGCCGGACATGATCGCGGTGCCGATCGGTCCGCGCACGCAGCGTTACGCCACCGCCGCGGCGCCGGCCTATCTCGACCGGCGCGGGCGGCCGTCCCATCCGCGCGATCTCCTGGCGCATGCCTGCCTGCGCGGCCGCTTCGCCAGCGGCGCGCGGACCGAGTGGGCGTTCGAGCGCGACGGCGAGACCGTGCGGATCGAGCCGACCGGCCCGCTCACCGTGCGGGTCGGCACCGCCACCGACCTCGCGGTCGAGGCGGCCGTCGCCGGGCTCGGCGTGATCGGGCTGTTCGAGGACTGGCTGCGGCCGCATCTCGACAGCGGGGCGCTGGAACCCGTCCTGGAGCCGTGGTGGCCGCGCTTCTCCGGGCCGTTCCTGTACTATCCGGGCCGGCGCTACCTGCCGGCGCCGCTGCGGGCCTTCGTGGACTTCATCGGGGCGCGGCGGGAATGAGCCCCCTGCCCTACGCCCGCCCCTCGGTCTCCCGCGCCAGGGCGTCGACCACCGCGGCGATGCCGGCCGCGTCCTCCCCGTCCTCGCCACGCCCAGCCGCGTAGGCCGCGCGCTGGCGGTCGGCGCTGGTGCCGTCGCGGGCGATGCGGCGGGCCTCATCGAGGGCCTGCGCGCAGCCGAGAGCCGCCGCGTCCTCGGCGACGAGCGCCAGCACGGCCTCCAGGGCCTCGCCGTAGGGCACCGCGCGGCCGGCCTGCGGATCGATCAGGGCGGCGCGCACGCCGTCGCGCTGGGCCCGCCACAGGTTCTCGCGGATCACCGCCCGGGCGACCCCGTCGAGGCCGGCATTCAGGTCGGGGCGGCGCTCGGCGGCGCGCACGAGGCAGCGGTAGAGGCCGGCGATCGCCACGGCGTCCTCGACCCGCGTGCAGGCATCGGCGATGCGCAGTTCCAGCGTCGGGTAGCGGATCGAGGGCCGCAGGTACCACCACAGGAAGCTCGCATCCTGGATCGCCCCGGCCGCCGTCATCACCGCGACGTAGCGCTCGAATTCCTGGTTGCTGGAGAACAGGTCGGGCAGGCCGGTGCGCGGCAGCTCACCGAACGCGCACAGGCGGTAGCCGCACAGGCCGGTGTCGCGCCCCTCCCAGAACGGCGAGGAGACCGAGAGCGACAGCAGCACCGGCAGGAACGGCAGCAGCCGGTTCATCAGGTCGACCCGGCCGTCGGGCCGCGCCACCTCGACATGGACGTGCATGCCGCTCGCCAGGCTGCGCTGGCCCACCATCCGCACCTCGTCGAGGATGCCGTGGTAGCGCGCCCCGTCGGTCGGGGCCTGCGCGTCCCAGGCGGCGCCCGGATGGGTGCCGGCGCCGAAGACGAGGATCCCGTGCGCCCGGCCGATCTCGGCGAGCCCCCGGCGCAGGGAGGCGAGGCCGGACCGGGCCTCCTCGAGACTCGTCGCCGGCGGCGTCGCGATCTCGATCTGGCTCTGCAGGAGCTCGCGCTCGGCCGCCGGCAGCAGGGCCTTGGCGGCGGCGTGGAAGCCCCGCGCGCCCTCGCGCGGCGTGCCGCGGGTCGCGGCATCCGCCAGGAAGAACTCCTCCTCGATGCCGAAGCGGTAGGCGGGGCCGGTCATGGATGGGGGGTTCTCCGAGAGTGCAGGAATATAGGCGCCGGCTACCGGCCGGCCACGGTGTCAGCTCCGCCCGGCCCACAGCGCCAGGACGAGGAGGGCGAGGACGAGCGCGGCGAGGCCCGCCCAGATCACCGCCCAGGTCACCGCACGGTGCGCGCCGCCCCGGGCGGCCGGGGGCGCCGCAGCGCGGGGCGTCGGGGCGGGTGCGGCCGTCGCGGCGGACGGCGTGTCCGGCGCGGGCGGCGGCGGGGCCCCGGTCGCCGGCTCCGGCAGCCGGACCGTGCCGGCGGGCGGCAGCGGGCGGCCGGACGACAGCAGAGAATCGTCCGGATCGACCGAGATCCCGGCCTCCTCCAGCTCGATCAGCACCATCGCGATGTCCTCGGCGCTCATCCGGTCGACCGGCAGGGCGCGGCGCAGGTCGTCGGGACCCAGCCCGCCCTGGCTCCGGCCGAGGGCGACCAGGCGGTCGAGGGTGGCGCGGTCGAAGGCGGCCTGCATGGCGGGAGGCTCCGGTCTGCCGGAAGTCCGGTCGATGATGTGCCAACGCGCACGGGCCGGCGGCGTTTCCCGTCACGCTCGCGCCCAGATGGGGGTGGACAAGACCCGGGCTCCCGGTGTCCGTCGGGACCACCCGAACCCAGGCGAGCCATGAACGCCCACTCGACCCATGTCCGTCCGGCCCCCGAGGAGCCGCGTCCGGTCCTCGCCCGGATCACGCCGCCGGCGCGGCCGCTCGGGCCGTGGCGCTTCCTGCGCACGGTGGTGCGCAACCCGCTCGAGGCCTGGCCCGAGACGATCTACCGGGAGCCGCACTACACCTCCGAGTTCCTCGGCACGTCGAGCCTGTTCGTGATGGCCCCGAACCTGATCCGGCGGGTGATGGTCGACGAGGCCGACGCGTTCGAGAAGTCGGAGGTCCTGCGCCGCGCCCTCTCGCCGGCTTTGGGCGACGCGATCCTGACCGCCGACGGGGCGCGCTGGCGCTGGCAGCGCCGGGCGGCGGCGCCGATCTTCCGGGCCGAGCGCATCCGCAGCTTCGTGCCGGCGATGATCAGGGCCGCCGAGCGCACCCGCGACGCCCTGGCGGCCGGTGCCGGCACGGATCCGGGTGCCGAGATCGACATCGCCCAGACGATGATGCGCACCACCTTCGAGATCATCGTCGAGACGATGCTCTCGGGCGCCGGCCGGATCGACGCCGCCCGGGTCGAGCAGGGCATCACCGACTACCTCGAGTCGACCAGCTGGGTCTTCGCCCTCACGCTGCTGCGGGCGCCGGCCTGGATACCGTTCCCGGGCCGGGCCCGCGCCGACCGGGCGAAGAGCTACCTGCGCGACGAACTCTTCCGCCTGTCCGCGGAAGGCCGCCGCAACGGCACGGAAGGCCGCAACGACCTGATGAGCCTGCTGCTCGCCGCCCGCGACCCGGAGACCGGCCAGGCGATGGACGACCGCGACGTCGCCGACAACCTGCTCACCTTCGTCACCGCCGGGCACGAGACCACGGCGCTCGCCCTCACCTGGGCGTTCTATCTGCTCGCCCACCACCCGGAGAGCGAGGCGCTGATCGCCGCCGAGGTCGAGGCGGCGACCGGGGGCGGGCCGCTGACCGCCGACCACGTCGACGCCCTGCCCTATACCCGCCAGGTGATCCTCGAGGCGATGCGGCTCTACCCCCCGGTGCCGGTGGTGGTGCGGGCGGCCCTCCGCGACGTCGACCTCGACGGGGTGCCGGTGAAGGCCGGCACGCCGATCACCATCCCGATCTACGCCGTGCACCGCCACGCCACCCTGTGGGACGAGCCGGAGCGCTTCGACCCCGCCCGCTTCGCCCCCGAGGCCGCCAAGGCCCGCGACCGCTACGCCTACCTGCCCTTCGCGGCCGGTCCCCGCATCTGCATCGGCATGGGCTTCGCGCTCTCCGAGGCGGTGGCGATCCTGGCGGTGCTGGTGCGCTCGCTCCGGTTCTCGCTGCGGCCCGGCTACCTGCCGGTGCTCAAGCAGCGCATCACCTTGCGCCCGGCGGAGGGGATGCCGATGCGGGTGAGCCTGCGCTGAGGCCTACTCTGATGCGTGTGCAAGCGGGAGGTTGCGCTCTCGTTCCCATTGCACAAGGTCATCCCGGGGCCGCGTAGCGGAGCCCGGGATCCAGAGCCGCAGATGGTGCAGTATCGGGCGGAACGCGACCCGCCTTTTTCTGGATGTCCTGCGGTTCTGGATTCCGGGCTCCGCTGCGCGGCCCCGGAATGACATGGAGGACTTCAGATCCGCCGGCCCGATGACGAAGGCTCGGGACCAAGATCACTCCCCCTGCCCCACCCTCCTCCGCCCCACCCTCCTCCGCCCCGCCGGCTTCGCCCGGTCGGCGGCTTCCGCCGCCGCGCAGGCCCGCCGCGCCCAGGCCACGAACTCCTCCGGCTCGTCGGCGAGCCGGTCCGGCGCCCGCCAGTAGCTCGCGATCGTGGTCGTCCGGCCGCCCTTCACGTCGTAGGAGAACGGCGCGCCGCCCTCGGCCGCGAAGGACGCGGTCTCCTCGGGAGCCGCCTTCAGGTAGAGCGCGCCGCGCACGACGAGCCCGAACATCAGACGATCGTGAAACAGCCCGAGCCCGCCGAACATCCGGCGGATCGCGACGGCGCCGAGCGGCGCCAGCATCTCCGCGAGGAACGCGCGGTCGCCGTGCTCCATGATTGGCCCCCGGATTTGCTACCTGAGATTCGCCCTCTGGCCCCATCGGCCGAGCTTCGCCGCCGGGGGTCGCGCGGGCAAGCCCGGTGAGCCGTCGAGGCGCGCAGCCCAATTCCGCACCGTCATCGCGGCCGCCGGCCGACGATCCGGCAAGATGTTGCAGGCCCGCCGCGAGCTCTGCCGGCGACGGGCGCCGGTGAGACGATAAAGTTCCGCCTCGCGCGACTGTCCGGAACGGGACCGGACCACGGGATGAGCCGGGTCCGCGCCGCGCGAAGATCGGAAACACGGCCTAGGTCGTCGCCGATTTCATCCGCCTGTCACGAAACCGCACGATGACGCGCCGGTCCCGATACCTCCGGCGGATCCCTTGACCCACGTTCTCGATACGCTTCCGGCGACCCGCGCGGCCGAGCCCGACGCGGCGCGCCGGCCCTTTGCCGGCCTGCTTCTGCCGCTCGCCCTGCTCAGCCCCTCCCTCGTCTTCCTCGCCCTGTTCACCTACTGGCCGGTCATCGAGGTCCTGTGGGACGCGACCCATCAGGTGACGCGCCGGGGCACCCGCTTCGTGGGCCTCGACAACTTCGCCGCGCTGTTCGCCGATCCGACCTTCCAGCGCGCGCTCCTCAACAACGCGCTCTACGCCCTGGGCACGGTGGTGCCGAGCCTGGTCCTGGCGCTCGCCTTCGCGCTGGCGCTCAACGGCGCCGGCCGGATGCGGGCCCTGATGCGGGCGGTGTTCTTCCTGCCGGTGATGATCCCGCTGGTGGCTGCCGCCGCGCTGTTCCTGTTCCTGTTCCTGCCCGGCATCGGCCTCATCGACCACCACCTTGCCCGGCTCGGATTCGCCGGCGCCAACTGGCTCGGCGATCCGGATCTCGCGCTCGCCGCCATCACGGTGCTCACCGTGTGGAAGAATGCCGGCTACTACATGCTGTTCATCCTGGCCGGCCTGCAGGCGATCCCCGACGAGGCCCGCGAGGCCGCGCTCCTCGACGGCGCAGGTCCCTGGCAGCGCCTGCGTCACGTGACGCTGCCGGCGCTCCGCCCGACCTTCGCCTTCGTCGGCGTGATCGCGCTCCTCAACGCGGTGACGCAGGTCGACCACGTCTTCGTGCTGACCAAGGGCGGGCCCTCGGACGCGACGAAGCTCCTGCTGTTCTACATCTACGAGCAGGCCGCCGAGCGCTACGATGCCGGCCGCGCCGCCGCCGCCACGGTGGTGACGCTGGCGCTCCTCGCCGCTCTCACCGCCCTGTCGCTCGGCCGTGCCCAAGGCCCGGAGGCGGCCCGATGAGCGCGACGATGCAATCGGGTCCGGTGACCCGGGAGATCACGCCGCACATCGCCCGCTGGGTCGTCGCCGGCCTCGCTCTCGTCTGGGCGGTGCCGTTCTGGTGGATGCTGGTGGCGGCGTTCCGGCCAGCGGGATCGGGCGCCGACGCCTCGCTCCTGCCCTCGCTGACGCCGACGCTCGCGAACTTCGCCGAGGCCTGGGCCTCGGCCGATTTCCCGCTCTACTTCCTCAACTCGGCCGTGCTCTGCGCCGGCATCCTGGCGGTGCAGCTCGTCACGGCCTCGCTGGCCGGCTACGTCTTCGCCCGCCTCGACTTCGCCGGCCGCGGGTTCCTGTTCGCCCTGTTCCTGGTCCAGCTGATGCTGGTGCCGGTGGTGCTGCTGGTGCCGAACCTGAAGACGGTCGCGGCTCTGGGCCTCTACGACACCCTGCCGGGGGTGATGGCGCCCTACTTCGCCACCGCCTTCGGCACCTTCCTGATGCGCCAGAGCTTCCGCGAGGTGCCGCAGGAGCTCGAGGACGCCGCGATGATCGACGGCGCAGGCTGGTGGGCGCGCATCCGCCTCATCTACCTGCCGCTGACCAAGCCGGCCTTGGTCGCCTTCTCGATCGTCTCGGTCACCAGCCACTGGAACGAGTTCCTGTGGCCGCTGATGGTCATCAACTCCCCCGACAAACGCCCCCTCACCCTGGGTCTCGCGAGCTTCACGCTCAGCGCCGAGGGCATGCAGGCCTGGGGGCTGATCGCGGCCGGCACCTTCCTGGTCAGCCTGCCGCTGCTCGCCGCCTTCCTGATCTTCCAGCGCCGGTTCGTGAACAGCTTCCTCGCCTCCGGCATCAAGTAGAGGACAATTGAAGATGATTTCCTGGTGGAAGGGCGCCGCCCTCGCCCTGGTGGCGGCGGCCGGCCTCGCCGCGCCGCGGCCCGCATTCGCGACCGACATCGAGCTGTTCTTCCCCGTCCCGGTCGACGGGGCGCTCGCCCGCAACATGACGGGGCTCATCAAGGAGTTCAACGACTCCCACCCCGACATCAAGGCGACCCCGGTCTTCACCGGCTCCTACGACGACACGCTGCTCAAGACCCGCGCGTCGATCAAGGCCGGCAAGCCGCCGGCGGCGGTCATCATGTCGGCGAACTTCCTCACCGACCTCGCCATCGAGCGCGAGATCGTGCCGATGGACGACCTGATCCAGAAGGACGGCAAGAGCCAGGACGCCTTCACCGGCCAGTTCTTCCCGGCGCTGCTCCCCAACGCCGTGATCGACCGCAAGGTCTACGGCGTGCCGTTCCACAACTCGACCCCGCTGCTCTACATCAACGCCGACCACTTCAAGGAGGTCGGCCTCGACCCGGACAAGCCGCCGCGGACCTGGGCGGAACTCACCGACGCCGCCCGCAAGCTGACGAAGCGCGAGGGCGACCGCACCACCCGCTGGGGCCTGATGATGCCCTCGAACTACGATTACGGCGGCTGGATCCTCGAAGCCCTGACGATGTCGAACGGCGGGCGCTACTACAACGAGGAGTATGGCGGCGAGGTCTATTACGACACCCCGACCATGCTCGGCGCCCTCACCTTCTGGTCGGACCTGGTCCACAAGGCCAAGGTGCATCCGGCCGGCGAGCAGAAGGGCCCGGCGGTGACCGGCGCCTTCCTGGCCGGCCAGGCCTCGATGATGATCATCTCGACGGGCTCGCTCACCTTCATCCGCGACACCGCCAAGTTCCCGTTCCGGGTCGCCTTCGTGCCGATGAACGTGCGCCAGGCGGTGCCGATCGGCGGCGCCTCGCTGGTGCAGCCGGCCGGCCTCTCGCCGGAGAAGCGCGCCGCCGGCTGGACCCTGATCCAGTGGCTGACCTCGCCCGAGAAGTCGGGCTGGTGGAGCCGCGCCACGGGCTACTTCGCCCCCAACAAGGCCGCCTACGACTTAGCTGAGATGAAGGCGTTCCTGGAGAAGAACCCGGACGCCAAGATCGCCGTCGACCAGCTCGCCAACGCGAAACCGTGGTTCGCCACCTACCGCACCGTGCCGGTGCGCAAGGCGATCGAGGACGAGTTGCAGGCGGTGCTCGCGGGCAAGCGCCAGCCGAAGGAGGCGCTCGTCGCCGCCCAGAAGGCCGCCGATACCCTGATGCGCCCCTACGTCGAGGACACCGCCCTGCGCCTGCCGGGCGCGGAGTGACGCACATTTCGACGTGAAACGCACCCCTTTCCCGGACGACTGAAGCGAAGCGGAAGGAGATCCGGGATCCAGCACAAGGACTCGCCGCGAAGCGGCTCATTGTTTGCACCGTTGCAAGCAAGCGGTCGCTTCGCGACGTCTCGTGCTGGATCCCGGGTCGCATTCCGCTGACGCTGCATGCGCCCGGGAAAGGGCGTTCTGCCCTTCTCGACCGGACACCCCCATGCTCATCGCCCAGATCACCGACCTGCACGTGCGCCCCCGCGGGCTGCCGGCCTACCGGGTCTCCGAGACCAACGCGATGGTCGCCCGCGCGGTGGCGCACCTCCTCGCCCTCGATCCCCGCCCCGACCTGGTGCTGATTTCCGGCGACCTCACCGATTGCGGCTTGCCCGAGGAATACGAGCTTCTGCGCGGGCTCCTCGCCCGGCTGCCGATGCCGGTCTACGTGGTGCCCGGCAACCACGACCAGCGCGAGACGATGCGCGAGGTGCTGCCGGCGGCCTGGATGCCCGGCGCGACGGACGGCTTCGTCCAGTACACGGTCGAGGATCACCCGGTCCGCCTGATCGCCCTCGACACGCTGGTGGCGGGCGCGAGCCACGGCGCGCTCTGCACGGAGCGCCTCGGCTTCCTCGAGCGGGCGCTCGCCGGCGGCGACGGCCGCCCGACCCTGGTCTTCATGCACCACCCGCCCTTCGAATGCGGCCTCGTCCACATGGACCAGATCCGGCTCCTCGACGGCGAGGCGGCGTTCCGGCGGCTGATCGGGGCTCAGACCTCGATCGAGCGGATCCTGTGCGGCCACCACCACCGGCCGATCCTGACCCGCTACGCCGGCACGATCGCCCAGATCGCCCCGAGCGTGACCCACCAGGTCGCCTTCGATCTCACACCGGAGCACGAGGGTGCGCTCGTCTTCGAGCCGCCGGCCTACCTGCTCCACCGCTACACGCCGGAGAGCGGGATCGTGAGCCACATGGTGTATGTCGAGAGCTTCGACGGGCCTTACCCGTTCGTGCTGGATGCCGCCTATCCGGGGCAGCACTGATATCAAGAATAGAATTCCAAGAATATGACGCGGGATCCCCTCTCCCGTGTGGGAGAGGGGTAGGGGTGAGGGTGCTACACTTCAGTGTAAAGCTCTGAAGATCGTGCTGGTAGCGGATCGGTCGGAGTATGACTCAGGACCGTAGCACCCTCACCCCTGACCCCTCTCCCACACGGGAGAGGGGAAGCGTGCCTCACCTTGAGATTTCGGTCTCAAGGCATGCGGCCCTCAGGTGTTCTTCAGCGCTACCCGGTACTGGCCTTGCGTCTTCGCCCGCACCTCGTCCTCGGTGACGCCGTCGGCGAGCTCGACCAGGCTCATGCCGCCGTCACCCTTCTTGTCGATGGTGAAGACGCCGAGATCGGTGATCACCATGTCGACCACGTGGGTGCCGGTGAGCGGCAGGTCGCAGGCCTCGAGCAGCTTCGGGGATTCCGAGCCGTCCTTGGCCTTGGCGACGTGCTCCATCACCACGACGACCTTCTTGACGCCGGCGACGAGGTCCATCGCGCCGCCCATCCCCTTCACCATCTTGCCGGGGATCATCCAGTTGGCGAGGTCGCCGTTCTGGGCCACCTGCATCGCGCCGAGGATCGACAGGTCGATGTGGCCGCCGCGGATCATCCCGAACGAATCGGCCGACGAGAAGTAGCTCGTGGTCGGCAGTTCGGTGATGGTCTGCTTGCCGGCGTTGATGAGGTCGGGATCCTCCTCGCCCTCGTACGGGAACGGGCCCATGCCGAGCATCCCGTTCTCGGACTGGAGCTGCACCGACATGCCGTCGGGGATGTAGTTCGACACCAGCGTCGGGATGCCGATGCCGAGATTGACGTAGAAGCCGTCCTCGAGCTCGCGGGCGGCGCGAGCCGCCATCTGGTCGCGGGTCCAGGCCATGGTCGTCTCCTCTCTCGCTCGTTCAGATGGCGCCGCCGCCCGTCGGGGCGGGCGCGGGTTCGGCGTTCGGGGCGGCTTCGGCACGCTTGCGGGTGGTGCGCTGCTCGATGCGCTTCTGCGCGTTCGGCACGTGGATCATCCGCTTCACGAACACGCCGGGCGTGATGATGTGGTCGGGGTCGATCTCGCCCGGCTTCACCAGGTGCTCGACCTGCGCGATGGTCATGCGCGAGGCCGAGGCCATCATCGGGTTGAAGTTCCGGGCGGTCTTCCGGTAGACGAGGTTGCCCTCGGTGTCGCCCTTCCAGGCGTGGACCAGCGAGACGTCGGCGAACAGGCCGCGCTCCATCACGTAGGTCTCGCCGTCGAACTCCCGGGTCTCCTTGCCCTCGGCGATCAGGGTGCCGACGCCGGTCTTGGTGAAGAAGGCCGGGACGCCGGCGCCGCCGGCGCGGATGCGCTCGGCCAGGGTGCCCTGCGGGTTGAACTCGATCTCGAGCTCGCCGGCGAGGTACTGCTTGGCGAAGGTCTTGTTCTCGCCGACATAGGACGAGATCATCTTCTTGATCTGCCGGGTCTCGAGCAGCACGCCGAGGCCGACGCCGTCGATGCCGGCATTGTTCGAGATGACCGTGAGGTCCTTGGCGCCGCTCTCGCGCACCGCGTCGATGAGGACGTCCGGAATGCCGCACAGGCCGAAGCCGCCGGCCATGATCGTCATGCCGTCCCGCAGGACGCCCGCCAGGGCGGCGGTGGCGTCGGGGTATACCTTCTTCATCCCTCGTTTCCCCAAATTCTGGTGCCGCCGGAGCGCGCGAGCGCCCTCGTTGTCCCGCACGGATGCGGCGCCTCGCCGCCCTGTTTAGCATCGTTGCGGCGCCGCACCACCGGGCGCCCGCAGGAAAATGCCTCGCTGCGGGAGGGAGCCCATGGATGGGAAATCCGGAGCGGAAATCCCGGCCGGCGGGAAAATCCTGCCGGGGAGACAAGCCGCGCGCGAGGGATTATAGGGGATCGGGGAAGGCGTATGCCGCCGGCGGGCCCAACGAGGCCGGCCTGGGCGGCGCCCGGGGGGGCGCACGAGTTCTCGTCCACGCCGGCAGCCGGAGAGCGATGTCGCGCCGAACCACCCTGGCCCTGAGCGGCGCCGCCGTCACGGCGCTCGCGGTCACGGCCGCCTCCCTGCCCTGGACGATCGCGGCGCCGCGGGCGGCCGCCTTCGCGGAGCGGGACCTGGCGCGGCGCTACGGCCTCGGCCTCGCGGTCGCCGGCCCCGCCACCCTGACGCTGCTGCCGGCCCCGCGCCTGACCTTCGCCGGGGTGCGCCTCAGCCGCGGCGGCCACGACCTCGTCGCGAGCGAAGGCCTGCAGGTGCAGCTCGGCCTCGCCGGTCTCCTCGCCGGCCGGGCCGAAATCACCGGCCTCGTCCTCGACCGGGCCCGGATCGCCCTGTCTCCGGACGCCGACCGCGACTGGACCGAGCCGGCGGCCCGGCTCGCCGCGCGGGTCGCCGCGGGCCGCGGCCGGCACCTGCGCCGCCTCGTCCTCGTCGACGCGACGCTCTCCCTGCGCGATCCCCGCACAGGCGCCCCCGAGACGATCACCGGCCTCAACCTGGTGGCGAACTGGCCGCGCCCGAGCGCCGGGCTCGACCTGTCCGCCGCCTTCACCTGGCGCGGGGTGCCGTCCTCCCTCGCCCTGTCGGGCCTGCGCCCGCGCGAGCTCGCGGCCGGGGCCGAGACCCCTTTCGTCGCCGCCCTGACCTGGAACGGGGCGGGCGCGCGCGCCGCGGGCAGCGACGCCCGGATCGAGGGCAGCGCCGAGATCGAGGGCAGCCTGGCCTGGGCAAGAGAGGCATCGAAGGACAGCCCCGCGAAGGAGGCCGCGACTGGGGGCCCGCGCCTGTCCGGCCAGGGCCGCTTCTCCACCGCCGCCCTGCCCGGCACCCTGGCCTGGCTCGGGATCGCGCCCGGCCTCGCTGCGCTCGCTGGCCCGGTGAGCCTCGACGGGCGCTTCCTCGCCCGCCCCGGCGGGGTGGAATGGCCCGAGATCCGGGTGCGGGTCGGCGACAGCCAGCTCGAGGGCGCCGGCGCCGCCGCCCTGGTGCGCGGGCGGCTCTCCGTCACCGGCACGCTCGCGGCCGAGCGGCTCGACCTCTCGGGCCTGGTGCCCGGGGGGGGCTTCCTGTCCGAGGCGGGGTCCGGCGGCGCGGGGGCCGGCGGCGCGGGGTCTGGCGGCACTTGGAGCCGGGCGCCGCTCGCCCTCGACGATTTCGCCTACGGCGACCTCGACCTGCGCCTCTCGGCGGCCTCCGCCCGCCTCGGCCCGGTCGAGGCGCAGGACGTCGCCGCCGGCCTGCTGGTGCGCGACGGCACCGTGGAGGCGACGCTCGGGCGGGCCACCGTGCAGGGCGGCACCGTCAAGGGGCGGGCGGCGCTCGCCGCCCTGCCCGCCGGCCTCGACGCCCGCCTCCAGGGCAGCGCCGACCGGGTCGACCTCGGCGGCCTCTTCGCCGATCTCGGCTGGCCGCGCTGGATCCTCGGCCGGGCGCAGGGATCGGTCGCCCTCGACGGCGCCGGATCGAGCCTCGCCGACCTCGTCGGGCGCCTCGCCGGCCGGGCCGCCGTCACGGTCGAGGGCGGGGAGATCCTGGGCGTGAACCTCGCCGACCTCGCCCAGCGCCCCGAGACCGCCGCCACCGCCCTGCGCCGGGGCGGCCGCACCCATTTCGAGCGCGCCCGGGTCGGCCTGACGGTGAGCGACGGCGTCGCCGAGATCGGCCAGGGGCAGCTGCGGGGCGCGGCGCTGGCCGCGAGCCTCGGCGGCCGGATCTTCCTCGCCGAGCGGCGCCTGGGCGCCGAGGCGCGGATCGAGCCCGGCCCCGACGGGCGGACGGGCGGGCGGTTCGCCATCGAGGGGCCGTGGCTGCGCCCGAGCCTGCGGCCGCTGGCCGCCCGCATGCCGGCCCCCACCACCCTGCCGGCCGCCGCCAGCGCCTACGCGCCCTGAGCGGAACCGCAAGACCATCGAGGGAGCGCCCGTGACGCCATCACCGAAGCGCCGACGCACCCTGGCCGGGGCGCTCGCCTGCCTCGCCGCCCTGCCCTGCGCCGGCGCGCCGGCTCAGCCGGCACCCGCCCCGGTCCAAGCCGCACCTTCGCCGATTCCTGCGCCGGCCCCTCCGGAGGCACCGACCGCCGCGCCAGCCCCGGGCGGCTTCCCGGCCCTGCCGGCGACGCCCTACTTCCGGGTCGTGCCGATGAACGAGGCCCGCGCCATCGGGTTCTTCACGAGCCTGTTTCCGGATTGCTCGGTCCAGGGGCCGGTGGTGGCCCGCCTCGTCGAGGCGCCGAAGCACGGCAGCGTGCGCTTCACGGCGGAAGCCTCGTTCCCGCGCTACGCCCCCTCGTCGCCGCTCGCCGCCTGCAACCCCCGCAAGGTCGAGGGCCTGAAGATGATCTTCGAGGCCGCCGAGGGCTACGAGGGCCTGGACGCCTTCCGGGTGCTGCTCATCCAGCCCGACGGCTCGGCCACCCAGCTCGACGTCAGGGTGTCGGTCCGTTGACCTCGCCGCCGCCGGCCTGCCGCAGGAGTTCGTCCACGAAGGCCGGCACCGCCTGCGTGGCCGGGCCGTAGGTGGCATGCGCGAACAGGCCGGCCGTGTCGGAGGGGGCGAGGTTGATCTCGCGGGTCGGGATCCCGGCTTCCCGCGCCCGCGCCACGAAGCCCGCCGCCGGATAGACCGCCCCGGAGGTGCCGATGGCGACGAACAGGTCGGATTCGTCGAGGGCCTCGGCGATGACGTCGAGGTGGAGCGGCATCTCGCCGAACCAGACCACGTCCGGGCGCATCCCGCCCCGCCGCCCGCAGGACGGGCAGGCGGTGTCGACGGAGAGATCCTCCGCCCAGGGGCGGCCCGCGCCGCAGGCGGTGCAGCGCGCCCGCATCAATTCGCCGTGCATGTGGGTGACCCGGCGCGAGCCAGCACGCTCGTGCAGGTCGTCGACGTTCTGGGTGCACAGGAAGAGCCGGCCGCCGCGGGCGGCGAGACCCGCCTCCAGGCGCGCGAGCGCCGCGTGGGCGGCGTTGGGCGCCGCCTCCCGCACGCCCTGCCGGCGCAGGTTGTAGAAGGCGTGGACCTCCTCGGGCTCCGCCGCGAAGGCCTCGGGGGTGGCGAGCCGCATCGGATCGAACCGTCGCCACAGCCCGCCCGGATCCCGGAAGGTGCCGAGCCCGCTCTCGGCCGAGATCCCGGCCCCGGTGAGGATGAAGAGATTCACGCGCGGCCCTCCCGCCGGTGTCGCGATTCGGGCGACGACTGGGACACGATTGTGTCAAAGCTCGCGCGCGGCAGAACAACGCCGGTTCCTGACCATCGCGGTGCCGTCACTGTGACCTCCGTTGAGACTTTATCAATTCTTGGCATGGACAATCCCTGTCACCCATCCTAAGTGAGGATCGTGCCCGTGCGCATGGCGCCGGGCGACTGATTCCGAACAGATCGCTTCAGGACATTCAATGACGCGCCACCGCGCGAAACCGTCATTCACGGTCGAGATCAAGCGCAGCCGCACCTCCCCCCTGCCCGACGGCGAGCGGCCCCAGAGCGAGCGCCCCGTCCTCACGCCGGCGGTGGGCAAGCCCCCGGCAGGGTTGAACAAGCCCCCGGCAGGGATGAGCAGGCCCCCGGCAGGGATGAGCAGGCCCCCGGCAGGGTTGAACAAGCCCCAGGCGGGCAAGCCCCAAGCGGGGACGAACAAGCCGGCAGCGGCCGCGCCCCATCCGGCCGAGGCCCTGTTCAAGTCCCCGGCGGGCCCGTCGACGCTGTCGGCGAGCGTGACCGCCGAGCCCGAGCCCCGGCCTGCCTCCCCCGGCCGCAACCTCTGGGCCGGGACCGGCCTCCTGGAAGAGGCCGCCGCCGCCACCAAGTCCGGCCGCTTCGACCCGCCGGACCTGCCGATCTTCAGCAAGACTCCCGCCGACAAGCCGTCCGAGACGGACGCTGCCCCCGCCAAGGATGCCGCGCCCGCCAAGGACGCCGCGCCCGCGAAGCGCGTCCTGCCGAGCCTGATCGCCCCGTCGGCGCCCGAGCCCGAACCGGAGGTCGCGCCCGAGCCCGAGCCGAAGCTGCCCCGGGTCCGCCGCTACCGCGCCGCCGCGCCCGCCGCCCCCCGCCGCACCGCCGCCGGCCCGCGTCCGGCCTTCGTGTGGCCCGAGGACTGGCCCGACGAGGCCCCGATCCAGACCCCCGCGCCGATCACCGTGCCGACCCCGCCCCGGTCTCAGGACCGGATCGAGCTCCCGCAGATCGAGGCTGCACCCGACGCCGACGAGAGCGAGCCCCGGCCCGGCGAGATCCGCCCGCGGGTGAAGCGCCGCACCGGCGACGAGGACCTGCGCATCGGCCAGCGCTGGAAGCGCCGGCTGCCCCGCGTGTGCTGGTAACGGACCGGATCGCGGGTCGGCACGACCCTGCGGCGGACCGGTCCGATCTCTCTGCGGACGGGAGCGGTCCGCCCTACCGGCTCGTCATCCTCGACTTCGACGGCACCCTCGCCGACACCTTCCCGTGGTTCACCCGGGTGCTTCCCGGCGTCGCCGACCGCTACGGCTTCCGCCGGCCGGCCGCGCACGAGGCCGAGTCCCTGCGGGCGATGGAGGCGCGGGCGGTGATGCGGCACCTCGGCGTGCCGCTCTGGAAGCTGCCGCTGATCGCCCGCCACATGCGCGGCCTCGCCGCCCGCGACGCCGGCGACCTCGCGCCCTTTCCGGGCATCCCCGCCCTGCTCGCCCGCCTGCGGGCCGGCGGCCTCGCCCTGGCCCTCGTCAGCTCCAACCGCGAGGACGTGGTGCGCCGGGTGCTCGGACCGGGCAGCGCCGGCCTGATCGACCTCCATGCCTGCGGCACGGCCCTGTTCGGCAAGGCGCGGCGGTTCCGGGCCGTGGCGCGGGCG
Organism: Methylobacterium sp. 174MFSha1.1; assembly: GCF_900116815.1. Taxonomy (NCBI): domain Bacteria; kingdom Pseudomonadati; phylum Pseudomonadota; class Alphaproteobacteria; order Hyphomicrobiales; family Methylobacteriaceae; genus Methylobacterium; species Methylobacterium sp. 174MFSha1.1. The sequence goes on along the minus strand of NZ_FPCB01000005.1, from coordinate 180,153 downwards.
AGCGGCGTCGCCCCGGACCGGATCCTGTGCCTCGGCGACGAATTGCGCGACCACGCCGCCGCGACGCGCGCCGGCCTCGCCTTCGGGGCGGTGACCTGGGGCTACACCCGGGCGGAGGCGCTGGCGGCGGCGGGGCCGGCTCACCTGTTCTCCAGTCCGGAGGCGGTGGCGGCGGCGCTGCTGCCGGGGGCGGCGTGATGGTCGGAGCCCATCCGATGGGCTTCCGACGACATCACCGCGTCATCCGGGGCTCGGCGCAGCCGAGAACCCGGGATGACGTGGAGGATGTCAAGTCTGTCGAGGTGCGGTCTAGAACCCCTCAGTAATGCGGCACCGTCCGGTGCTCGATCAGCGGCGCCTCCATGCGGAAGTGCAGGCCGGCCGGCGCGAAGTCGAAGCGGATGTCGGCGCCGCACTGCATGGTGAGCACCCGCTGCAGCAGGGTCGAGCCGAAGCCCTTGCGGGTCGGCTCGGCGGTGCGCGGGCCGCCGCGCTCGGTCCAGTCGAGCCGCAGGCGGCGGCCGGTCTCGCCCTGGTCGACGGCCCAGGCCACGGTGATGCGGCCCTCGGGCACCGAGAGGGCGCCGTGCTTCGCGGCGTTGGTGGTCAGTTCGTGGATCGCCATGCCGGTCGGCACCGCGAGGTCGGCGGTGAGCTCGACATGCGGGCCTTCGAGGGCGATGCGCTGACCCCCCTCGTCGTTGTAGGGGCCGAGCTCGTTCTCCAGCATCTCCTGGAGCGAGGCCATCTGCCAGTAATCCTCCGTCAGGAGGTTGTGGGTCTTGGCGAGCGAGATCACCCGGGCCGAGAAGCCCTGGTAGAACTCGTCGACGCTGGTGGCGCCCCGCGCCGAGGCGCCGAGCAAGGCCTGCACGGTGGCGAGCGTGTTCTTCACCCGGTGGTGCAATTCGCGGATCAGCAGCGCCTGGCGCTCGGCGGTCTGCTGGCGCTCGTGCAGGAAGGCCGCCGCCTCGCGCTGGCGCCGCCGCGCCCGCACGGCGAAGCGGGTCGCGGTGACCAGGGTGGCGGGGTGGAACGGCCGCTCGAGCAGGGTGACGTTGCCGAGGGACTCCATCAGCCGCGCATCCGGCGGGGTGCCCCGCAGGGTGAGCAGCACGAAGGGATAATCCGACCACGGCTCCTGCCCGGCGAGGTAGGCGGCGAGCCCGTGCCGGTCGGAGGCGCGCAGGACCTCCTCGGTCAGGATGGCGCAGCTGCCCGCATCGAGCCGGGCGACGAGGTCCGGCAGGTCGGCGCAGGTCTCCGAATGCAGGCCCGCCTCGTCGAGGATGCTGCCCGCCACCGCGGCGTCGCGCCCGGCGGGGGCGAGGATCAGGACCGGGGGATCACTCTCTCTCATCACTGTCCAGATCCGGGAGAGTCACTGGCCGATCCCGCTCCGCTTCCTCGCGCTCGGCCAGCAGGCGGCCGGGGGCGCCGCGGTAGCTCGGCACGCCCGTCAGGACGCCCCGGAAGCCCGCCAGCGGCTCGCCGACACGCAAACCGTCGCCGTCGATCCGAAGTTCCCGGATGGTGTCCTCGTGCGGCCCCACCCTCTTCTTGACCACCGACACCGCCCGGCGCAAGTGCCCATCCGCCTCGAAGAACCGGAACAGCACCACGGTGTCGCTGAGGTAGGTGAGATCGACCGTCGCCGACATCTGCCCGACGAGCCCGTGCTGGGCCAGCACCAGCAGCGTCGTCACGCCCTGCTGGTTCAGGTAGGTCAGGATTTCATGCATCTGCAGCAGCAGGTACTGCTCGCCCGGCATCGCGCTCTGGTAGCCGGTGAGCGAGTCGATCAGCACCAGGCGCACGCCCTCGCGCTCGACGGCGTCGCGCACCATCGCGGCGAGCTCGCCCGGCGAGACCTCCGCCGGGTCGATCTGCTCGACCCGCAGGCGGCCCTCTGCGACCGCCGCGGCGATGTCCATGCCGAGGCCGGCGGCCCGGCGCATCAGGATCCCGGTCGTCTCGTCGAAGCTCAGGATCAGCCCGCGCTCGCCGCGCGCCAGCCCCGCCGTGACGTAGGCGAGCGCGGTCGAGGACTTGCCGACCCCCGAGGGGCCGAGCAGCATCGTGCTGGTGCCCCGGTCGAGCCCGCCGCCGAGCAGCGCGTCGAGGGCGGCATTGCCGCTGCCGAGGCGGTCGACGTCGTAGGGGTGGCCGTGCTCGGCCGCGATCAGGCGCGGGAACACCGCGAGGCCGCCGCGGCGGATGACGAAGTCGTGGAAGCCGCCGCGGAAATGCGTGCCGCGCATCTTGATCACCCGCAGGCGCCGGCGCTCGCCGCCGTAGAGGGGCGCGAGCTGCTCGAGCCGGATCACCGCGTGGCAGAGGCTGTGCAGGTTGAGGTCGTCCTGCTCGGCGGTGAGGTCGTCGAGGAGGAGCGCGGTGGTGTCGTGGATGAGGAGGTAGCTGCGGAGCGCCAGCACCTGGCGGCGGTAGCGCAGCGAGCCCTGCGACAAGAGGCGGATCTCCGACAGGCTGTCGAACACCACCCGCTGCGGCCTGATCCGGTCGATCTCCGCGATGGCGAGCCGCACGGTCTCGCCGAGCTCGAGATCGGAGGAATGGACGAGGCTCTGCTGCTGGCGCGGGTCGAGGCTGAGCTCGGGCGGCACCAGTTCGAAGATCTCGATGCCGTCGAGCGACCAGCCGTGGCGGGAGGCGACGGAGGCGAGCTCGCGCCGGCTCTCCGAGAGCGTGATGTAGAGGCAGCGCTCGCCGAGCCGCGCCCCGTCGCGGAGGAATTGCAGCGCGAGCGTCGTCTTGCCCGAGCCCGGCCGGCCCTCGATCAGGTGGGCGCGGCTGGCCGCGTACCCCCCCTCCAGGATCGAGTCGAGGCCCGGCACGCCGGTCGGGACCGGGGCCGCGTCGTCGGAGGGAGAGAGCACGGGATCGGGCATGGAGGGCAGGCTGACTGTCTCGGCGGGCTGGTCTGCGAAGCGGCGGCGCGCGGGCGGCGGCGCACGGCACGAGACCCGGGGATGGGTCATGGGAGATGGCCCCCCGCTTGTGGCAAAGAAATGCGGCGAGAACAAAGAGTTCCCGCGCCCGCCGGCTGTGCGTTCCGGGGGCGGTCCCCCGCCCGCACGTCGCCCCGCGCCCGCAGCGGGGAAAAAGCGCACCGAGATGCGCGTCTTTGCCCTTGACGCGGCGGGGGTTCGCACGCATGTGGCCCTCATCCGTGCGGGGCCGACGAATCGGCCGCGCGCGGCATCACCGGAAGCCTTCATCCCCCATGCCCAGCGACAGTAGTCGACGGACCGCGCCGCCTCGGTACCGCCTCGCGTGACCCGCGCCTGATCGCTGATCGGGCTCGCCCGCGACCGGCGCCGATGCGGCCGGTCGAACGAGGTGAGCCATGACCCTGATGACGACGGGCGCCCGCTCCGGCGCCGCCGCCACCCGCCGCGACCGCAGCGTCGTGACCGTGCTTCTTCTGATGCTGGCCCTGGTCTTCGGACCCGCCATCGGCCTCCACGTGGCCGTCAACCTGCTCGGCGCCGCGCCTGCGCCGGACGGCCTCGTCTCGGCCGTCTCCGCCGAGGCGCCCCGGGGCGGCCGGGGCTGATCCCGAGGGGTCGGTGCCTTCAGGCCGATCCCCGCCCCCGCAGGATCAGGACCGCGCCGGCGACCAGCAGCGCGGCCCCGATCCAGGTCTGAAGACCCAGAGCCTGGAAACCGATGGGCGTGTCCGGGCCGGGGCCGCCCTTGCGGCCGGTCAGCCCCATCGCGTCGCCGGCGATCCCCGCCGCGAGCTGACCCGCCACCACCATCGCCACCGTGACGGTCGCGCCCTGCTGGCGGTAGCCGTAGAGGCTCGCGGCCACGACCAGCGTGCCGAGCAGGCCCGGCACCAGGAACCACGGCTCCGCCCGCTCCGCCAGGCGCAGCGGAAAGGCCGGGCCGCTGCGCCAGGCCTCGACGAGGCCGAGCAGCGACAGCCCGACCAGCGAGTTGCACAGGAGCGCCCCGGTCAGACCGGTCCCCCGCGCCACGATCGCCCCCATCAGGGCATTCTGGACCACCAGGGCCGCCCCCGCGACGAGGCAGAGCAGGGCCGCGCCGGTCATCGGGCGGCCCCTGCGGACGTCCGGGGCGAGGTGGGGCGAATGGGCATGGCGCGGCTCCTGTCGGACCGCGATCATCTCTTATGATGGACGATTGTCAAATACAGGAAACGCCGCGAGCGGCGGCACCGGGTGCGATTCCTTCGGCCCGGATCAGGAGATCAACCCGCGCCGCAGCGCCACCGCCACCGACTGGGCGCTGTTGAGGGTGCCGAGCTTGGTCCGGGTGGTGCGCAGGTGGTGCTCGACGCCCTTGGAGGAGATCGCCAGGATCTCGCCGATCTCCCAGCTCGTCTTGCCCTCGGCGACCCATTGCAGCACCTCGCGCTCGCGCGGCGACAGGCGGATCTCGGCGCCGGCCTCCGAGCGCAGCAGCACGAGCTGGGCGAAGGCGTAGGTCGCCACGAGCTGCAGCGTGCCGAGATCCTCCGGCGAGACCTCGACCCGCGCGCCCGAGAAGCTGAATCCCGCGAGCTGCCCGTCGAGGGTCAGGAGCGGCACGGTGACCCCGTGGCGCAGGCCGTGCTCGCCGGCCTCGTGCATGACCTGCAGGGCCGCCGGGTCCTCTCGGTACTGCTCGGCGATCTCCGACCAGGCGAAGGGCGCGTTCGCCCCGCCGAGATGGCGCACCGTGGCGTCCCGGAACAGGTAGCCGCGGGACAGGTAGCGGGTCTTCCAGTCCGCCGGCATCGCGTCGAGGAGGGCGTGCTCGTATTGCTGGCGCGGCTTGGCTCCGACGATCGGCAGGGTCCCGGCCAGCGCGTGCTCGATCCCGAAGCGGCCCAGCAGCCGGAGCAGCAGCTCGGAGACGTCCTGCGCGCTCGCGGTCCGGTCGAGGGAGCGCAGGAAGGCGAGGGTCAGATCGAGGCGCTTCCGGCTCATGCAACCTGCCTCACGCGGAGAGCTTTGATTAACATCTGTGGTTGTGGTCGCATTCCCGGGACCGAGGGGCAAGATGTCGCGGAATTCCATCCCCGCGGCAAGGGCCGCGTCGCGTGCGGGCCCGCCGGGCGAGGCGATGGGGCCACCGATGCAGATCCGCTTGAAACCCGTCTCGATCGCGGTTCTCGAAGTTTGTTTGACCGGCCTCGACGGGCTCATCACGCTCCGCGTCATTCCGGGGCCGCGTAGCGGAACCCGGAATCCAGAACCGCTGGTGGCGTAGGATAAAGCGGACGCCTTTCCGCCTCGTTCTGTACGGCCTGAGCGTCTGGGCGTGCCTGCGTCATTCCGGGCTCCGCTACACGGCCCCGGACTGACGTAGAGGGTGGACATGTTGTCGATCGAGCCAAACAGTCTCTCTGTGACGGTTTCGGCCCGATCCGGCGTCAGGCGCGCCGCGTTGCATCGACGATCCGGCTTTTCACCCGGGAAAGATTGTGGGGGGACGGCCTTGAACCGCCCGCATGCTCTCTCCATCTGCCGGTCGCGCCTGCGGTTGGGCGCTCTTCGGAGAAGATCATGCCGCACCACGACACCACCGCCCTCTCGGGCACGATCCAGCACGTCTTCGCGCACCGCTTCACCCTGGAGGCGGACGGCGCGGTCCACCTCGCCGATCTCGGGCCCAAGGGGGCGGAGGCCTTTCCCCTCGCCGCCGGCCTGCGCGTGACCCTCGAGGGCGAGCGCCGCCCCTCGGAGATCAAGGTCGCGCGGATTTCCGCCGCGGGCCGCGCGCCGGTGGAGATCCACCACAAGAAGCCGCACCATCCGGGCAAGCCGACATCGTCCGACGCGGCCGTCGATCCCGCCGCCGCCCTCGCCGCCGTCACGGCGGCGGGCTGGATGCCGACGGGCGAGCCGCGGCGCAAGCCGAAGCACGTCGAGGTGCTGGCGCGGCGGGGCGACGGGGCCTGGACCGAGCTCCACGTCGACGCCGCCGGCAAGATCTACAAGGAGAAGGCGCCCGACGCCGACAAGTGGGGCGCCGCCCTCGCCTGACGCGCCCACAGGGGCCGCGCGACGCGCGGCCCCTGACCTCTCATGGGCACGAAGGGGGGCCGCGCGTCGCGCGGCTCCTGACCTCTCATGAGCCCAAGGGGGGCCGCGCGTCGCGCGGCCCCTCACACCCGCGCGACCGGCTCCATGCCGGTCCGCCGGATCGCCGCCGCGGCCCGGTCCGAGACGAGGTGGGCGATCAGCCGCCGCGCCGGTTCGACGGCCGCCGAGCCCGCGACGATCGCCGCCGTGAAGGTCTGGACGAGCTGGACCTCGTCGGGGAGCGCGCCCACCACCTCGATCCCCGGCACGTCGACCAGTTCGCTCACCGGCCCGAGGGCGAGGTCGGCCTCGCCCGCCGCGAGGGCCGCGGCGGAATCGGTGCCGCGGGGCAGCACCCGCTTGCGCACGGTCCCGGCGACGCCGAGCCGCGGAAACACCGTGTCCTGGATGAACAACCCGCTGGTGCTGCCCGGCATCACGACGAGGCGGGCGGCCGTCAGGGTCCGCGCCAGCGCGGCGGCGGTCCCGATCTCGGGATGCGGTGCCCCCGCCCGCACCGCGGCGGCGAGCGGCGCGGTGGCGAGCTCCACCGCCGAACCCGCGACGATCCGGCCCTCTCCCGTCAGTTCGTGCAGGCCCTCGTTCGAGAGGATCACCACGTCGACGGACGTACCGTGCGCGAGCTGGTGCCGGATGGTCCGCGGCCCCTGCCCCTGCGACGCGCCGGACAGGGTCCGGACCCTCACGCCCGTCGCGCGCTCGAAATCCGGCAGCACCGCCTCGTAGGCGAGCGCGAAGCCGCCCGAGATCATGACGGTGAGGTCGGCGGTGACGGCGTCGGGCGAAGTCATGGTGGCTGCCGGTGCTCGGGATCGGGAGGGTTCCTTCGCCCAAGCCCGCCCACCCGCGCAAGCCGTCCCACGCGTTTCCCCACCCTGCTATTCCCGCACCTGCGCCGAATCCTCTAAAGCCTTCCCCGCACAAGCAATCAGGGGGGAAGACATGGACAGGGCGGAAGACTTGGAACCGGAGACACGGGAGCGCGGCTTCCCGCGCTGGCGGCTCGCCCGGGGGCCGGTGGTGCTGCCCGACGAGCGGCCGCCGCTCGGCCAGGTGGCGGTGCTGGCGCTCCAGCACGTCGTGGCGATGTTCGGCTCCACGGCGCTGGCCCCGCTGCTGATGGGCTTCGATCCCAACCTGGCGATCCTGTTCTCCGGCATCGCCACGCTGTTGTTCTTCGTCGTGGTCGGCGGGCGGGTGCCGAGCTATCTCGGCTCCAGCTTCGCCTTCATCGCGGTGGTGATCGCCGCCACCGGCTACGGCGGCAGCGGGCCGAACCCGAACCTGCCCGTCGCCCTCGGCGGCATCATCGCGGCCGGCGCGGTCTACGCCCTGATCGGGATCGCGGTGATGCGGGCGGGCGATGCCTGGATCGGCCGGCTGATGCCGCCGGCGGTGACCGGCGCGATCGTCGGGGCGATCGGCCTCAACCTCGCGCCGATCGGCGTGAAGGGCATCTCGGGATCGGGCCTCGATGTCGGGATCGGGCTGTTCACGATCCTGGCGGTGGGCCTGTCCGCCTCCACCCTGCCGGGCTCCGCGCGGCGCCTGCCGCTGCTGATCGGGGCGGTGGCCGCGACCCTGCTCTACGGCGTGCTGGCGAACGGCTTGGGGCTGGCCAAGCCCCTCGACCTCGGACGGATCGCCGACGCCCCGTGGTTCGGCTGGCCGCACTTCACCACGCCGGTCTTCGAGGCTTCCGCGATCGGGCTCATCGCCCCCGTCGCCCTGGTGCTGGTCGCGGAGAATCTCGGCCACGTGAAGGCGATCGGCGCGATGACCGGGCGCAACCTCGATCCGTATCTCGGTCGCGCCTTCCTCGGCGACGGGCTCGCCACGATGCTGTCGGGCTTCTTCGGCGGCACCGGCGTGACCACCTACGCCGAGAACATGGGCGTGATGGCGGTGACCCGGATCTACTCGACCCTGGTCTTCGCCGTCGCCGGGCTGGTAGCGATCCTGTTCGGGCTGTCGCCGAAATTCGGCGCCGCGATCCTGGTGATCCCGGGGCCGGTGATCGGCGGCCTGTCGGTGGTGGTGTTCGGGCTGATCGCCGCCGCCGCGGGACGGATCTTCGTCGAGAACCGGGTCGATTTCTCCCGCACCCGGGTGCTGCTCACCGTCGGCACCGCCCTGGTGCTCGGCGCCGGCGACTTCACGGTCAGCATCAGTAGTTTCAAGCTCGGGGGGATCGGCACCGCCACGGCGGCCGCGATCCTGCTCTACCACCTGCTGCGCGACGATCCGGCCTGACGCAAGGTCTCGTGTCGAAGATTGCCGGAGTGAGGCAGTTTCCGAAATACCGGAGCAAGGATCGTTCATCCCAATCGACACCCTCATCCTGAGGTGCTGCTGCCTGCAGCAGCCTCGAAGGAGGGCTCCAGCTCGCTCGGAGACGTCTGGAGGCCTCCTTCGAGGTCAGTCGATCTTCGATCGACTGACACCTCAGGATGAGGTGATTGGAGAGGATGCCTCGCCCGGGTTCCGATCGTTCGAGGCTGAACCGCTCGAGCAGGCTCTGGCATAGTACCGCCGGCTGATCCAACCCGTCAGACAGCGTCAGAGAAAGCTCGTGGCTCGGGCGCATCAGATCAGCCCCAGTAGCCGCGCGATCACGGCCATGCTCTAATCAGGTCTTTCTCCGCCCTGTCCGGGGCGACAGGAGGCCGGCATGCAGCCACGATTGCGCGTGCAGCGGGATCCGACCCGAGAACCCGTCCCGGTCGCCGGTCCGCCGGCGGGCGCCGCGGCCGATCTCCTGACCAATCCGCTGGTCGCCCCCCTCGCGGGCGACCTCGTCGCCGGGTTGATGCGCCGCCACGAGGTCGCGGCCGAGCGGCTGATCGGCTGGCTGCGGGTGGGGATTGGGGCCTGCGTCTTCGTCACGGTGATCGTCGCCAGCGACCTGTTGCACGAACTCGCCGGCGTGTCGCTCGGGATCTTCCAGCGCAACGCCTGGATCGCCGCTCTGGGCTTCGTCGGCGTCGGCCTCGTCAGCATCGCGCTCGCGGTGCCGCAGCGCTGGCGGCATCCTTACGCCTACCTGTTCATGGTGCTGGATGTCGGGCTGGTGCTCGCCATCACGGTGCTGGCCCTCGGCGAGCGCGACCTGCCCGGCAACGCCCTGCCCTCGGCGCCGATCGTCTGGGCGATCCCCCTGGTCCTGGCGGTCGGCGCCCTGCGCTACGACGTGAAGGTGCAGCTCTCGGCGATCGCGCTCCTCACCCTCGGCCTCGTCGCCATCGCGGTCGGGCTCGAGCACCAGCTGGTCCTCGATCCGGCCTCCGCCGGCAGGCCGGCCTGGACCCAGTTGTTCTCGATGCCCGTCAACGTGATGCGGCTCACGCTGATCCTGCTCGCGGGCGCCGCCACGGCCTTCGGCATCGTGCGCTCGCGCCGGCTCCTCGCCTCCGCGGTCCGGGACGCGGTCGGGCGCGCCAGCCTGTCGCGCTTCCTACCGGCGGAGATCGCGCCCCGGCTCGCGGCGGGGGATGCCGCGCTCCGCCGCGGCCGCCGCCAGCGGGCGGTGATCGCCTTCGTGGACATCCGCGATTCGACCGGGATGGCCGAGGGCATGGATCCGGAGGGGCTGTCGCGGTTCTTCACCGCCTTCCGCACCCGCATCCTGGCCTGCGTGCGCCGGCACCACGGCTTCGTCGACAAGTTCATCGGCGACGGCGCCCTGATCCTGTTCGGGGTGCCGGACGAGGGCGGCGACGACGCGGCCCGGGCGCTCGCCTTCGCGCAGGACCTCGTCGGCATCGTCGAGGCCTGGAACGAGACGCGGGAGCTGCCCCGGGCGGTGAAGATCGGCATCGGCATCCATGTCGGCGAGGTCTTTTGCGGCATCGTCGGCGACGAGGAGCGGATGGAGTTCACGGTTTTGGGCGACGCGGTCAACGTCGCCTCGCGGCTCGAACAGGCGACCAAGCGCTACGGCGCGGTGGTGCTCGCCTCCGAGGCCGCCGTCGCCGGCTCGTCGGACCCGGCCGCCTGGCGCGAGGTCGGCCGCGAGCCCCTCGCCGGCCGCAAGCAGGCCATCACGATCTTCGCTCCGGTCCTCTCCTGAACGGACCTTCCATCCCGAACGAAGAAGGCCCCGCATCGGCGGGGCCTTCTTCTGTCTCGTATCCGTGGCGCGGGCCGAAAAAACTACTCCGGCGGACGGGCCGGCCGCAGCCGCACCGCCTGGGCCAGGCGGATCAGCTCGCGGGCAGTCAGGCCGCGGCTGTCCTGCTGCGACCAGATCTCCCCGACCGGCCGCGCCCGGCCGGGATCGGTGCCGGGCCGGACCTCGCCGCGCCGCGTCTCGCAGGATCGATCGGACCGGCGGGGCTCTCCGCCCAGGGCTGGATCGACGAACCGGTGGGCTCTCGCTGCCGTTCTCATGCGTGCTCCCATGCGAACCGGGGGGATGCGAACCGGCGGCATGGTTAGCGAAGCGTGGCCGTTTGCGGAATTCTTGAACTTGCGCGGCGGCGCGCTACCCCGGCCCGTTCCGCGGACATCCTCGCTCGCGAGGGAATGCAGGGGGGTGCAAGGGAGAGCGAATGTGTGGGCCATCAGCCGGCGACGCGGTTCCTGTTCCCCGCTGCGCCGACCCTCCCGCAACCACCCGGCCCACTGAGCCTCACAGGCTGGCGGGGAGAACTGGTCCACCGCCAACTCGTCGTCACGAGCTCCCTCACGGTCCAGCCTGTCGGCGGAGCCGGAGCGCCACAGGGTACGTCCACGAGGGAGACGTGTCGTCTAACAGGTCGGGACCGCGGGGCAAGGGGCGGTTTGACGCCCTCCGGGTCCGCCCGCCCCCGCCGCCGCGCCCCGGGATCCGTTCCATGCGCCGCAAGCATGACCGTTGTGCGCTGCAATCGATTGCCTTGTGCGCCGCAACATGAGAAAATGTTTTCGTACCGCCGCGATGGCGTCGCGGTGGTGCAGCCCTCTTTGGGCGTTTCCTCCCTAGACTTCGGGCCGCCTCGCAAGGGCGGCCTTTTTTCTGTTGCGCGCGCGACTCCCGCGGCGGCACTCTCGCGGTGCGGGCGAGGGTCCGGGCCGCGCGGGAGATCGATCGATGGAGCGCCCACGGAGCGTCGGCATCGCCTGGTACGAGCCGGGCGACTATGCCCGGATCCGGGAGGCGATGGCGGAATCCGGCCTGCCCGAGAGCTACGCCACTTGGCAGATGTCCGCGACCCAGGTCGAGCGCGAGGTGTCGCGCAGCGGGGTGGCGGTGGCCCGCATCCGGATCGAGCCGGAGGCGTTCCTGGCCTGGTGCCGCGCGAAGGGCACCGCACCCGACGCGGCGGCGCGGGCGGCCTTCGTGCGCGAGACGCACGAGGCGGGCGGGGGCTGAGCCGAGGAGACCGGTGCGTGTAACTGCTCCCATCCCACCCGCGACATCATCCTGGGGGTAGCCGGCCCTCGACGATCGCTGCCCGAAGGGCGCCTCCCGTCATCTCCCTGCCGTCGGCGGCCGCGCCGGGCGGATGCGGGACCGGTCACGCGGCCTCCTCCAGACGGAAGGCGTCGAGCGCCGCCACGAGCGCGGCCTCCGTCTCCGGCCGCGGCCGCACCAGGGGCAGGCGCAGGTCGGGCGCGACGCCGGGGCGCAGGCGCGCGAGGGCGAGCTTGACCGGGCCCGGATCGGTCTCGAGGGCGAGCGCCGCGACCAGCGGCGCGAGCCCGGCCTGGATCGCCCGGGCGCCGGCATGGTCGCCGGCCCGGATCGCCTGCTGCAGGGCGGCGCAACGGCCCGGCACGAGGTTGGCGATCACCGAGACGCAACCCCGCCCGCCCATCGCGCCGTGGGCAACGGCGGCGGCGTCGTTGCCGCAGAGCACCGGGACGCCCGGGCCGGCCGCCCTTGCGACCGCGCCCAAGGAGGCGAGGTCGCCGGCGGCATCGACCAGGCCGGCGATCCCCGGCAGGGCGGCGAGGCGCGCCAGGGTCTCGGGCCGCAGCGCGATCCCGGTGCGGGCCGGGTCCGCGTGGAGGAGGAGCGGCCGCCCGCACGCCGCGGCGATGGCGGCGCAATGCCGATAGAGCCCCTCCTGCGTCGGGCGATTGTAGTAGGGCGTGACCGCCAGGGTGGCGGCGGCTCCGCCGGCCTCCGCGCGCCGGGTGCGGTCGATCGCCGTGCGGGTGCAGTTGGCCCCCGTTGCGACGATCACCGGGATCCGGCCCCCGGCCGCCGCGACGGCGATGCGCACCACGCGGTCGCGCTCCGCCTCGGTCAGGGTCGGCCCTTCGCCGGTGGGGCCGCCGACCACCAGCCCCTCGGTGCCCGCCGCGACCTGGGCGGCGACGAGGTCGCCGAGCGCCCGCTCGTCGATCCGGGTCCCACCGGCGGTGAAGGGCGTGACGAGGGCGGTGAGCGCGCCGCCGAACGGGGGCTCGCGCGCCGTCACGGGGCCAGCGCCAGGGTGGTGTCGGCGAGGCGCACCGCGTCGGGCCGGCGGCCGGTCTCGGCGGCGGCGTAATGCAGCGCGTCCCGGCAGGTGCGGAAGATGCCGCCGCCGAGGCCGTGCGTCTCGACGGCGAGCCAGTGGCCCTCGGCGCTGCGGCCGACGAGGAAGGCGAGGGGGAGACGGGCCGGGCTCGGGGCCGGCGCGATGACGTCCGCGGGGTGGGGCATCGGGAGTTTTTTCGGTTCGCGCGGCCGTCCTCGCGGCCGCACCCTCAAGGTGTCCCGGTCGGCGTCAAGGATCGAGGCGGACGGACCGGCCCCGGTATCAGGATCCCGTATGGTTTCGGCGCGAGGCCGCGGGCCGGTCCCCACCACGCGCCGCGGGCAGTTCCCCACACGGCGACGCCCCCGCGGAGGACCGCGAGGGCGAGGACGAGACCGACGAGGAAGCGGATCAGGCCCCTGCCCCGCATGGCGAGGTCACGGCTTGAGTTCGACCCGGCGGATCTCGCCGACCACCACGAGGTAGCACAGGCCGGCCACCAGGGCGTTGAGGCCGACGAAGACCAGGGCGCCGTTGAACGAGCCGGTCTCACGCACGATGTAGCCGATGACGATCGGCGTGGTGATGCCCGCGAGGTTGCCGAAGGTGTTGAACAGGCCGCCGCTCAGGCCGCCCGATTCCTTCGGCGAGGTGTCCGACACCACCGCCCAGCCGAGCGCGCCGATGCCCTTGCCGAAGAAGGCGAGCGCCATCAGCCCGACCACCAGGGCGTCGGCCTGGACGTAGTTGCAGCCGATGATCGCCATCGAGAGCAGCATGCCCGAAACGATCGGGATCTTGCGGGCGGCCGTGAGCGAGTAGCCGCGGCGCAGGAGCTGGTCCGAGATCACGCCGCCGAGGATGCCGCCCAGGAACCCGCACAGGGCCGGCAGCGTCGCGGCGAAGCCCGCCTGCAGGATCGACAGGCCGCGCTCCTTCACCAGGTAGACCGGGAACCAGGTGAGGAAGAAGTAGGTCAGCGTGTTGATGCAGTACTGGCCGACATAGATCCCGAGCAGCATCCGCTCCGAGAGCAGCTGGCGCAGGGTGCGGCCGGCGCGGGACGCGGTCTCGGCCCTGGCGCCGTCCATGTCCATCAGGGCGCCGCCGGATTCGAGGTAGTCGCGCTCGGCCGGGTTGATCGCGGGGTGCTCGCGGGGCCCGTGCACCACCTGGGTCCAGAGCAGCGCGAAGGCGATGCCGAGCGCGCCCATCACCGTGAAGACGTGGTGCCAGCCGAAGGCGTGCACGATCCAGCCCATCAGGGGCGCGAACAGCACGGTGGCGAAGTACTGCGCCGAATTGAAGAAGGCCGAGGCCATGCCGCGCTCGTTCGCCGGGAACCAGGCCGCGGTGATGCGGGCATTGGCCGGGAAGACCGGCGCCTCGGCGAGACCGACGGCGAGGCGGAGCGAGAACAGCACCGCGACGGCGGCGAAGCCGGAGAAGAAGCCGACCGCGCCCTGCATCAGCGTGAAGGCGGACCACAGGAAGATCGCCGCGGCGTAGACCCACTTCACGCCGTAGCGGTCGAGCAGCCAGCCGCCGGGGAGCTGGGCGAGGACGTAGGACCAGGCGAAGGCCGAGAACACGTAGCCCATGGTCACGGCGTCGAAGCCGAGATCCTTGGCCATGGCCGGGCCGGCGATGGCGATGGTCGCCCGGTCGGCGTAGTTGATGGCGGTGGCGGCAAACAGCATCGCCAGGATGACGAGGCGGATGCGGCTCCGCTTCGCGGCCGCAAGGCCGAGGACTGCGCTCATGGATCTCCTCCCGGGCGGTCCAGGGAACCGCGACGGCGTCTCGTTCGCGCCCCGTCTTGCAATGAGGGGCGTTCCGGGACGGGACCCTAGGGGCGGCGTCGGGGCGAGGTCCAAGTCAAAGGCTGAATGGGTCGATGCGCGCGCCGCATCGGCCAAAGCCTGACAGCGAGGTGGGCGGCATCGATTCCGGGATCAGGAGGCGAGCCCGTAGACCGCGTCGCCGAGGCGGCGGAAGACGGTGCCGGCTTGCGCGCGCTTCCACAGCCGGGTGTTGAGCGCGGCCACCGGATCGTGGCCCGGCAGGGTCAGGCCGCGGGCGGCGAGCTGCTCCCAGATCTCGGCGGCGTGCATCGGCCGCCCGGACTCGGTCAGGATCTCCTCCGCCGCCGCCATCAGCCGGCGGCCCTCCTGGCGGCTGTCTTGGCGGCCGTCTTGGCGCGCCGTCGCGCCGGCGGGGGATTCGGCCTGCGGCCGGGTGGGTACGGAAACAGGCTCCGCGACGGGCGGCGAGACCGGCTCCGCCCGGGGCGTTTCGGGGGAGACTCGCGGCGCCGGGTCAGGGCGCGGCGGCTCCGCGGGCGCCGTCCGAGCCGGCTCGGCGGCAGGCCGGGCGAGCCTCCGGCCGAGACCGAGGTAGAGCTCGTGCTCGGCGATGGCCCGGTCGAGGGCGGCGCGCTGGCGCCGCAGGTCGTCCAGCCGGGACTCCGTTTCCGCTTCCGACAGGAACATGCTGGCCTCTTGGAATATTCCATATTCCGGATAATCGCATCATGATCTGCCGGAATGCGCAGAATAGGAATATTCTACGAGAGCGCAAGCCCGTCACCGGATTGCTCGGCCACGATCCACCGCGCAAAGGCTGCCGCTCGTCCGGATCTCCCTTCCGGTGCGAGAGCGTAGGGGGGAAAAGGAATGGCGCTGGAATTCTTCTCTCCCCGCCCGGGGGGAGAAGAGAATTCCAGCGCCATTCCCTGTTTTCCGACAGCCCTACCCATACGTGAAGGCGGTACCGGTCGAATCGCGGACTTGACGGATCCTCGAGATTTAGAATGAATTCGAAACATTCCACCCAATGAACATGGAATATTCCTTTATTTGGGATCCCCAGCCCTCGCAGGGAATCAGAATTCCCGATCGTCGACGGGACGGAACGGCCATGGCCGCCGCGCCACACGACACCGGCGGCCTTTCATCCCGCCTTCCCGAGCGCGTCC
Source organism: Methylobacterium sp. 174MFSha1.1 (assembly GCF_900116815.1). NCBI lineage: Bacteria > Pseudomonadati > Pseudomonadota > Alphaproteobacteria > Hyphomicrobiales > Methylobacteriaceae > Methylobacterium > Methylobacterium sp. 174MFSha1.1. The sequence continues at coordinate 164,650 of NZ_FPCB01000005.1, read as the reverse complement.
CCTCCCCTCAGGCCGCCCCCGCCCGCGCCGCCGCCTTGCGGCGGGCGGGCTTCGGCGGCACCAGGAGGGTGCCGGGATCGGTCGGCATCAGTTGCAGCCCGGCCTCGTCGAGGCTGATCGGCAGCTTCGGAAACACCTCCTTGACGTGGGCCACGTCGGCCTTGAACGCCTGGCGGAAGCTCCTCAGGGAGGCGTTGTCGGCGCCGAACTGCTTGTGGACGAGGTCCCAGGAGAGGCGCAGCGGCCGCTGCAGGCTGCGCAGGCGGTAGCCGACCCAGAACAAGAGGTCGAGCTTGCGCGCCGAGCCCGAGAAGGCGCGGGCGGCCCGGATGTCGACCGGCAGGGCGTGCTGGATCAGGTTGTCGTAGAAATCCTGGTGGAACTGCACCGTCTTCGACCAGGCGATGCCGTCCTGGCCGCTCGCGCGCCAGAGGTCGAGCTGGCGGAAGGGCGGCATGGTGATGGTCGAGGAGCGCGACTGCCCGTCCCACAGGCCGATCTGCATCGTGCAGGCGGCCAGGCGGTGCAGCTGCTCCTTGAACTGCCGGATGGTGCCGCGCTCGCCGCCGGTGACGGCGAAGCCCATCTCGCGCATGAAGCCCGACAGGCTGTCGGCGACCTCGACCGTCGGGCTGCGCTGGCGCACCGCCTCGGTGCAGAGATGCAGGAGCACCAGCCGGGCCTTGGGGCCATAGGGCAGCCCCTGCAGCTCCATCTGGCCGGTCGACGGGTTCTTCAGCCGCCCGGCCAGGATGCTGAGCGTGTTGCGGCCGTACTCGCGAAAGAATTCCCGCTCCTCGCCGGGATCGCGATAGGGCAATCCGCAGAGCGCCAGCACGGAATGGATGTGCTGGATCGTGTCCGGGGTGACGGGCTCGGCCTCGATCACCATCCGCACCGCGTCGCGCCGGCGCTGGTCGCGCCCCATGGCGGCGCGGGCATCCTGCTGGCGGCCGGCCTCCGCCCGCTCGGCGTCGCGCAGGGCCTGGCGGTGGGCGATGTGCTCGACGATGACCGCGAACAGGAACCCGCCCCGGGCCGCTTCCAGCTCGGCCAGGAGGTCCTCGTCGTGGATCGCCGCGATCCTGGCCTCGATGCTCATGCGTGACGCTTCTTGCCTGCCGGCCGTGCCCGGCGCTCCCCGCCGGCGATGGGCCGAGCCCGGACGCCCGAGCCTTCCCGGACACCCAAGCCTTCATGCACGATTCCGATCCCGAGATTCCGGGGGCGAGGGCGGGTTATCCCAAGATTCCCACGATTCATCCCCGATATCCCGCCAGATATCCCGCCCGGATTCCGGCACCCGCCCGCCGCGAGGCCCGTGCAGGCCCGACGGGGGCCGCCACAGGCCGGTTTCGGGGCCGGAGCCTCGGGAGCCCCCGCTCGCTCCCGGGCCTGTGGGCGGCCTGTGTACGGCCCTGTGGGCCGCTCCGGGACGGGCGGCGGACGAGCCCGCCCGGAGCCTGTGGGCGACCCGGTGGACGGGCGGTGGGCGAGCCGGCGCAGATTTCGATACGGGCCCGGATCGGGGGATCGCGGCCCGCGCAGAGTTCGATACGCGGGGCCCCTCGCGAAACCGGCGATTGCCGAGGGACGCGGCGGGGCCCGACGCCGAATCCGATGCGCGGCCACGCCGAATCCGATGCGCGAATCCCCGGAATCCCCGCAGAATCCCATGCGCCTCCACGCAGAGTCCGATGCCGATCCACGCAGAGCCGTATGCGCGACCACACCGCAAGTCTTTGCCGCATCAGCGGAATTCGTCCCTCCATATAATCCACATAACTGACTCTCTGAGACTCAATGACTGATAAGTCACCTATAGGCCCGAGAGAGAGTTCGTTTTGAAGAACGCCATGAGGCGCCTTCGGCGCAGATTGGATACAATTCTCGTCGTGATGGAATTTACGGAATAAGTGAGGAGAATCAGGCCCCTGCCCCGTCAGCGCACGCGCTTCCCCGGACGCCCGGCGGCGCCTATGAGCGGGGTCGAGGCGCCGCCGGAGGCGGCGCGGGCGGATGGCGAGCGAGCATGAGCACCCCCCCGATCGCGCGGCTTCTCGGGATCATGGCGCGCCTGCGCGATCCCGACGGCGGCTGTCCCTGGGACCTGGCGCAGAGCCATGCCAGCATCGTCCCCTACACGATCGAGGAGGCCTACGAGGTCGCCGAGGCGGTGGAGAGCGGGGATCCGGAGGAGCTGCGCGACGAGCTCGGCGACCTGCTGTTCCAGGTCGTGTTCCAGGCCCGGATCGCCGAGGAGGCCGGCACCTTCGCGTTCGACGACGTGGCCACCGCCATCGCCGACAAGATGGTGCGCCGCCACCCCCACATCTTCGGCGAGGCCCGCGGCCTCGATCAGGCCGCGGTGAACGCCCAATGGGCGGCGATCAAGGCGCAAGAACGGGCGGCGAAGGAACGGGCGGCGAAGGGCCGTCCGGCCCCGGAGGGCACGCTGGCCGGCGTACCCTTGGCGCTGCCCGCCCTCGCCCGGGCGGAAAAGATCTCCCGCAAGGCGGCCTCCGTCGGCTTCGACTGGCCGGACGCCGCCGAGGTCATCGCCAAGGTGCGCGAGGAGACCGACGAGGTCGTCCAGGCGCTCGCCGGGGAAGGCCCGGAGGCGGTGGCGGAGGAGATCGGCGATCTCCTGTTCTCGGTCGCCAACCTCGCCCGCCATGCCGGTGTCGATCCGGAGGAGGCCCTGCGACGGGCGAACCTCAAATTCCAGCGCCGCTTCTCCGCGATGGAGGAGGAGGTGACGAAGGATGGCCGCACCCTGCCGGAGGCCGGCCTCGCCGCCATGGAGGCGGCCTGGGTCGTGGTGAAAAGGCGGGAGCGCTGAGGCGGCTCATGAGAAGACAGGATCGAGCAGGCTTGACCCCTGTTCGAATGTGAGAGAATTTCTCTGATATGAGAAAAGCTCTCGCACCCGATCGCGACGCCGATCCCCTGCCCGCCGATCCCCAATCTTCCGGGATCCAGGCTTCCGGGATCCCGGCCTCCGACATCGACCTGCGCCTCGCCGCCCGGCTCGCCTCCCTACGCCAGGAGCGGGGTCTCTCCCTCGACGAGCTCGCGGGCGCCAGCGGCATCAGCCGCGCGACCCTGTCGCGGCTGGAGCGCGGCGATACCAGCCCGACCGCCTCGCTGCTCGGCCGGCTCTGCACCGTCTACGGACGGCCGATGTCGCGGTTGCTCGCCGAGATCGAGGCCGACCCGGCCCGGCTGGTGCGCGAGGCCGAGCAGGCGGTCTGGGTCGATCCCGAGACCGGCTTTCGCCGCCGCTCCGTCTCGCCCCCGGCCCACGGCTTCTCCGCCGAGCTCGTCCACGGCACCCTGCCGGCGGGAGCCGTCATCGCCTACGAAGCACCCCCGGTCGGCGGCCTCGAGCATCACCTCTGGATGCTGGAGGGCCGGCTCGACCTCACCCTCGACGGCGTCACCCACGCCCTCTCGCCGGGGGATTGCCTGCGCTACCTCCTCGCCGGCGCCTCGCGCTTTTCCTGCCCGGGCCCGGAGGCCCGCTACCTCATCGCGATCTGCCGGCCGTGAGTGCGCCCATGCTATCGATCGACACCCTCTCCCCCGAGGCGGCCGAGGCCGCCCTGCCCGGCCTCGCCGCCCTTCTCCATGCCTGCGTCCTCCACGGCGCCAGCATCGGCTTCGTGCTGCCCTTCACCCTCCCCGAGGCCGAGGCGTTCTGGCGCGACGGGCTGCCGGTCCTGCAGAGCGGCGCGCGCCGGCTGCTGGTGGCGCGGCAGGACGGCCGCATCCTCGGCAGCGCCCAGGTCGGCCTGGCCGCCCCGCCGAACGGCCGGCACCGGGCCGAGATCACCAAGGTGCTGGTCCACCCCGACGCGCGCCGCCGCGGCCTCGGCCGGGCGTTGATGCTGGCGGCGGAGGACGTCGCCCGGGCCGAGGGCCGCTCGCTCCTGATCCTCGACACGCGGTCCGACGATGCCGGCGAGGCGCTCTACCGGGCCCTCGGCTACGCCGTCACCGGCGTGGTGCCGGATTACGCCTGCTCGCCCGAGGGCGTGCCGGAGGCCTGCACCTTCATGCACAAGCGGCTTCCGGTGCCCGTGGGCCAGATTGGAACTTGACGAACTTTTGATGCGCCGATCGCTTGCGCGCAATCGAATCCTCGGGTCAGGTCGCGCCGGGCCGCCTCGGCCCTGCGAGGGGACGATCCGACGATGACCCACACCACGCTCCGGCGCGCGCTCACGCGCTCCGCATTCTTGGGCGCCGCCCTGATGCTCGCCGCGCCCGCTCTCGTGCGGGACGCATGGTCCCAGGATGCCGCGTCCACGGCCGAGCAGACCATCGCGACGATGACCAAGATCTTCGGCGACCATCCGGGCAAGCGCGCGAACCACGCCAAGGGCGTGGTGGTCGAGGGCAGCTTCACCCCCTCGGCGGAGGCCAGGACCCTGAGCAAGGCGAGCGTGTTCGCCGGCCCCGCCGTGCCGGTGACTGTGCGCTTCTCCGACGCGACCGGCCTGCCGCAGATCCCGGACGGCGCGCCCGAGGCCAATCCGCACGGCCTGTCGGTCAAGTTCAAGCCCGCCGACGGCGCCGAGATGGACATCGTCACCAACTCGCTGAAGTTCTTCCCCGTGGCGACCGGCGAGGAGTTCCGCGATCTCCTGGTGGCGATCACCAAGAGCGGCCCCGACGCGCCAAAGCCGACCCCGGTCGAGCAGTTCATGGCGGCGCACCCGGCCGCCCCCAAGGCGCTTGCCAGCGCCCGGACCCCGTCGAGCTTCGCCCGCCAGACCTATAACGGCGTCAACGCCTTCGTGCTGGTCGACGCCGCCGGCAAGCGCAACGCCTTCCGCTACCGCATCGTGCCGGTGGCCGGCGAGGAGATCCTGAGCGCCGACGACGCCAAGGCCAAGGGCCCGAACTACCTCGTCGAGGAGATGCCGGCGCGGCTCACCAAGGAGCCGGTGTCGTTCCGGGTGCTGGCCCAGATCGCCCAACCCGGCGACTCGACCAAGGATTCGACGATCCCCTGGCCGGAGGACCGCCGCCTCGTCGATCTCGGCACCCTGACCCTGACCAAGGCGGTGCCGGACAGCGAGACCGTCGAGAAGACGCTGCTGTTCATGCCCAACAACCTGCCGGACGGCGTCGAGGTCTCGGACGATCCGCTGATCGACGCCCGGGTGCAGTCCTACGCGATCTCGTTCGGCCGCCGCTCGCAGTGAGTTTTTTGGCGCGCGGCTCGGGTGCTCCCGGGCCGCGTGCCTCCCTCACGCCGCCTCGCGCGGCAAGGGCTGGATGCGGTCGATCTCCGCCCCGATCTGCCGTTGCGCGCGCCTCAGCTCGTAGTCGCCCTGAAGGTTGATCCAGACCTGCGGACTCACGCCGAAATAGCGCCCGAGCCGGAGCGCGGTGTCGGCGGTAATCGGCGTCTCCTCCCGCACGATCCGCTCGATGCGGGTGCGCGGCACGCCGCAGGCCTTGGCGACGGCGTAGGGCGTGAGGCCGAGCGGGACCATGAACTCCTCGCGTAAGACCTCTCCGGGATGGAGTGGCGGGAGCAGGTCGTCGGTTTCCAGTTCGATCGCCATGGGGCGGTCCCCTCTGACTGGGCCGGGCGATCCCCGTGCCTTGGATGAGCATTTTTCTCAGTGATAGTCCGTAATCTCGACGTCCTCGGGCCCCTGGCTCGTCCAACGGAAGCAGATGCGCCACTGATCGTTGATCCAGATGGCGTGCTGCCCGGCGCGATCGTTGAGAAGCGGATGCATTTTATTGCCCGGCGGCATCTTCAGGTCGTCGAGTGACGTGGCGCTGTGGAGGTAGCGCAGCTTACGGCGCGCGACCTTCAGAATGCCGGTCGGTAGTCCCTTCGGCTGCTGATCGTTGAACACGGCTTCGGTTCGGTCATCGGCGAAGCTGCGAATCACGATCAGTCCCCGGCACATTGTTAGTATCATATCACGATACCAATGACGTGAGCAAGGAATCTGATCGGGCGAGAGATGGTGTCGCTTCGTCTCGGCGCACCACTCTTCCGCATTGTCCACCGACCGCGCCCCCGCTACGCCCACCCTCATGACCCCCTTCCTCACGGCCAACCTGCGCTGGCTCGCGGCCGGGTTCCTGCTCCTGTTCTGCGGCTGTTTCGGCCAGACCTTCGTGGTCGCCCTGTCGGGCGGGGCGATCCGGCGGGACTTCGGGCTGTCGGACGGTGCCTTCGGGGCGCTCTATGCCGGCGTCACCCTGGCCTCGGCTTTGGCGCTGGCGGGACTCGGCGGGCTCATCGACCGCTGGCCGGCGCCCCGTGTGGTGAGCCTCGCGGCCGGCCTGCTGGCGGCCGGTGCCGCCGGGCTCGCCCTGTCGCCGGTCCTCGCGCCCAGCCTCCTCGTCCTCGCCCCGAGCCTCTTCCTGCTCCGCTTCGCCGGCCAGGGGCTGATGCTGCAGACCGCCTACACGCTCATGGGGCGCTGGTTCTCGGCCGAGCGCGGCCGGGCGGTGTCGCTGGCGGCTCTCGGGCTCAATGCCGGCCAGGCCTGCCTGCCCCTCGGCTTCGTGACGGTCGCCGCCCTCCTCGGCTGGCGCGGCGCCTGGCTCGGCATCGCCCTGCTCCTCGTCCTCGTCGCCCTGCCGCTGGCCCGCCATCTCGTGCGGCGCGAGCGGGTGCCGGAGGCGACGACCGGCTCCGGTCCGGCCGAAGGCGCGACCCGGGCGCAGGCCCTCGCCGACCCCTATCTCTACGGGCTGCTCGCCGCGATGCTGCCGCCCTCCTTCATCAGCAACACGATCTTCTTCCACCAGGTGCATCTCGCCGAGAGCCGGGGCTGGCCGCCGGAGATGTGGGCCGCCGCCTTCCCGCCCTACGCGGTGGCGGCCTTCCTCTGCCTGCTCCTCGCCGGCCGCCTGGTCGACCGGTACTCGGCGCTCGCGCTGCTGCCCCTCTACCTGGTGCCGTTCGGCCTCGCCTGCCTGATCCTCGGCGGGGTCTCGGCCCCATGGGCCGCCTTCGCCTTCATGCTGCTCTACGGCGTCACCGACGGGATCTCGCTCACCCTGTTCGGCGCGCTCTGGCCGGAGGTCTACGGCACCCGCCATCTCGGGGCGGTCCGCGGCGCCATCGTGGCGATCATGGTGCTCGGCACGGCGCTCGGCCCCGTCCTGTCGGGCCTGCTCATCGATGCCGGCGTGCCGTTCGCCGGCATCGTCACCGGGATGGGGATCTACTGCCTCGGCATCTCCGGCGCGCTCGGACTGGTCCGGCGCCGGATGACGGCGCATCTGCGCGGGCGCCGCTTCGCGACGGCGTGATCCGCCTTCCGGAAGATTCCTTCCGGAAGGCGGATCACGAGCCCGCGCGGCGACTGAGCGAAGCCGATTTCCGCATCGCGAAAGCGATTGCGCAGCAATCGCCGAGCGATCAATCGGAAATCGTATGACTCACCGCTTGGGCCAGACCCAGGACGGCGGGTCGTGGTCCGGCGCCAGGGTCTCGCCGAGGCGCTTCTCCAGGGTGATGCGGGCCGCCCCCTGCCGCTCCAGGGCCGCCACCAGGGCGGCGGCGTGCGACACCACCAGAACTTGCGTGCGCTCCGAGGCCCGGGCGATCAGCGCGGCCAGCGGCGCCAGCAGGTCGGCATGCAGGCTGGTCTCGGGCTCGTTGAGCACCATCAGGTCGGGCGGGCGCGGCGACAGGAGTGCCGCGGCGAGCAGGACATAGCGCAGGGTCCCGTCCGAGAGCTCGGCCCCGCGCAAGGGGCGCAGCAGCCCGTGCTGGCGGAACTCGAGCGCGAATTGGCCGTCGCTGCTCGCGACCGACAGGGACGATCCCGGAAACGCCTCCGCGATGGTCGCGTCGAGGGCGTCGGAATCGCCGATCTCCCGAATGGTCTGGATCGCCGCCGCCACGTCGGCCCCGTCGCCGGCGAGCACCGGCGTGCGGGTGCCGATCTGCGGCCGGCGCGCCGGCGCGTCCCGGTCGGTGCGGAAATTGTCGTAGAAGCGCCAGGCCCGCATCCGCTCGCGGAGCATCAAGACGTCGAGGGCCTCGCGCGGGTCGGCGCCGTGGGTCATCAGGCTGTCGAAGGCGGGAAGATCGCGAAGAGCCTCGGTCCAGGCGCCGGTGCCGTCGCGCAGGCGTACCAGCGGCCCGCGGCGCTCGGCGAAGACGTTGGCGCGCCCGATCGTCGGTCCGTTCCAGACGCTCTCCGCCTTGATCTCCGGATCGTGGGAGAAGAACGTGCCCTCGTAGGACGGCGCTGGCAGGCCGAGCGCGATGGCGTAGCCGTAATCGTCGTCCGAGAAGCCGAGCTTCAGCTCGACGGGATGGCGCCGCACCGTGCCCTCGATGCGGTGCGTGCCGTCGCGGACCCGGCGCCCGAAGGTTTCGGGCCCCGCCCACAGGGCCGAGGAGAAGCCGCCCTCGCGCGCGAGCGATGGGATCGCCCGTCCTTGCGCGACCTCGGCGAGAAGGCGAAGCGCGCGGTAGAGGCTCGACTTGCCGCTGCCGTTGGGGCCCGTCACCACGGTCAGCCGGTCGAGGCCGAAGACGCTGTCGCGCAGGCTGCGGTAGCCGGAGATGGCGAGGCGGTGGATCGGCATGGGTTCCCTCGAGGGAGCGACGCGCACGGGGTCGTCCGCGGCCGGGTCTTTCGATGGCGGCGCCACGGTGAGGGACGCGGCGACGAGCCGCCGCCTCAGTATTTCAATCCCGTGTCGCAGAGCACGGTCACGGCGGTCGCGTCGGCGGGGAGGCGCCCGGAGCGCAGCAGCGCGGCGGCCGCGGCGACGTTGGCGGCGGCCGAGTAGCCGACATGCAGGCCCTCCCGCGTCGCGAGCGCCCGGCGCCAGCCTTCGACCTCCTGATCGGTCACGGCGAGGGACAGGTCCATCAGGCCCTCGGACCAATGCGGCGGGACGCTGCCGTAGCCCGTGCCCTGGATGAGGTGGCGGGGATTCGTCACCGCCAGCCCCGCCAGGGGCTGGCATCCTTCGGGCTCGACGGCGGCGCAGATCACCCGGGGGTTGTGCGCGCGCAGGGCGGCGGCCACCCCGAGGAAGGTCGCCCCCGTCCCCACGGCGGCCAGCCAGGCATCGACCCGGCCGGCGGCTTGCGCCCAGATTTCCGGCCCGGTCGTCTCCGCATGGGCGCGCACGCCCTCCGGGGCGTGGAACTGGTCGACGTAGAAGCCGCCCCGCTCCGCCGCGAGGCGGCGCGCGGCCTCCGCCGCCGCCGTGACGTCGGCGCCGGTGACCTGCCCGGCGGCGCCGTCCACCTGCGGCACCAGCACGACCTCGGCCCCCAGGGCTTCCAGCATCCGCGCCCGCTGGGGACTGTTCCCGGACGACATCGTGACCACGAGCGGATGGCCCAAAGCCGCGCAGGCCACGGCGAGGCCGGCGCCCATGTTGCCGCTGGTCATCTCCACGACGGGGGCTCCAGGGGCCAGCCGTCCGTCCTCGCGTGCCGCGAGGAGGATGGCGCGGGCCGCCCGATCCTTGACGCTCCCGCCGGGCTGCATGAACTCGGCCTTCGCCAGGAGGCGGCCGGGTCCCGGATGGATGCGGTCAAGGGCGAGCAGCGGCGTATTGCCGATCAGGCCGAGGGCGGACGGGGTGACCGTCGCGGCCGGGGATGTTTGGCGTGGCGACGACGAGTGCATCGTGCAACTCTAGCAGGCCGACCGTCCCGTAGGGAGAGGCGTGGCTCCGCCGAGGGTCGAGGAGCCCTGGGCCCGCTGCCGAATCACTCTCCGTTCAGTCCCGCGTGAGCGGGACGGCGGTGACGAACCGCGCATGGCCGTTCGGATCGACCGACCAGACGGTTCGCACGCGTGGCTCGCGGCCATCGGGTGCCTGGATTTCTCCCTCGAAGACCAGCTTGCGGTCGCCTGCGTCCGTCTTCACGTCGCGCGCGAGGCGATTCCTTCTCGGATGCTCCAGAAGTGCGAAGACGAACTCGTTCGGGTTGGCTGCCGAAAAACCGAAACGCAGGAAGAAGCGCGCTTTGGGCCCACCTTCCTTGTGGGCGTCGTTCAGAAGGTAATGCGTGACCTTGCGTGGCGCGATCAGCCACTCGGCTGGCCAATCCGACATGTCACGTCGCGGCACGCGCGACGAGAGCGAGATCGTCCGAATTCACCGTGGCCAGGGCACCGGGTGGGTGTGCGAACTCGACCTCGTAGGCTGCGCCATCGCGCCAGACACCCACGACCGTGCCTTCGCTACCCGCCACGATCCGATCACCATCGTCCGTCGAGACGGCGCTGGTCACCCTGACCCTGTCGAGGTCCTGGAAGCACGTCTGCGGCTCCTTGCGCCGCATCAGATAGACCGTATCGGCTGTCATGCAGTGAGGGTACTCCGAGTGGGAGATCCTGCAAGGGGACGGTCGGCGAATTCCTATGCGACCCCCTTCAGCCGCCGCGCCGCACCGAACCGGTTGAGGAAGCGCGGCTCCTTCTCCGGCGCGACCCGGACCACGAGGTGGAGGTCGCCCGACGCGTCCTCGCGCCGGTCGAGCACCTCGGCGTTCTCGTAGAGCCAGTGCAGCTCGGCGCCTTGCGCCGGTTCCAGGATCACCGCGAAGCTCGTGCGGGCGGCGGCGATCCGGGCCTCGATCCGGCTCATCAGGCGGTCGATGCCCTCGCCGGTCAGCGCCGAGAGCAGCACGGGCTTGGGAGTGTCCTTCACCCCGTTCGGCCGGCTCAGGTTGAGCAGGCGCTCGCGCTCCGCCTCGTCGAGGAGGTCGGCCTTGTTCCAGACCTCGATGATGCGGTCGGCATCGGGCTCGATGCCGAGCTCGGCCAGCACCTGCGCCACGTCGGCGCCTTGCGCCTCGGCGTCCTCGTGGGCGATGTCGCGGACGTGGAGCAGGATGTCGGCCTCGATCACGTCCTCGAGCGTCGCCCGGAAGGCGGCGATCAGCATGGTCGGCAGGTCGGAGATGAAGCCGACGGTGTCGGACAGGATCGCGGTCTCGCCATGCGGCAGCTTGATCGCCCGCGCCGTCGGGTCGAGGGTCGCGAACAGCATGTTCTCCGCCAGCACCTCGGCCCGGGTCAGGCGGTTGAACAGGGTCGACTTGCCCGCATTGGTGTAGCCGACGAGCGCGACGATCGGGTACGGCACCCGGCGCCGCGAGCGGCGGTGCAGGCCGCGGGTGCGGGTGACGGTCTCGAGCTCGCGCTCGATCCGGGTCATCCGCTCCTGGATCATCCGCCGGTCGGCCTCGATCTGGGTCTCGCCCGGGCCGCCGAGGAAGCCGAAGCCGCCGCGCTGGCGCTCGAGGTGGGTCCAGGACCGCACCAGCCGGCTGCGCTGGTAGGCGAGATGCGCGTGCTCGACCTGGAGCGTGCCCTCGCGGGTCGAGGCGCGGCGCCCGAAGATCTCCAGGATCAGGCCGGTGCGGTCGATGACCTTGACGCCCCAGGCCTTCTCCAGGTTGCGTTGCTGCACCGGCGAGAGCGCGCAATCCATCACCACGAGGCGGATGCCATCGGCCTCGATCCGACCGGCGATCTCCTCCACCCGGCCCTTGCCGAGGAAGGTCGAGGGCCGGATCTGCTGCACGGTGACGAGGAGCTTGTCGGCGACGTCGAGCTCGATCGCGGCAGCCAGCCCCACCGCCTCGTCGAGGCGGGCGAGGACGGGGCGGGGTTCGCCGGCGTCGCGTCGTGTCTGGTAGGGGCCGATCACCAGCGTGCGGGTCTCGGCCGCGATCGCGGCCTCCGGCTCGGCCTGGCGCTGCAGGCGGATCTCGCCCGGTGTCCGCGGTTCCATCGTCTCTCCGGTCGCTCCCGTAGGTCCGGGAGTCCATCCGATAGAGGTTGGATGGAGCCGCGCGAGAATCAAGCGGCTGCGCGCGTCCGCGATCGGGATTCGACGGCGTCGGCGATCGAAGAGGCGGGTCTCGACGCGCGAGCCGGCAAAAAACAGGCCGCATGATGCGGCCTGGACACTGGCATGGGACCGTGAGGCACGGGGCTCGGCACGGGCGCGCCTGCGGGGCCCGATCGGCCCGCGGCGCATGCGCGCAGGCCGGCTCCCCGGGGCGGAATCAGGCCTTCTCGGCCCCTTCCTCGCCCTGCTCGAACAGCTGCACGGGATGACCCGGCATGATGGTCGAGATCGCGTGCTTGTAGACCAGCTGCGAGTGGCCGTCGCGCCGCAGCAGCACGCAGAAGTTGTCGAACCAGGTCACGACACCCTGCAACTTCACCCCGTTGACCAGAAAGATCGTCAGCGGGATCTTGTTCTTGCGAACGTGGTTGAGGAAGGTGTCCTGCAGATTCTGAGCGCGTTCGCCCGCCATTCTTCTTGTCCTTTGAACCCGCTGCCAGTCCCGGTTGACGGGTCGGTCCGTGTTGTTGTGCTGCGGGAGGCGCGACGCGCCGCCCGGGGAACCGGCCGCCCCATTACACGGTGAAGCTCGCCCGGGCGCAAGTGCAGACTGGCCGCAGGGGAAGCCCCCCGTGCCGCCGCAACCCCCGCAGCCGGCCGTGCCCGCGACCCTGTCGCGCTCCGGCCACAGGCCGCCCTGGCAGACGGCCCGCGCTCGGCACTCGCGAATGGGCGGTTCGGGTATGTTTCCGCCTCAACGCCCGTTCGCGATGGCCGATCCGGTTCAAACTCTCCGTGTCATCCCGGGGCCGCGAAAGCGGAACCCGGGATCCATAACCGCCGAGGTCTCCGAAAGCCTCGGGATGCTCTCAGCCTCGTCCTGCATCGTCGGCGGTTATGGATCCCGGGTTCTCGGCTTCGCCGAGCCCCGGGATGACGTCGAGAGATGTCGGCCACAGGGCCAGATGATCCGGTGCCACCGCTCGGACAATCCCTCAGGCGCCGATGCCGAGGGACTTGAGCTTCCGGTGCAGGGCCGAGCGCTCCATGCCGATGAACTCGGCGGTACGGGAGATGTTGCCGGAGAAGCGGGCGATCTGCGCCACCAGGTACTCGCGCTCGAAGATCTCGCGCGCCTCGCGGAGCGCCAGGCTCATCAGCTTCTCGCCGCCCGCCCCGCTCGGGGTGGTGGGCACGAGCGCGCCGACCTCGCTCGGCAGCATCTCGGTCGTCACCTCGGTCTCGGGATCGCCCTGCGTCAGGATCATCAGCCGCTCGACGTTGTTGCGCAGCTGGCGGACGTTGCCGGGCCAGTCGTGCGACTGCAGCACCGCCATCGCGTCGGCGGCGATGCGCCGTTGCGGCAGGCCGGTGGCGCCCGAGATCTGCTCCATGAAGAACGCGATCAGCTCCGGCACGTCCTCGCGCCGCTCGGCGAGCGAGGGGATGCGGATCGGCACCACGCTGAGGCGGTGGAACAGGTCCTCGCGGAAGCGCCCGCCGGCGATTTCCTCCGCCAGGTCGCGCGACGAGGACGAGATGATCCGCACGTCGACATGGACCCGGGTGGTGCCGCCGACGCGCTGGAAGTTCTGGTCGACGAGGACCCGCAGGATGCGGTTCTGGGTCTCGCGCGGCATGTCCGCGACCTCGTCGATGTAGAGGCTTCCGCCATGGGCCTCCTCGAGGGCGCCGACGCGCCGCGGCTTGCCGTCCTGGGCCTCGACCCCGAACAGCTCGGCCTCCATCGTCTCGGGGGTGATCGTGGCGGCGTTGATCACCACGAAGGGGCCGTTCGCCCGCGACGAGGCGGCGTGGATGGTGCGGGCCGAGAGCTCCTTGCCGGAGCCCGGCGCGCCGGAGATCATCACCCGGGCGTTGGTGGGGGCGACGCGCTCGACGGTCTGGCGCAGCTGGTTGGCCGCCACCGAGGCACCGACGATGCGGCTCGCCTGGCCGGAGCGCGCCTTGAGGTCGCGCACCTCGCGCTTGAGGCGCGAGGCCTCAAGCGCCCGCTCGGCGACCAGGATGAGCCGGTCGGCCTTGAACGGCTTCTCGATGAAGTCGTAGGCGCCCGCCTTGATCGCCGAGACCGCGGTCTCGATGTTGCCGTGGCCCGAGATCATCACCACCGGCAGGTCCGGGGCCTGGGCCTTGATCACGTCGAGCACCTGCAGCCCGTCGAGGCGCGAGCCCTGGAGCCAGATGTCGAGGAAGACGAGGTGGGGGCGACGCGCCTCGATCGCCGCCAGCGCCTCGTCGGAGGAGCCGGCGGTGCGGGTACGGTGGCCCTCGTCGTCGAGGATGCCGGCGACGAGCTCGCGGATGTCGGCCTCGTCATCGACGATCAGAATGTCGGCGCTCATGGCTTCTCGGGCCTCCCCGCGACGCGGGCGGCGGTCCTGACGGCCCCGCGGCACCCGGTGCTGTGACGAATTTCGCTGTGACGAACAGGGCTGTGACGAAGGCGGCGGCTGAGGGGCGCCGGTCCCGGCGAGCGGGCCCGCCTCACGCGGCGGGCTCCGGGGAGGTCTCCGGCGAGGGCGCCGGGCTCTGGGCCGGCCGCGCGGGCTTGCTCGCGCCGGCGGCCGGCGGCTCGTCGCGCCGCACCTCCTTGAGGACCCGCATGCGCACCTGCCCGCCGCGCCCGCGCGGGTTGTCGTTCAGCTCGATGCCGCCGCCGTGCTCTTCCAAGACCTTGCTCACGATCGCCAATCCGAGGCCCGTGCCCCCCTCGCGGGTGGTCATATAGGGTTCGAGCAGCCGCTGGCGCCCTTCCTGGGGGAATCCCTTGCCGGTATCGGTGATCTCGATCACCGCGGCCTCGCCCTCCTCGTAGAGGCGCACGGCGATCAGGCTCTCAGCCCTGACGTCCTCGGGCACCGCCTGCACCGCCTCGACGGCGTTCTTGAGGATGTTGGTGATCGCCTGCGACAGGAGGCGCGTGTCGAAGGCGGCGCTGACGCGGGTCGCGCCCTCCTCCAGCGTGAAGGTCACGTCGGGGTGCGCCACCCGCATCATGAACAGGTTCTGCTTGACGATCTCGGTCAGGTCGTTGCGGGCGATCGCGGGCTTCGGCATCCGGGCGAAGGACGAGAACTCGTCCACCATCCGCTTGATGTCGTCGACCTGGCGCACGATCGTGGCGACGCACTGCTCGAACACCTCCTTGTCGGCGGTGATCACCTTCCCGTACTTGCGGCGGATGCGCTCGGCCGAGAGCTGGATCGGGGTCAGCGGGTTCTTGATCTCGTGGGCGATGCGGCGGGCGACGTCGGCCCAGGCCGAGGTGCGCTGCGCGGTGACGAGGTCGGTGATGTCGTCGAGGGTGACGACGTAGCCGCGGTCGCCGTCCTGCGACTGCTCGCTCGTCGTGCGCACGTCGATGGTGCGCTCGCGGCCGTTGCGGGCGATCTGGATCTGCTGCTGGGTCGGGCGGGCGCGGGAATCCCCCGGCAGGCCGCCGAATTCCGGCATCACCGCCTCGAGCGGCTCGCCGACGAGGTCGGCGACCGAGCGCCCGAGCATCCGTTCGGCGGAGGGGTTGGCGATGGTGATGACCCCGCGCCCGTCGACGCCGATCACCCCGGCCGGCACCCCGGCCAGCACCGCCTCGGTGAAGCGGCGGCGGCTGTCGATCTGCTCGCTCTGTTCGATCAGGGTGGCGCGCTGGCGGCTGAGCTCCTGGGTCATCTTGTTGAAGCTCTCGCCCAGGTGCTGGAGGTCGCCCTCCGTCTTCCGGAACGGGACCTGGGCGTAGTAGTTGCCGGACGCGACCTGATCGGCGGCGTTGATCAGCCGGCGGATCGGGGTCACGAAGCGGTTGGCGAAGTTGAGCCCGAACCACACCGCCGAGAGCAGCGCGATCAAGGCGATCAGCGCGAACATCGTCGCGAAGGCGATCTGCACGCTGCGCCGCCCGGCATCGATGGTCAGGAACTCGGTCGCGGCGGCCCGCGACACGCCGGGGAACTCGACCGCGAGCCGCGTCACCTCGCGCTCGACCAGGAGGAAGGCGTCGTCGTAGGCCGGCAGCTTCATCAGCGTGCCGAAGACCCGCCCCTCCCGCGGCAGGAGGCAGGTGGCGTCGGCGGATTTCGCCGCCTCCTCGAAGTCGCTGGCCGAGGGCAGCGGCGGGTCCTTGAGGATGTCGATATTCGCCCGCGCCACGGTCTCGGTCGGCGAGCGCATGATCCGGGCGATCGGCAGGCCGAGGGAGGCGGCGCGCGCGGTCAGGAAATTCTCGAACCAGGCCCGCTCGACGTCGAAGGCGGGGCGCGCCCGGGTGAGGTCGTCGGAGAGGATGCGCGCCTCGCGGGCGAGGCTCTGGCACTGGTTGGTCAGGTAGGCGTCGGCCACGTCGACCGACATCAGCACGACGTTGCGCATCCGGTCGGAGAACCAGGGCGACAGGCCGCGCTCCAGGGTGATCGACGCCACCACGGCGAGCAGCACCGTCGGCAGGGTCGCGATCAGGCTGAACAGGCCGACGATGCGGGTGTGGAGCCGGGCCGCCGCCGCGTTGGTGCGCCGGGCGCGGAGGAAGACCCGCGCCTCCCAGGCGATGACGACGACGAGCAGCAGCACCAGGGCGACGTTGCTGAGCAACAGCGCCACCACCACCGTGTGGGTCGGCGCGATCGCGGTGGCCCCGACCAGGATCAGGAAGGTGGCGAGCGCCAGCGCCAGGGCGACGATGACCGCGAGCGCACCGAACCAGCCCGGACCCCGCGGCGCGGCATCCTGTGCCGGCCCGGGGGAGCCCGGCCTGGGGGAGTGGCCGGCCGCGCCGGAGGGGGGCGCCGAAGCCCGGGGGCGACGTGTGAACAGCATCCGTGGTGCAAGGCCACTACAGTGTGGCGAAATTAATACGGATGCCGGCGCGGCGGCAATCGAGGCCGGCGGTCACGCCGGCCCGGGGGCGGCTCGCGTCGGTCGTGCCTCGGCGTCGGCGCTGGCGGCCGGCACCGCGGGGTGGACCTCAGGCGGCGTTCGAGCGCGGGCGGCGGACCACCGGCTTCTGGCCGAGCCCGATGCTCTTCGCCAGCTCGGAGCGCTGGGCGGCGTAGTTGGCGGCGACCATCGGGTAGTCCGGCGGCAGGCCCCATTTCTGGCGGTACTGCTCGGGGGTGAGCCCGCGCCCGGCCAGGTGGCGCTTGAGCGTCCGGTACCGGCGCCCGTCCTCGAGGCTGATCAGGTAGTCGGGCGAGACGGTCTTCTTGATCGGCACCGGCGGGGTCAGCCGCTCGGGCTCCGCCGGGGCTGCCGAGCCAAGCCGGGCCACCGCCTCGTGGACGCTGCGGATCAGGCTCGACAGCTCGCCCACCGGCACGCTGTTGTTCGACACGTAAGCCGACACAATGTCGGACACCAGGCCGATCATCTGAGGCGTTTCGACGTGGTCTGCTGAGCTCATTGCGGTCCTCGAGAAGTGCGACCCCCGTCACAGGTGATGGATGTTACGCCAGTCTCCGTCAACTGCAAGGTGTCTCGATCAACAGAAGAGACGGCACTGCATTAGGTCTCTCTGCTTACCCAAGGTCATAGGCCCCTGCCGGCGCGGCGGCCGGCGCCTCGGGACGGGATCCCCGGAGAGGCGCGGCCGGGTAGGAAAAAACGTTGATTGTCATGGAGTTGAGGAAGCGGTGAGACCTTGTCGGACTGGGATCGCCCGAATTCCGCTTCGTCCAGGTCATCACTTAATAATTGATAAAAACTACGATCCGATACGCTACGGCCCGGTCGACCCTCCCGCAGAGATCCAATCCAGGCATCCGGGCTCCGGCTGTCGCGACCCGGCCTGATCGGTCGAAACCGGGCCGTGCCCCAACGAGATCGGTCACGCCCGCCCGGTCCCGCGATGCTGCGATGTCTTTACAAGACGAGACGGGATGTTTCGGCAGCGAGAGGAGGATTTTCGACTTTCGGTTGCGTCAAATGACGGCGCGAGCAACCACGTTTCACTGTGCGGTGCAGGGTCGGAACCGTGGCCGGACGATCGCCGATGCCGGATCGGTGCGGCCTCCCGGCGTTTCGGGAGACGGGAGGGCGCTCTGCGCGCGAGACCAAAACCGAGCCAGGCCGGCCTGTCCGCCGCCCGGCCTTGCCGGATTGTCCCATTCCGCACCCTTGCATGCGGGGGCATGGCCGCCGAATGCGTCGGAATGCCGCGCCGGGGCAAGCCCGTCGTCCACGGGTCGATCCTGACCCGGCGCCGCGGTGGGACGCGCGGCGCGGGGTACGAAACGGCTCAGCGCGGGGTACGGAATACCTGGAGGTCGAGGTCGCGGACCTTCTTGCGCAGAGTGTTGCGGTTCACCCCCAGCAACTCGGCGGCGCGGATCTGGTTGCCGCGGGTCGCCGCGAGCGCCGCGCCGATCAGCGGCCCCTCGATCTCGCGCAGGATGCGGTGATAGAGGCCGGGCGGCGGAAGGGTATCGCGGTAGCCGGAAAAATACTCCGACAGGTGCCGCTCCACCGCCGCCGACAGCCCTTCGGCCTCGTTCCCGCCCTTGCGCCCGTTTCCGCCCTGGGCGGGGGCGGAGAGCGGCAGGGTGTCGAGCTCGGCCTCGATCACCGGCCCGGTGATCGTCTCCTGCGGGTAGAGCGCCGCCAGGCGCCGCACCAGGTTCTCGAGCTCGCGCACGTTGCCGGGCCAGCGGTAGCGCTTGAGCTTCTCCATGGCGTCGCCGTCGAGCTGCTTGCGCGTCAGGCCCTCACGCTCGACCAGCACGAAGAAGTGGCGCACCAGGTCCGGCACGTCCTCGGAGCGCTCGCGCAGGGCCGGCAGGCGCAGCGGCACGACGTTGAGGCGGAAGAACAGGTCTTCGCGAAAGATCCCCTGCTGGATCGAGACCCGGAGGTCCTTGTTGGTCGCCGCGATGATGCGGACGTTGGTCTTGATCGGGACGCGGCCGCCGACGGTGGTGTACTCGCCCTGCTGGAGGACGCGGAGCAGCCGGGTCTGGGCTTCCATCGGCATGTCGCCGATCTCGTCGAGGAAGAGCGTGCCGCCCTCGGCCTGCTCGAAGCGGCCGGCCGATCTCGCGGTGGCGCCGGTGAAGGCGCCCTTCTCGTGGCCGAACAGCTCGGATTCGATGAGATCCCGGGGAATCGCCGCCATGTTGACCGGCACGAACGGCCCCGAGCGGCGCCGTCCGTAATCGTGGAGGGCCCGGGCCACCAACTCCTTGCCGGTGCCGGACTCGCCGGTGATCATCACCGTGAGGTCGGTCGGCATGAGGCGGGCCAGCGAGCGGTAGATCTCCTGCATCGCCGGCGAGCGGCCGACGAGGGGAATGTCCTCGTTCTCAGGCGGAGCGCCGGGCGCCGCGCTGCCGCGCGGGCGCGACAGGGCGCGGCCGACGATCGCGGTCAGCTCCTTCAGGTCGAAGGGCTTCGGGAGATACTCGTAGGCGCCGCGCTCGGAGGCGCGGATCGCCGTCATGAAGGTGTTCTGCGCGCTCATCACGATGATCGGCAGGTCCGGCCGCACCCGCTTGATCCGCGGCAGCAGGTCGAAGGCGTTCTCGTCGGGCATCACCACGTCGGTGATGACGAGGTCGCCCTCCCCCTGCGCCACCCAGCGCCACAGGGTGGCGGCGTTGCCGGTCGAGCGGACCTCGTAGCCGGCGCGCGACAGGGCCTGGTTGAGCACGGTGCGGATGGCGGCGTCGTCGTCCGCCACGATGATGTGTCCGTTCGGCATGGCGCTCACTCGGTCTCGGCGGAGGATTCGCGCCCGTCGCGCGAATGCGACATCGGCAGGAGGACGCGGAAGGTGGTGCGGCGGGGGGCGGGGTCGCACTCGACGATGCCGCCGTGGTCGCCGACGATCTTGGCGACCAGCGCGAGGCCGAGGCCCGAGCCCTGCGCCTTGGTGGTGACGAAGGGGTCGAACAGGTCCGGCAGCAGCTCGGCCGAGACGCCGGGTCCGTTGTCGCGCACCGCCACCTCGATCGGCAGGCTGACGCGCTCGCGCGAGCCCGGCACCTGGAGGCGCAGGCCGGTGCGGAAGGCGGTCGAGAGGATGATCTCGCCGTCGACCGCGTCGGCGCCGATCGCCTCGGCGGCGTTCTTGACGAGGTTGAGGATGACCTGGATCAGCTGGTCGCGGTTGCCGAGCACCGGCGGCAGCGAGGGGTCGTAGTTCTCGACGAAGCGGATGTGGCGGGCGAAGCCCGACTGGGCCGAGCGCT
This sequence comes from Methylobacterium sp. 174MFSha1.1, assembly GCF_900116815.1. NCBI lineage: Bacteria > Pseudomonadati > Pseudomonadota > Alphaproteobacteria > Hyphomicrobiales > Methylobacteriaceae > Methylobacterium > Methylobacterium sp. 174MFSha1.1. Next base: position 144,626 of record NZ_FPCB01000005.1, on the reverse strand, counting down.
TCACCTGGTCGAGGACGCCGTGGACGTTGACCGGCCCGCGCTCGACCGGGCGCTCGTCGCCAAAGAGTTCCATCCGCTCGACGATCCGCACGATCCGGTCGGATTCGTCGCAGATCAGCCGGGTCAGCAGCCGGTCGTCCTCGGCCGCCGACTGCTCGAGGAGCTGGGCCGCGCCGCGGATGCCGGCGAGCGGGTTCTTGATCTCGTGGGCCAGCATCGCGCCGAGCGCCACCATCGAGCGGGCGGCGCCGCGATGGGTGAGCTGGCGGTTCATCTTGTCGGCGATGGTGCGCTCCTGGAGCATCAGCACCACGAGGTCGTCGTCGAGATGGGTCGCGAACACGTCGACGCTGCGCTCGATGCCGGTGCGCGGCGAGGCTAGCTCGACCCGGTACTCGCTGACGCTGGCCCGGCGCCGGCGCACCTCGTTGACCAGCGCGATGATCGGCGAGGAGAACGGGATGATGTCGCGCAGGCGCTGGCGCTGCATCATCCGGCGCGAATAGTCGAAGAAGTGCTCCGCCGCCATGTTGACCTGGAGGATGCGCTCGTCCGGGCCGATGGTCAGGACGGGCAGCGGCAGGGCGTTGATGATCATCTCGCTCGTCGGGGCACTCATGAGCGACGCTTTCCGGGTGCGGGCGGCAGGGGGTGCGGGCGCATCGCTCATCCTCATGCGGCCTGCTGCGCAGACCGTGCGGCCTGATTTTCGGGCTGCGCGGCCGGTGCCGCGAAGGCGCGCCGCAGCAGCCGCGCGGCCTCGGCCGGGTCGGTGGTGGTGAGAAGCCGGGTCCGCTCGAGGGCGTTGAGCCCGCCGGCATGGTCGGCATAGGCCGCGAGGTGCTTGCGGGCGTGGCGCACGCCCATCCGGGCGCCGTAGAGGGCGATGAGCCCCTCGTAATGCTCGGCGGCGAGCTCCGCCCGCGCCGCGGCGTCGGGCTCCGCGAAGGCGTGCCCCGCCAGCCCCGCCGCGACCGCGGCGACGAGCCAGGGCCGCCCGACCGCCGCGCGCCCGATCATCACCGCGTCGGCGCCGGAGGCCGCGAGGCAGGCCCGAGCGTCGTCGAGGCTCGCGACGTCGCCGTTGGCGACGAGCGGGATCGCCACCGCCTCGCGCACGGCCCGGATCGCCGCCCAGTCGGCGCGGCCGGTGTAGAATTGCTGCCGGGTGCGGCCGTGCACCGTGACGGCGGCGTAGCCGAGCCGCTCGGCCCGCCGTGCCAGATCCGGGGCGTTGCGGGTGGCGTCGTCCCAGCCGAGCCGCATCTTGACGGTGACCGGCACCGCCACCGCCTCGCGCACGGCGGCGAGCAGGCGCTCGGCGTGGTCGAGGTCGCGCATCAGCGCCGAGCCGGCCTGGCCGCCGGTCACGGCCTTGGCCGGGCAGCCCATGTTGACGTCGATCACGTCGGCGCCGTTGGCCTCGGCGAGGCGCGCGCCCTCCGCCATCCAGCGCGGGTCGCAGCCGGCGAGCTGCACCACGTGGGGCAGCACGCCCTCGCCCTCGGCGCGCAGGCGCGCCTCCTCGGTGCCGCGGGCGAAATCCTCCGCCGCCACCATCTCGGACACGGTCGCGGTGGCCCCGAGCCGGCGGGCGATGCGGCGCATGTGCAGGTCGGTGACGCCGGACAGGGGCGCGAGCAGCGCCCCGCGCAACCGCGAAGGCCCAGCGGACATCCGCCCGTCTGGCAGCGCTGCCGGCCCGGCCCCCGGCGCCCCGGCGCTCAAATAATGGTCAGTCGTCATTGTGCACAGCAAATAGCCAAAACCCGATCATACGCAAGCGCGTTCGGGCTTCGATCCCCGAATTGCCCGCGAATTGGCTGATGGAGTGACCCCGTCCGGGCCTGCCGGCCCGGCGCGGTGGCGTTCCGCGGCAGCTCGGGCTCTGCGGGGAGGATAACGGGGCATCGCGGCGGAATGGAAGCGGTGAGGGCCCGGTCTTTGCTGCGCTACGGGATGCCTCCAAGCAGCTGTAAGGCGGATGTTGCCGGCCTACGCTGCCATGGAGCGCGTCGCGCGGTTCGAGCATCGTGCGGACGATACGCGTGTATCTCTCTGATTTGACCGAGTAGAGCGCGTTCCCCTCTCCCACACGGGAGAGGGGAACGCGCGACGTCCTTGTCTTGGGAAGATCTTGGATGGCCGCCTCGGCATGCGCCCGATGCAACCCCGGACCGCGACAGCGTGGGGCGGGGAGCGATATGGCCCACAGCCCCCATCCGCCTCTCCTTCCCACGCGGCACCGCCCTTCCCCTGGTGCATTTGCCTCGCGGGACCGCCGCCGCTAAGGAGCGGACATTCCGGGAGCGACCATTTTGACACTTCCCCAGATCGCCGCGGTGGTCGTCGCCGCGGGGCGCGGCATCCGCGTCGGCGGCGACACGCCCAAGCAGTATCGCCGCGTCGGCGGCCAGGCGGTCCTGACCCGGACCCTGGCGGCCCTGGCTGCCCATCCGGGCATCACGCGGATCCAGGTGGTGATCGCCGCCGATGCCGCGGCGTTCTACGACGAGTGCCTGGACGACCTCGACCAGGCGGCGCGGGACAAGCTCGCCCGGCCGGTCGAGGGCGGCGCGACGCGGCAGGCCTCGGTCCGGGCAGGGCTCGCGGCGCTCGCCCGGACGGGTGCGCCCGAGCTGGTGCTCGTGCACGACGCCGCCCGCCCCTTCGTCGACGAGGCGCTGATCGACCGGGCGATCGCGGCGGCGGAGAGCCACGGCGCCGCCGTGCCGGGCGTGCCGGTGAGCGACACGATCAAGGTGGTCGAGCCGGACGGACGGGTGCGCGAGACGCCGAAGCGCGAGGAATTGCGCGCGGTGCAGACCCCGCAGGCGTTCCGCTTCGCGCTCCTCGCCGAGGCGCACGCCCGCGCCGCGGCGGAGGGACATGACGGCTTCACCGACGACGGCGCGCTCGCCGAATGGACCGGCCTGCCGGTGGCGGTCTTCCCCGGAGACCTGCGCAACCGCAAGATCACCCAGGCCGCCGACCTCGTCGAGGCCGACCGCGCCTTCTCGCCGGGCCCCGGCCCGGCCGCCCAGGATGATTCCATGACCCTTCTGACCCGCCTCGGTACCGGCTTCGACGTGCACGCCTTCACGGAGGGCGACCACGTGTGGCTCGGCGGCGTGCGCATCCCGGCCGACCGCGGCGTGCTCGCCCATTCGGACGGCGACGTGGTGCTGCACGCGCTGACCGACGCGATCCTGGGCGCGCTCGCCGACGGCGATATCGGCGTGCACTTCCCGCCGAGCGACCCGCGCTGGCGCGGCGCCTCCTCCGACCAGTTCCTCGCCGACGCGGTGCGCCGGGTGGCCGAGCGCGGCGGGGTGATCGATCATCTCGACATTACGGTCCTGGCCGAGGCGCCGCGCATCGGCGCCCACCGCGAGGCGATCCGCAGCCGGATCGCCGAGATCGCCGGGGTGCCGCTCTCGGCGGTCTCGATCAAGGCGACCACGACGGAGAAGCTCGGCTTCGTCGGCCGGGCCGAGGGCCTCGCCGCCCAGGCCGCGGCGACCATCCGCCTGCCGGAGGCGCGGTCCTGATGTTCGACGCCGCCCTCGTCACCCGCGCGAGCGTGCTGATCGCCGCCTATCGCCTGCGCCAGGCCCGTCTCGTCACCGCCGAATCCTGCACCGGCGGCCTCGTCGCCGCCCTGCTCACCGAGGTGGCGGGCTCCTCCCTGGTGGTGGAGCGCGGCTTCGTCACCTACTCGAACGAGGCCAAGGCCGAGATCCTCGGCGTCGACTTCAACCTGATCTCGGCCCACGGCGCGGTGAGCGAGCCGGTGGCCCGGGCGATGGCCGAGGGGGCGCTCGCCCATTCCCGCGCCGACGTGGCGCTTGCCATCACGGGCATCGCGGGCCCGGGCGGCGCCACGGCGGCCAAGCCCGTCGGCCTCGTCCATTTCGGCCTCGTCGCCGCCGGCCGGGCGACCCGGCACATCGAGCGCCGCTACGGCGATCTCGGCCGCTCCGAGGTCCGGCGCTGCGCCGTCGAGGACGCGCTCGGCTTCCTGGAGATGGGGCTGGAGAAGGTGTGAGGCCCTCGCCTCACAGGTCCAGCATCCAGGTCTCTCCGACCAGGTCCTGACCGAACGAGCGGTGCGGGGCGCTCTCGACCAAGCGGAAACCCGCTTCGGCGTAGATCCGTCTCGCCGCGCCCAGCACGTCGTTGGTCCAGAGGGTCAGCTGCCGGTAGCCCCGCGCGCGGGCGCCCGCGATGCAGGCTGCGGTGAGGCGCCGGCCGAGGCCCTGGCCGCGGGCGGCGGGCTCGACGTAGAGCAGGCGCAGCTTCCCCACATTCTCCGAGGCGGGCGCCAGGAAGACGCTGCCCATCACCTCGCCCCCCTGCTCGGCGATCCAGGCCCCGGCCCGGCCCGGATCGAAGTCGCGTACGAATCCGGCCAGGATCTCGGCCACCAGGGCCTCGAAGGTGAGGTCGAAGCCGTAATCCCGGGCGTAGAGCACGCCCTGGCGGTGGGCGATCCAGCCGATGTCGCCGGTCCGCAGGTCGCGCAGGGTCGCGCCCGCCTCGAGGCCCTCCGACGGGTCCCCGAGCAGGCGGCGCAGCCGCGCCATCGCGCCGACGAGGGCTGTCCGGTCCGTGGCCGGGAGACGCGCCAGCAGCGCCTCGACCTCGGCCCGCGAGGCCTCGTCCAGCGGCGCGAAGGCGGCCTGCCCCTCCGGCGTCAGGGCGAGGACCTGGCGCCGCCCGTCGCCCGCCGCGATCCGGCGGGTCACGAGGCCCTGCTCCTCGAAGCGCTTGAGCAGGCGGCTGAGATAGCCGGCATCGAGGCCGAGATCCCGGCCGAGGACCGAGGCGGTCAGGCCGTCGCGATGGGCGAGCTCGTAGAGCACCCGCGCCTCGGTGAGCGAGAAGGCGCTGCGGTGCAGCCCCTCCTCCAGGAGGCCGATCTGCCGGGTGTAGAACCGGCCGAAGGCCCGCACGGCCGCGACCGTCGCGGCATCGACCTCGTCTGCGTGCATCATCGGCGCCGGCTCCCTGTCACAGGCAGCAGGATCGCCGAGATGATTGACTCAGTCAACGATCCTCGGGCCGCTCCGCCAGCAGACGCGCCACGAGGTCGTGCACCTGCCTGAGCCGGAAGGGTTTTCGCAGGAAGGCGACGTGGCCGGCGGCGCGCTCCCGCACGGTGTCCTCCGGCATCGAGCTCATCAGCACGACCGGGATCCCGCGCGTCTCCGGATCGGCGTTAAGGGCGGCCAGCATCGCCGGCCCGTCCATCACCGGCATCATGAAGTCGAGGAAGATCAGGTCGGGCCGGCCGGCCGCGACGCGGGCGAGGCCCTGCCGTCCGTTGGCGGCGGTGACCACCGTGTGGCCGTCGTCGGAGAGGACGGCGTCCAGCAATTCGGCGATGCCGAACTCGTCGTCCACGATGAGCACCGTCGCCACCGGCCTATTCTCCGCCGCTTCCCGCGGCGTCCCGGTCGGCCAGGATCGCCTCGGCCCGCTCGGGCCCGTCGTCGATCGCCAGGCCGCCCGGCCGGATGTCGAAGACGCGCCGCCGGGGGTCGATCCGGGCGTCCCGGGCCTTGGCGACGGCGATCAGGCGGTGGACGCCCGAGCGCAGGACGCAGGAGCGCATCAGCACCACGTTCTCGGCGACGCTGGAGGTCTGCCGCAGGGAGGGCGCGCCGGAGGGGGCATCGAGGAAGGTGCCGCGCAGGTCGGTTTCTCGGGTGTACATCGCCGTCACGCCCAGGGCCCTCATCTCGGCCGTGAGGGCGGCGAAGATGCGGACGATCCGGTCCTGATCCCCTGCGATCCGGCACATCGCGTCCAGACCGTCGATGAACACGCGCCGGACCCCGCGGTTCCGTATGACGTTGAGGAGATCGGTGCAGATCTCGTCGATCAGCCCCTCGGTGGCGGGCTGCCACAGCACCCCGACCCGGCCGGCCTCGATCATGTCGGCGACGGGCAGGTCCAGCGCCCGGGCCTTGGCGCGGAGCGCCGCCTCGCTCTCGTAGAAGCCGCAGAGCAGGCCCGGCGCCCCCGGATCGGCGCCGAGGAACTGCAGGCCGAGCGTCGTCTTGCCGATGCCGGCCGGGCCGCCGACCAGGGTGGTGGAATCGTGCGGCAGGCCGCCGCCCAGCATCGCGTCGAGGGCGGGCGCCCCGGTGGTGAGGGCCGCGCCCTCGACGTGGTCGCGCCGGCTCGGCAGCCGTAAGCGGGCCTCAATGCGCGGAAACACCCGGATCCCGTCATCGGTGATGCGGAAAGCGTGGCGCCCGCGCAGGAAGCCGCTGCCGCGGAACTTGCGCACCTCCAGCTCGCGCTCGGCCCGCCACCCGGTGAGCCGGCTCGACAGGACGATCAGGCCGTCGACCATCGTGTGCTCGGCCGCCACCAGGTCGGCCCCAGCCGAGGCGCTGGTGAGGAGGAGCGCGGTGGCGCCGGTCGCGGCGGCCTGGGTCTGCAATTCGTGGATGAAGGTCTTGAACTCGAGCGCCGACGACGCGGTCTCCTCCGCCGCCACCAGCCCGTCGAGGACGAGCAGGCTCGCCTCGCGGGCGGCCATCTCGCGCCGCAGCAGGGTCAGGAGGCCGGCGAGCCCCTCGTCCTGCAGGGTGCGGAAGGCGCTCAAATACGTGATCCGGGCATGGCTCTCGGCCAGCAGCGTGACGTAGAGCGCCCGGTGCTCGGGCGGGGCGCCCGAAGACGACAGGGCGGGCGAGGCGCCCGGAGACGACAGAGCGGGCGAGGCGCCCGAAGACGAGAAGGCGGGCGAGGCGCCCGCATGCGTGTAGCAGGCCTGGTTGCCGAAGATGGTCTTGCCCGCGCCCGGCGTGCCCTGGACGATGTAGACGCCGCCGCGGAACAGCCCGCCGCCGAGGATGTCGTCGAGGCCGGCGATTCCCGTCGGAACCCGCTCCAGTTCTCCGTAGGCACCGGCCTGTTCCATGCTGGGTCCCGCCCCGGTCATCCTGTGTTCTCTCGCCGTGCTCTATGACTGCGACGATCGTCGATCGTCTACGCGTGGAGGGGAAGCGTGACCGTGAAGGTCGCGCCGTCGCCGGGGCGGCTGTCGAGGGCGACGCCGCCGCCCATCGCCTCGGCGAGGCGGCGCACCAGCCACAGGCCGACCCCGAACCCGGTCGGGGCCGCCGCGGGGTCGCCCACCGCCCGCTCGAAGCGCTCGAAGATGCGGGCCTGGTCTCCTTGCGCGATGCCGATGCCCCGGTCGCTCACCCGGATCCGCGCCACGGCCCCGTCCCGGAGGCCCGAGACCGTGATCGCGCTGCCGTCGCCGTACTTGATCGCGTTGGTGACGAGGTTGTCGAGGATCTGGTCGAGCGCGAGGCGCTCGCAGGCGAGCACGAGGTCCTCCGGCACCGCGACCGCGATCGTGCTGCCGGCATGGGCCGCCATCGGGGTCAGGGCCGCCACCACCTCCTGCACCACCTCGGCGAGGGGTACCGGGGCGGCGAGCAGCGCGAGCTGCCCGGTCTGGGCCCGGGACACGTCGAGGAGGGTGGTGGCCCGGCGGACGTAGCGCTCGACGAGCCAGCGCAGCTGCGCCAGCCCCTGCGCCACCCTGCCCTCCGGCGCCTCGCGCTGGGCGGCACCGAGCAGGCGCTCGACCTGGCCGAGGATCGGGGTCATCGGGTTGCGCAATTCGTGCGCGACGCCGGCCAGGAACGCGTCGCGCTCGGCGAGCGCCCGGCGCAGGGAGGCGACCTCCCGGCGCAAGGCCGCCGCCTCGTCGGCGGCCTCGGCCGGATCGGCGACGTCGCCGGCGCGCAGCCTCACCGGGCCGCTCATGCGGCCGGCCGCCCGGGGCAGCGAGGGCGGGCTGCGATCCGGCGGGCGGCCGTCCGGCTCTGCGGCGTCGGCGCGGGGGCTGAGGTCGGTCTCACCCGGATGGCATAACAAATCGCGGCCGGACAGGCGAGCGCCTGCGGCCGCGCTTGTCGGGCCGCGCCGCGCCTGTTCCTGCGCTCTACCGCCGCGGTGCGTCCTTTATCGCCGCGGCACGTTCCTTACCGCCGCGGCGCCTGCACCGAGATCACCCGGGCGCCGCCGACCTGCCGCTCGCCGCCGTTGATCACGTAGAGCACCGGATCGGCCTTCGGCTGGGGCGGGATGCCCGACACGGTCGGAATGCCGTAGGTGCCCTCGCCCCAGGCGGAGGGCACGAGCTCGCTCGGGCGCGGCAGCTTGAAATACGGCTCGGCGACGAGGCCGGGCTCCAGCACGCCGTTCGCGCCGTAGACGCCGAGGGGCCCCGCGAAGGTGGTGCCGCCGTAGGCGGCGAACCGGCGGCCGTGAAGCGCCCCGGCCCGGCCGTGCCGCCCGCGCAGGTCGTAGAGGGCGGCGCGTCCCGGGTGGGCCGGCGCGAGGTGTGCGCGCCCGCCCTGCCCCGCGCCCCCGGGCCCGCGCAGCGGCTGCGCCTCTGCGCCGGCGCCCACCAGAGTGGCGGCGAGGGTGAGGACGATCAGGTCGCGGCGCATGGTGTGTCTTCCCGGCTCCCGGCACTCGGCTTGGGGTCAATGCCGGGGTGCCATCCTCGTTCCCGTGCGTGAGCCGCGCCAGCCGTGGCAGAGTGCGCATGGCCGGGACGTCGTCCGCTTGACCATGCGTAGGGTCCATTCAAGCCCGGAGTGAAACTTTGATCAGTCGGAACAGCCGTAGATATCGAGGCTGAGTCGCAGGCCACGCCCGCCGAGCGCTGATAGCAATTTGGGCTGAAGCTCTGTTCCTTCGTTGATGTCACCCATGAACAAACCGCAGAATATGTCGCATCGGTAGCGGCGAGAGAGATCGGTCCAAAGCGATGGATCGTTCGGAAGTTCGGCGAGGAGCGTGGCGATCTGGGTGTTGAGATCACCGGAGGCGTCGGTTCTGAGCAGCCAGGTCCCCGATCGGGCGATGACCTCTCTTCCTGATGCCGTGCGACGCGTGTCGCCCTTGCGGGCACAGCCGGTCGGTTCGACGCCCAGCCGTTGCGTAATCTCGTCCGGATCGAGCGCATCCCCGACGATGCGGAGGCTCACCGTGATGCGCGCGATCTCAGGCATCCGGCACCTGCTCAATGACGATTCGCGCGATGTCGGCGCGGATCGTGCCGTAGGCGCCGAAGCAGGGACCGAGTTCGATCGTCCATTCCCCCGGACGACATCCAACGCCGAGTTCCCACGGCTGCACCTCGCGCTCTTCCGCGCGGCGAAGCGTCAGGCCGCTGATCACGTTCTGATGACTGAAGCCGCGCAGGTCCGTGTCGATCCAGGCGGCCAGGTCGAACACGAAGATCGCGCTTTTGCCGCAATGATCGAGCGCGATGCGGAGCGTAATCGGACCGCGGCGGTCGAGATGCAGACTGACGATCTCCGCGTCCCCAAATTCTGGGGGGCCATCGAACCAATCGAGGACATCGCGGCCCCCGGGTATATCGGCAAGCGACGCAGCGAGTTCCTGCTGCGCCCGAACCCGGATCTGGAGGATTTCATCCATGGACCACACCATCGTGGCCAGCGTGACATGCTTCCCCTGCGTTGTCGAGGAACGGCAACGCTCCACTCCCGGCTCTCCGCATGCGGTCGACCTCCGTGCCCCCGACGGAAGTCTCACGACCTAAGTCTCACGACGAATTGTCGGATGGGCCGGACGGCACGGCTGGCTTAACGATCGGTGTCGGCGGTGGAACACGTGCGAGCGGGCGGTCTCAATCCCCCGCCCCGCGCAAAGGCGCCGCCCGATACCCGGTTCACCCCCAACGCGACGACCCCGACGCGGCGAAGATTCGCGCGGGCGGCGCGTGCCGTTCTCGGCGGAAACGCCCCCAAGGAGGAACACCCCATGGCAAGCTCAGCCGCCCTCGGGAAAGCCGGCGATGCCGCGCGCCCGATGACGCGGGAGGAGAAGAAGGTCATCCTGGCCTCCTCCCTCGGCACCGTGTTCGAGTGGTACGACTTCTACCTCTACGGCTCCCTCGCCGGCATCATCGGCGCGCAGTTCTTCTCGTCCTACCCGCCGGCGACCCGGGACATCTTCGCGCTGCTCGCCTTCGCGGCGGGCTTCCTGGTGCGGCCGTTCGGCGCCCTGGTGTTCGGGCGCGTCGGCGACATCGTCGGGCGCAAATATACCTTCCTGGTCACCATCCTGATCATGGGCCTGTCGACCTTCATCGTCGGCATCCTGCCCAACGCCTCCCAGATCGGCATCGCGGCGCCGATCATCCTGATCATCCTGCGCCTCGCGCAGGGGCTGGCGCTGGGCGGCGAGTACGGCGGGGCCGCGACCTACGTCGCCGAGCACGCGCCGCAGGGAAGGCGCGGCTTCTACACCAGCTGGATCCAGACCACGGCGACGCTGGGCCTGTTCCTGTCGCTGGTGGTGATCCTGGCGGTGCGGACCTTCACGGGCGAGGCCGCCTTCGCCGAGTGGGGCTGGCGCATCCCGTTCCTGGTCTCGGTGCTGCTGCTCGGCATCTCGCTCTGGATCCGCCTCCAGCTCAGCGAGTCGCCCGCCTTCCAGCGCATGAAGGACGAGGGCAAGACCTCGAAGGCCCCCCTCACCGAGGCCTTCGGCCAGTGGCGCAACGCCAAGATCGCGCTGATCGCGCTGCTCGGCCTCGTCGCCGGCCAGGGCGTGGTCTGGTACACGGGCCAGTTCTACGCCCTGTTCTTCCTGCAATCGATCCTGAAGGTCGACGGCTACACGGCGAACCTCCTGATCGCCTGGGCGCTCCTGCTCGGCACCGGCTTCTTCGTGGTGTTCGGCTGGCTCTCGGACAAGATCGGCCGCAAGCCGATCATCCTGGCCGGCTGCCTGATCGCGGCGCTCAGCTTCTTCCCGGTGTTCAAGCAGATCACCACGCTCGCCAACCCCGCCCTCGAGAAGGCGATCGAAAACGTCAAGGTGACGGTGGTGGCCGATCCGGCCCAGTGCGGCAGCCTGTTCAACCCCGTCGGCACGCGGGTGTTCTCCGCTCCTTGCGACCTCGCCCGCGACTACCTCGCCAAGTCCTCGGTGCGCTACGCCACCGAGGCCGGTCCGGCCGGCCAGCCGACGGTGGTGCGGATCAACGGCACCGAGGTCCCGTTCGCGGCGGGTGCGCCGGCGGCGGAGTTCAACAAGGCGGCGGCCTCGGCGCTCCAGGCGGCGGGCTACCCGAAGGCCGGCGATGCCCAGGTGGTGAAGATGTCGAACCCGTTCGACATCTTCCGGCCGCAGGTCGCCGGGGTGATCGGACTGCTCTTCGTCCTCGTGCTCTTCGTCACGATGGTCTACGGCCCGATCGCCGCGGCCCTGGTCGAGCTCTTCCCGACCCGGATCCGCTACACCTCGATGTCCCTGCCCTACCATATCGGCAACGGCTGGTTCGGCGGCCTCCTGCCCGCCACCGCCTTCGCGATGGTGGCCCAGACCGGCGACATCTATTACGGCCTCTGGTACCCGATCGTCATCGCCTTGATGACCTTCGTGCTCGGCCTGCTGCTGGTGCCCGAGACCAAGGACCGGGACATCTTCGACGAGCGGGACACCGCCGCGCATTGAGGATGACGATGGCGTGATGCCAGGGGGCGCCCGCGGCGAGGCTGCGGGCGCCCTTTCTTGTTCGGGCCTACGCTGTTCCCACACTCCCCGTCATCCCCGGGGCTCGTCGAAGACGAGAACCCGGGATCCATAACCGCTGACGTCGAAGAAAGAGGCGGATCGCGTTTCGACTTATCCTGAACCCCCGGCGGTTATGGATCCCGGGTTCCGCTGCGCGGCCCCGGGATGACGGGGAGGGTTTCCAAGATCGTCGCGTGAGACATACCGGAAGCGGACCTCGTCCTCGAACACGTCTCTTTCCGAACGAAGAAGGCCCGCCTCAACCGAGACGGGCCCCACACCATCACCCGTACCGGTCGATCACCGGCAGGTTGTCACCCGCCGCACGATCCAGCCTTCCCCGTCGACGAAGAGCTTCTTGCGCGAGGTCGAGCACTGGGCGTCGTCGGCCTCCGCGGCCGGCGCCGTGACGCTCGCGGTGGCGGCAACGTCGCGGGCGGCGCCCGTTCCGGCCTTCGGCGCCTTGTCGACCGCGGGGGCGGCGCTCGCAGAGAGCGGGGCGCCGGCCGTGGCCAGGGCAGCCAGGACGACCGTCAGGCGGGCGAACAGGGGCAGTCGGGCGCAGGGACGCGCACGCATGATCGGTGATCCCATCGGTTGAATGCCGAGCGGCAACGTCCGGCGAAGTGGCCCTGGACCGCTCTCTCTTGCCATGGATAAGTCGCGAGCGCCCGAAGAGTTGCGTCGGACAAGCGTGTCCGTTGCGAAAACGGTAAACACGCGGACGCGACGCCGCGGTGACATTTCGCACCACGGCGGGGAACTGCCGGAGTGGCCGCGTCGAGTCGGCCCTCGATTGGTGCCCTGTTTCACCCGGACTGCAACGTACTTCAAACGGCCGAAGTGCCGGCCGGTTCCTGCCGCAGCGTCGGCCAGACGAGCCGGGCTTTCGCTGCGACCGGTCTTGAGCCCAGGCCCTGGGCCGGATCCGCCGTCAGGCCGGCAGCGCCCGCCCCTGCCCGGCCCGGCGCTGCACCAGCCACAGGCTGATGGCGACGTTGAGCAGGTTCCAGCCGACCCCGTTGGCGAAGGCCGCCGCGTAGGAGCCGGTGAGGTCGAAGATCACGCCCGACAGCCAGCCGCCGAGCGCCATGCCGAACAGGGTCGCCATGATGACGATGCCGACCCGGCCGCCGGCCTCGCTCGCCGGAAACAGCTCGCGCACGATGATCGCGTAGGCCGGCACGATGCCGCCCTGGAACAGGCCGAACAGGGCCGAGATCACGTAGAGCGAGGTCAGCCCGTCGAAGGCGAGGTAGAGGAGGAGCGCCACGCCCTGGAGCACCGAGCCGACCAGCAGCGTCGGCAACCCGCCGATCCGGTCGGCGAGGAAGCCCGACGCGACCCGGCTGACGATGCCGAAGCCGAGCATCAGGGACAGCATCTCGGCGCCGCGGGCGACGCCGTAGCCGAGATCGCCGCAATAGGCGACGATGTGGACCTGCGGCATCGACATGGCGACGCAGCAGGCCAGCCCCGCGACCACGAGCAGCCCCTGAAGGACGTTCGGCGGCAGGCCGAGGGTGCCGCCCCCCGCCGCCCCGCCCCGCTCGACGGCCGCGACCGGCGGGCGGGCGCGCATCAGCAGCGCCAGCGGCAGCATGGTGGCGAGGCAGAACAGGCCGATGCCCGCTTGCGTGGCGCGCCAGCCGTAAGACGACACCGCGTGCTGGACCAGCGGCGGCCAGATCGTGCCGGCGAGGTAGTTGCCCGCGGCGCAGACCGAGACCGCGATGCCGCGCCGGCGGGCGAACCACAGCGAGATGTCGGCCATCAGCGGCCCGAAGGCGGCCGACGAGCCGAGCAGTCCGATCAGGATCCCGTGCGCGAGGGCGAACTGCCACAGGCTGGTCGAGAGCGCGGTGGCGCCGTAGCCGAGGAACAGGCAGACCCCGCCGAGCACCAGCGGCGCCAGGATGCCGAACCGGTCGGCGAGCCGCCCCATCAGCACGCCCCCGAAGGCGAAGCCGACCATGGTGAGGGTGTAGGGCAAGGCGGCGGCCCCGCGGGCGGCGCCGAACTCCGCCTGCACGGCGGGCAGCACCACCACCACCGACCACATGCCGACGCCCCCGATGGTGGTCAGCAGCACGGAGACGACGAGGCGGCGCCAGGCGGCGGCGGAATCGAGGCCGTCGGCGGGCAGCGGGCGGGTCGGCACGGGCGTTTCCTCGAATCGATTATGGTTGATCGAGGCTGTAGCAGGCGGGGCGGCGTGCGAGGAGCGATCCCGGCGCAACCCCCGCCCGCTCCGGCTCACCCCTCCGCCACCGTCTCCGGGTACCGCGCCGCGAGGTCCCGGCGCATCGCCTCGATCCAGTCCCGGCCGCGCTCTCCCTTGGGCGTCCGGATCGGCACCTCCGCCACCAGGCTCGCCGGCCGGCCGGAGAGCAGCAGCAGCCGGTCGGCCACCGCCAGGGCCTCGGGCACGTTGTGGGTCACCATCAGCACCGCCGCGCCGCGCGCGGCCGCGCTGCCGAACACCGCGGCGCGCAAGGACGCCGCCGCCGCGTCGTCGAGGGAGACGAAGGGCTCGTCGAGGACGAGGAGGCCGGGGGCGAGCGCCAACGCCCGGGCGAGCGCGACCCGGCGGGCCATGCCGAGGGAGAGCGCCCGGGGATAGCGCCCGCGCCAGGCCGTGAGGCCGAGCTCCTCGAACAGCGCGTCGAGGGGCTGCCCGCGCTCGGACCGCGGCAGGGACAGGCGCACGTTCTCCTCGACGGTCCGCCAGGGCAGGAGCCGCGGCTCCTGGAACACCATGCCGATGCGCAAGTCCGGGCGGGTGGCGAGGTCGCCCTCGAAGTCGCGGTCGAGGCCGAGCAGGATGCGCAGGGTCGTGGTCTTGCCCGCCCCCGACGGGCCGATCAGGCACAGGGTCTCGGCCGCCCGGACCGTGAGGGCGAGGTCGCGCACCGCCTCGACCAGCTCGGCGCCGGCCGGGCGGTAGACCTTGCGGCGGACCGCCAGGGTGAGGATCGGGGCCGCCGCCTCGCGGCGGAGGTCTGCGGCGGCGGGAGTTCTATCGCCAGCGGCGGGCATGGGCGTCGAGGGGCTGGAGCAGCAGGACGTCGACCGCCAGCATCACGGCGCTGAACACGAGGCTGTAGCCGATCAGCGCCGCGACGTCGAAGAGCTGGAAGTAGTACGAGATGGCGTAGCCGACGCCGTTCGGACGGCCGAGCAGCTCGACCACCAGCACGATCTTCCAGGCGAGCGAGATCCCGGACCGCGCCGCCGCCACCGCGAAGGGCACGAGCTGGGGCAGCAGCACGTGGCGGATCCACGTCCGGCGGTCGTAGCGGAAGGCCTGCGCCATCTCCTCCAGGCCGGGATCGAGCCCGCGGGCGCCCTCGCGCAGGATCACCGCGACGTTCGGCATCTTGTTGAGCGCCACCGCCAGGATCGCCGCGGTCTCGGTCAGGCCGAGCCAGATATAGGCCAGCACGGTGATGACCAGGGCCGGGGTGTTGAGCAGCACGAGGAGCGGCGTGTCGAGGAGCCGGTCGGCGGCCCGCGAGCGGCCGAGCGCGATGCCGAGCAAAGCCCCCGTCGCCATGGCGAGGCAGAACGAGGCCGCGACCCGCCAGAGCGTGATGCCGATGTTGCGCAGGAGGTCGCCCGAGGCCGCCTCCCGCCCCACGAACGCCGCCACCGCTTCCGGCGACGGCAGGGTGCGGGGATCGGTGGTGCGGCTCGCGAGCCACCAGATCACGACGAGGAGAGCGATCGAGCCGAGGCGGGCGACGAGGGCCGTCAAGCGAGCCGATCCGGGTTCGCGCGGCAACTCCGCTCCACACGCGATCCTCCCACCGGCACCACAGGATGAGGTCGCGGGCGGGAGGGGAAGAATGCGGCCCGATGCGCCGAGGAGGGCCTGCTGCGTCGCTCAGCCATTCGGCCCGCCGTCCCAGTACAGCCCCTCCGGCAGGGTCGCGGCCGCGCCCACCAGGCGCTCGCCGCCGAGCCGCGCCAGCACCGCGTAGAGGCGCTCGGCATCCGCCCGCTCGGCGGCGGCCTTCCGGTGCGGGATGCCCTCCAGGAAGGCGCGCTTGAGGGTGGCGTAGGTCGCCTCGTCCTCCGCCGCCATCAGCGGGCGCACGGGCGCCCAGGCCGCCTCCCCGGAGCTGAGCGCCTGCTTGGCCCGGGCCGAGGCGCGGGCGAAGCCCGCGATGGTGCGGGGCTCGCGCTGCAGCAGGGCCTCGTCGAAGACGTAGCCGAGGAGCGCGATCGGCCCCTCGACCCCGAACGAGGCGGCGATGCCGTCGGCGCCGATCAGGCGGCGGAAGCCCCGCGCCTCGAGCCGGGCGCAGAAGGTCCAGTACAGCAGCGCGGCGTCGAGCTCGCCGGATTCGAGCTTGCGCATCAGGAGCGGCGGCGCGCCGAAGACGGGTTTGGCCTCGCGCTCGAGGTCGAGCCCGTCCTTCTCGCGGGCCCGCGCCCGCAGGAGCAGCCAGTTCTTGTCGAGCGGACCCCCCGCCACCCCGAGGCGCTTGCCGGCAAGATCGGCGACGGAGCGCAGGGCGCTGCCCCCCGGCACCATCAGGGCGCCCTCGGTGGAGGAATAGGGCAGGAACTTCACTGACCGCCCCTCCGCCCGCAGGCGCGCGGCCCAGAGCAGGTCGGAGACGATGGTATCGACCTGGCCGCCCTGGAAGGCGATGCGGGCGGCGTCGCTCCCGGCGAGGCGCACGCCCTCGAGCGACAGTCCCTCCGCCGCGTCGATCCCTTCCGCCTTGATGACCGCCGCCTCCCAGGCGACGGTGCCGAACGGCAGGAGCCCGACCTTGAGGGTCGAGGCCTGCGGGGCGGCGGTCTGCGCTCCGGCGGGACGGAGCTGCGCGATCGGCCACAGCCCGGCCGCCGCCATCAATCCGCGCCGTGAGAGCATGGGCGCCTCTCCCTGTTGCCCGGCTCGCGCCCGGCCTCGTTCACCCGGCCGGTTCTCCCGGCCCTGTCGCCCCTCAGAGGTAGGCGGCGGGGCCGGCGGCGTCCACCGCTTGCGCGCGGAGGTACGAGGCCGCACCCTGGGCGGACCCGCCGCCGCGGTCACTTGTACTATCGTCGGGCGGGTTCCGAGGGAGAGGGACGCCATGCCGAAGGACCACGTTCTGCGCCCCGACGCGATCGCCGCGCGCCTCGCCGACCTGCCGGCCTGGCAGCACGCCGACGGCTGGATCACCCGCACCTACCGGACGAACGGCTGGAAGGGCACCCTGATGGTGATCAACACCGTCGGCCACCTCGCCGAGGCGGCCTGGCACCACCCGGACCTCACCGCCTCCTACGCCTGGGTCGAGGTGCGGCTGACCACCCACTCCGCCAAGGGCCTGACCGAGAAGGATTTTGCGCTGGCGGCCAAGATCGAGGAGGTGGTCGGCTGGCAGCCGGGGCTGGAGGGCGGCGCGCTCGAGGGCACGCCGAGCGATCCGCGCTTCGCCTACATCAAGTACGACCGCTAGGTTCTCGGGCCGGCACTTCCGCCACCAGCCCGGGATCGAAGCTGCTTCCCTCGACCGGGTTGGCGAGGCAGCGCGTGCCGTGGATCCGGAGGTCGTGGCCGGCATGGAAGTGGCCGGAGATCCAGAGGGCCGGCCGGTGGGCATCGGCTAGGTCGGCGAGCAGCGTCGTGGCGTAGAAGGCCGGCACCCACCAGGGCACGCCGGGCGCGCCGCGGTAGCGGTCGGCGGCCTCAGGCGTCGGCGGGTGGTGGGTGACCGCGACGGTCGGGCCCTGATGCGGCCGGGCGAGGGCGTCCATCATCGCCGACCGGTCGGCGGCGTGGGCCGCCATCGCGGCCTGCGGCGTCCAGGGCGTGCCGTCCCCCTGGCGGATCGCCCGGTACTCGCGCGAGCCGGTCGCCGGATCGGTCATGCGGGCGGCGGCATACGCGACCGGGTCGGCGGGCCGGTCCGGCGCATCCGCCGCGAGCCAGCGCCCGGCGAGGCGCCAGTCGCTCCACAAAGTCGCGCCGACGAACCGCACGCCGCCGATCACGCGCGCCTCGCCGTCCTGGAGCAGCGCCACCCGCTCGCGGCCGGCCGCGCGGTTGATCGCCGCCACCCCGTCCGCCAGCGCCGCCAGCAGCTCCGGGGCGGTGCGGGGATCGCCGGACGGCGCGTAACGCTCGTGGTTGCCCGGCACCAGCACCACGAGCCGCTCGCCCGCGAGGTGGAGGAGCGCGGCGAGCCCCCGCTCCGGCTCGCCCTCCCAGACGTCGCCGGCGCAGACCAGGAGGTCGAAGGGCTGCGTCGGCACGGGCACGGCGGCGAGCGGCCGGCGCTCCAGGTGCAGGTCGGAGAGCGGGAACAGGCGCACGGCTTCAGGCGCCGAACAGCGACAGCACCACCGGCCGCCGGTCGAGGTTGTAGACCTGGGCCTCCCGGGCGGCCTTCGCGGCGCGCTCGGCGGCGTCGGCGAGGGCCGCGAGGCGGGAGGGCGGCTCGCTTTGGCGGCGCTCGATCTCGGCGGCGAGCCTGCGCTGCACCGTGTCGAGGGCGGTGGCGTAGAGCGCGTCGGCCTCGCGGCCGGCCAGCCGCTCGGCGAGCCGCAGGGCCCGGCGCCAGTCCGGCCGGTCGCCCTGGTCGAGCAGGGCCTCGACCTCGTCGACCACCCCGATCGTGTCGGGATCGAGGAGTTCGAGGGCGCGGGCGACCGAGCCCTCGCTCAAGGCGGCGGCCCGCTCGATCAGCGCCGGCGGGGCCCCGGCCTGGGCCGGCCCGAGGCCGCGCAGCACCCGCGCCACCTCCCCCGCCGGGAGCGGCTTCAGGGCGAGCCGCCGGCAGCGCGAGCGGATGGTCGGCAGCAGGCGCCCGGGGGCGTGGCTGACGATCAGGAACAGCGAGCGCGGCGGCGGCTCCTCGATCACCTTCAGGAGCGCGTTGGCGCTGGCGAGGTTCAGTTCGTCGGCGCAGTCGACGATGCAGATCCGGTAGCCAGCATCGGCCGAGGTCTCGGCGAAGAGGTGGAGCGCGCGCCGCGCCGCGTCGACGCCGATCTGGGTCGGCACGGTCTTCGCTCCCGGCGCCTTCTGGCGCCGCAGGAGCACGAGGTTGGGATGCGACAGGCCCGCGACCTGGCGCGCCACCGGGTGGCCGGGGGGCAGGTCGAGGCTGTCGGGCAGGCCCGCGCCGTCGCCGCGGGCGAGCAGGTGGCGGGCGACCCGGAAGGCGAGGGTCGCCTTGCCGATGCCCTTCGGCCCGCCGAGAAGCCACGCATGGTGCAGCCGCCCGGCGCCGATCGCCTCGCGAAACGCCCGCTCCGCCGGCTCCTGGCCGAGGAGGTCCTGGCGCTCGCGCGGGCGCGGGACGCCCGGGATCTCGCCCGGCTCGAGACCGTCGTCTCCCTTGTCAGGCGGCATCGTGGCGGTCCCGGACGAGATGCGGCAGCCGGGCCGCGATCGCCGCCCGGATCGCCTGCGCGACGCGGTCGGGGGCGCCTTGCGCGTCGATGACCGCGCAGCGCGCCGGCTCGGCCTCGGCGATGGCGAGGAAGGCGGCCCGCAGGCGCTCGTGAAAGCCCAGGGCCTCGGCCTCGAACCGGTCGGGGGCGCTGGCCGTGGCGCGGCCGCGCTGGCGCGCCCGGGACAGGCCGATCTCGGGGGACAGGTCGAGGATCAGGGTCAGGTCCGGCCGGGTCGTCCCGACCACCACCCGCTCCAGGGCCGACAGCATCTCGGGGTCGAGCCCGCCCGCTGCGCCCTGGTAGGCCCGGGTCGAGTCGCTGAAGCGGTCGCACAGCACGATCGCCCCGCGGGCGAGGCTCGGGCGGATCAGGGTCGCGAGGTGGTCGAGGCGGGCGGCGGCGAACAGGAGCGCCTCGGCGAAGGGGCCGTGGGGCTTGGCGACGCCGGAGAGGACCGCGGCGCGGATCCGCTCGGCCCGGGGCGAGCCGCCGGGCTCGCGGGTGGTCACCACCTCGCGGGCCTCGAGCGTGCCCTCGGCGCGCAGCCAGGCCGCGGCCCGGGCGATCTGGGTCGACTTGCCGGCGCCCTCGCCGCCCTCGAAGGTGATGAAGCAGCCGGGGCGCCGCGGTTCGACCGGCGCGGCCGTCGGGGACGCCTCGCTCACGACCGGCTGGCGATCCGGCCGAGGGCCTGGCGGAACCAGCCGGTGCCGACCTCCATGGCCGCGTCGAGGGCGCGCTGGGTCATGGTGCCGGCGGGCACCGCCTCGGCGGTGTAGAGCGGCATGTCGAGCACCACCTGCTCACCGCGGGTGACCTTGAGCCGGCCGACCTCGCGGCCCTCCGCCACCGGGGCGGTCAGCGGGCCCTGGTAGGTGGCGCGGGCCACCAGCCGGTCGCTGTTGCCCCGCGGCAGCATCAGCCGCACCGGCTTCTTCGTGACGAGCGGCACCCGGCCCTTCTCGGCCCCGTAGGTCTCGGCCTCCGCCACGGTCTCGCCGGCATTGAAGACCTGGCGCGCCTCGAACGCGCGAAAACCCCACTCGATCAGCTTGCGCGATTCGGCGGCGCGGTCGCGGGCGGTCTTGAGGCCGCTCACCACCAGGACCAGGCGCTGGCCGTTCTGCACCGCCGAGCCGGTCAGGCCGTAGCCGGATTCCTCGAGGTAGCCGGTCTTCAGCCCGTCGGCGCCGACGTCGAGGGTGAGCAGCGGGTTGCGGTTCTGCTGGCGGATCTTGTTCCAGGTGAACTCGCGCTCGGCGAAGAGCTTGTAGTTCTCCGGATAGGTCTCGATCAGGTGGATGGCGAGCTTGGCGAGGTCGCGGGCCGTCACCTTCTGGTCGGGGGCCGAATAGCCGGTGGCGTTGCGGAAGGTCGAGCGGTCGAGCCCGATCTCCTTCGCGTGCCGGTTCATGATCTGGGCGAAATTGTCCTCGGTGCCGGCGACGCCCTCGGCCGCCGCGATCGCCGCGTCGTTGCCCGACTGCACGATGATGCCGCGCAGGAGGTCCGGCAGCTTCACCTTGCTGTTGAGCTGGGCGAACATCGACGAGCCGCCGCCGCCCGCGCCGCCGCGGCGCCAGGCATTCTCGCTGATGGTGAACTCGGTGTCGGGGCCGAGCTTGCCCTTGCGCATCTCGTCGAAGAGCACCTCGACGGTCATCAGCTTGGCCATGCTGGCGGGCGAGAACGGCTCGTCGGCCCCCTTCTCAAACAAAACCGCGCCGGTATCGGCGTCGATCAGGATCGCGTGCGGCGCCAGGGTCTGGAAGGCGGGATTTTGAGACGTCTGCGCCCGCGCGTCGGAGACCGCGACGGCGGCGCCGAGGATGGCTGCCAAGGTGAAGGCCAAGCCCAGTCCCGCGGCGCGGCGCGCGAGCGCCCTGCCCGCTCCGGTGGTCGCTGTCACACGCATACCCCTACCGCTTCAAAGTCCGGCCGAACCGGGAGCCTGCCGCACTGTGCCGCCCCGCCCGCGCCCGCGCAACCGCGCCTGTGCCGCAGTGCGGGATGGGAACCGTTTCGGATGTGGACCCTGGTGGGGCCGGCCGCGTGCGACAGAGGCCGAAACTCACCGGATCCGTCGCCGCCCTCGATGGAATTCATCCCCACCGCGTCATTCCGGGGCCGCGCAGCGGAGCCCGGAATGACCAGGAGGGTGAATCATCCACATGCGACTGAACCGACTCTCGCGCCGATCGGCCCTCAATACATCCCTGCCACCTTCGAGCGCGGCGGCATGC
This sequence comes from Methylobacterium sp. 174MFSha1.1, assembly GCF_900116815.1. NCBI lineage: Bacteria > Pseudomonadati > Pseudomonadota > Alphaproteobacteria > Hyphomicrobiales > Methylobacteriaceae > Methylobacterium > Methylobacterium sp. 174MFSha1.1. The sequence continues at coordinate 123,390 of NZ_FPCB01000005.1, read as the reverse complement.
CGGGCTTGTGGCCCGTCGCCTTGGCGTCTTCCCGGTCGCCCTTCTGGGCGCCGGCCAGACGCAGCGGCGGCGCGATCGGCAGCGGGCCGTTCTTCGCGATCACGGTCGTCTTCGCGGCCTTGGCCCCGGCCGGATGCGCGGCGGCCTGCATCGCCTGGGCGAGCGAGGCGCGGTCCGCCGCCGGATGAGCCGCGAAGGCCATGGCCTGGCTCGGGACTTGGCTCGGGAGCGCCGGCCGGCGCGCCAGGGCGACGGGGGCAGGCGCCGCGGGCCGCGCCGCACGGGGCGCGGCGAGGCCCGGGTTCAGGCCCTCGACGGCGGCGATGCGGACGGGCGCGGGCATCCTTGCCGGCTGGCGGGGGGCCTCGGCCCCTTGCTCTGCCACCTGAACCGGCGCGCGGACGGGCGCGCGCACGGCCGGGCGGCGGATCTCCGGCTCGGCCTCGGCGACTTGGATTGGCGCGACGACCCGCGGCCGCTCGACGATCGGCCGCACCGGCTCCGGCTCGGGCTGGCGGAACGCGAAGGGCCGGGAATCGACCTTGGCGTCGTCCCCGGCATCCGCCACCATGATGTTGGCGCCCATCGGCGAGCCGGCGGGCTGCCCGTCGGTGCGCAGGGTCGCCATCAGCTTGCGGTCGTCGCTGCCGCCGACCGAGGCCTTGCCGACATACTCGACCCGGACCTTCGTGGTGCCGCGGCGGCGGAAATCGAGCGCCTCGGCCACCGCCTGCGACACGTCCATCAGCCGGTCGGCGTGATAGGGGCCGCGGTCGTTGACCCGCACCACCATCGAGTGGCCGTTCGCCAGGTTGGTGACCCGGGCGTAGCTCGGCAGCGGCAGGGTCGGATGCGCCGCCGCGACCGAGAAGCGGTCGAAGATCTCGCCGTTGGCGGTCTGGCGGCCGTGGAAGGCGGTGCCGTACCAGGAGGCCAGGCCCTCGCGCACGTAGCCGCGGGCGTCCTGGCGCGGCACGTAGGTGCGGCCGGCGACCACGTAGGGCTTGCCGGTCATCTGCCGGCCGCCGCCCTTCGGGATCTTGTCGTTCTCGCCGTAGAGCCGCGGGCTCGCGGCGACGCCGTATTTCGGATCGATCTCGCGGCCGCCGCTCCTGACCGCCAGGTTCTTGGGCGTCGGCCCGGCGCAATTGGCCGCCGCGAGCGCGATGCCCGCCACCGCGGCCCACCGCACGACCGGCATCGGCCGGAGGGCTCCCCGCTCCGTCTCCGGACGCGTGGAACCGCTCTTCGAAGATCCCGCCATCGACCCCTCGGATCCCCCGCGCCGGCCTCGAGGCCCGCCGCCCGCCCGGAAGGGCTGGGAGGGCGGGCGCCAGGGCCGCACAGGGTTACGCTGCACTTGTGGAAGACCCTGCCGGCCCTGCGTAAATGAAATCTCAACGGGAGCTTTCGCGCGAGTCCCCTCCACCGCCGTCCACAGGCAGTGTGCCGGCCCCGCCCGGGGATCGCGGCCGGGGATCGCGACCTTGGGGACTCTCCGCGGCGGGTCCGGCGTGCGACGGAGGCGGCCGGGCGAGCCGCGGGCGGCGCGTAACCCCCGCATGACGCCTCTTCTCGGACGCTTTGTTTCCGGACGACTTGGATTTCCGGGCGGATCGGGCAGGCTCGATCCCGCGTGGGGCCGGCCGCCGTCGCGCGGCGGCCCGTGAGCGTGCCCCGCCCCGGAGGAACGCCATGGGACACGCTTCGAGGAACGCCCTGTCGCGGCCGCTCGCCGCGTCGCTGCTGGCCGCCATGCTGGCCTGCCCCGCTCTCGCGCAGCCGGCCCCCGCCGATCCCGGGCCGGGCGTTCCGGCGGGCTGGTCGCAGGAGGTGCGGATGGTCGTCGCCCTCGCGGTGCCGGAGGAGAAGGCCCAGGCGCTGCTCCCGGCCGGATGGACCGTCAACCCGGCCCAGCAGGGGCCGGGCCGGGGCGCCAACCTCTCGGTGGTCTTCCGCGAGCAACTCGCGGCGACGGGGCCGGACGGCAAGGCGGCGGGGGCCGAGGAGCGGGCCGCGGTGCTGGCGGTGCCGGCCCGCCGCGGCGACGAGACCGGCTTCGTGATCGTGCGCACCTTCGCCGATGCCCGGTCCGGGCCGGGCTACTACAAGGTCGGCGTGCCGGCGGCGGTGACGCTCGAGCGGCGCGGCAGCGCCACCGCCCTCGCGGGCCAGGCCGAGGAGGCCTGGAGCGTGACCGCCGAGAGCGGCGAGCGGCTGAGCCTGCGGATCGTCTACGCGCGCGGCACGCCGGTCCGGGCCCAGCCCACCGCCCTCAACCTCTCGGGCGCCGATCCGCGGGTCCGGCGGACCTATCGGGTCGACCAGGGCGTCGATCCGGTCCTGAGCCGACCCGCCGGCATCGACCGGACGAGCGCCCTGTCCTTCGCGGCCTCGGGCGGCGCGCTCGCACCGATCTTCGACGGCCGGGAGCAGGTGGTTGCGGTCCTGTCCCTGCCCTGGTACGCGCGCCAGATGTTCGCGCCCGCCGCGATCGATTGAGACGGGATCCGGAAGATGACGTCCGGATCCCGTCTCACCAGCCCGCGCGGCGCTTGAGCGAAGTCACTCACCAGCCCGCGCGGCGCTTGAGCGAAGTCATATGCCCGCGGGCCCGGCGCGCCGCCTATTCCGCCGGCTGCGGCGCGCCGGGTCCCGGCTCCGCCTCGCCCGATTCCGTCCGGCCGGATCCCTTCTTCCGCCCCGCCACCAGCCGCTCGGCCGCGACGTAGAAGACCGGGGTGACGAACAGGGTGAGCAGGGTCGCGACGAGCAGCCCGCCGATCACCACCGTGCCCATCGAGATCCGGGCGTTGGCGCTGGCCCCCGTGGCGATGGCGAGCGGCACCGAGCCGAGGATGAAGGCGAAGGAGGTCATCAGGATCGGCCGCATCCGCAGCCGCACCGCGTCCTGCGCCGCCGTCACCGCGTCCTCGCCCTTGTCCCGCAGGTCGCGGGCGAAGGAGACGAGCAGGATCGCGTTCTTGGCCGCCAGCCCCACCAGCAGCAGGAGGCCGATCTGCCCGAAGATGTCGAGGGGCAGGTCGCGCAGGGCCAGCGCCCCGACGGCGCCGAACAGGGCCAGCGGCGTCACCAGGATCACCACGAAGGGCAGCCGCAGGCTCTCGTACTGGCCGGCGAGCAGCAGCACGATCATCACCACGCCGAGCCCGAAGATCAGCGGCGCCCAGCCGCCGGCGATCTTCTCCTGGTAGGCGACCTCGGTCCATTCCACCGCGTAGTCGGTCGGGAGCGCCGTGTCGGCGAGGCGCTCGATCGCCGCGATCGCCGCGCCGGAACTCGCGCTCTCGGCGGTGTCGACCGCGATCTCGATCGCCGGGTAGGTGTTGTAGGACAGGACTGCCGTCGGCCCGCTGACGAAGTGCGGCGTGACCAGGGCCCCGACCTGCACCGGCTCGCCGCGGTTGTTCGGCACCGTCAGCCGCGACAGGTCCTCGATCGTCCGCCTGCCTTGCGACTCGCTCTGGACGTAGACCTGGTAGACGAAGCCGAACTTGTTGAAGAGGTTGACGAAGGACGAGCCGACATAGGTGCCGAGCGCGTCGAACAGCGATTGCAGGCTGACGCCGAGCTGCTCGGCCTTGGCCCGGTCGATGTCGAGGCGCAGCTGCGGCACGCCGTAGCTCGTGGTGGCGGTGGCGCCGCCGACCTCGGGCAGTTTTTTGAGTTGCGCGATGAAGCCCTCGGCGGTCTTGGCGAGCTTGAGCCCGCCCTCGCCGCTGCGGTCCTGCAGTTCGAGCGTCAGGCCGCCGCGGGAGCCGAGGCCGGGCAGCGGCGAGGGGTCGACGATGCGCAGGACCCCGTCGGGATGGTTCTTGAACTGCTTGCGCAGGCGCCCGACCACGTCGGTGACCGTCTCGGTGCGCTCGTCCCAGGGCTTCAGGGTCGGGATCTGGAAGCCGTAGAACGGCGCGGTGACGTCGGCCAGGATGCCGCGCCCGGCGACCCCGATCGTGCCGGCGACCGAGGGCTCGGCCATCGCCGCCTTGCCGACCTCCTCCACCATCGCGGCGGTGCGGCTGACCGAGGCACCCTTCGGCATCGCGATGTCGGCGAAGAAGTAGCCCTGGTCCTCCTGCGGCACGAAGGCGCTCGGGCGGCTCATCACCATCCAGGCGGTGAGCCCGGCGAAGACGAGGAAGACGAGGCCGGTGGCGATCAGGTGGCGCGACAGCCGCCCCGCCGAGCCGACCGCGAACCCGGTCGCCCGGTCGAGGACGGCGTTGAACCAGCGCAGCGGCGCCCGCCAGCGGCTCTGCTGCGCGGTCTTGTCGTGGGGCTTCAGCAGCAGGGCGCAGAGCGCCGGGGTCAGGGTGAGCGAGACGACGGCCGAGATCAGCACCGAGATCGCGATGGTCAGGGCGAACTGGTTGTAGAGCTGGCCGGTCAGCCCCGGGATGAAGGCCACCGGCACGAACAGGGCGGCGAGCACCAGGGTGGTGGCGATGACCGGGCCCGCGACCTCGTTCACCGCCTCGCGGGCGGCTGGCCGAGGCTCCTGCCCCTCCTCCATCAGCCGCTCGGTGTTCTCGACCACGATGATTGCGTCGTCGACCACGAGCCCCACCGCCAGCACCAGCCCGAGCAGGCTCAGGGTGTTGAACGAGAAGCCGAGGAGCGCCATCGGCCCGAAGGTGCCGACCAGCGCCACCGGCACCGCGATCGCCGGGATCAGCGTCGCGCGCCAGTTCTGCAGGAACAGGTAGGTGATGACGACGACGAGAACGATCGCCTCGATCAGGGTCTTGACCACCTCGTGGATCGAGGCGTCGACGAACTCGGTGCGGTCGAGGGCGATTCTGTATTTCAGGCCCGGGGGAAAGCGCTTGGCGAGGTCCTTCATCGTGGCGCGCACGCCCTTCATCACCTCGACGGCGTTGGCCTCCGGATTCTGGAACAGGCCGAGCGAGGCGGCGGGCAGGTTGTCGTAGGTCGAGCGGCTGCCGTACTGCTCCGAGCCGAGCTCGACCCGGCCGACGTCGCGGATGCGCACCACCGAGCCGTCGGGATTGGCCCGGATCACCACGTCGGCGAATTCCTTCGCCTCCGTCAGGCGGCCCTTGGTGACGATCTGCAGCTCGAAGGCGGGCGCGTCGCGCACCGGCTCCTTGCCGAGCGAGCCGACGGTGATCTGGGCGTTCTGCTGCTCGACCGCCTGGACGATCTGGCTCGGGCCGAGGCCCAGCGATTCCATCCGCGCCGGATCGAGCCAGATCCGCATCGCGTAGCGCTTGTTGGAGAAGTTGACGATGCGGCCCATGCCGGTGACCCGGCGCAGGGGCTTGATCACCTGGGTCTCGGCCCAGTTCGACAGGAAGAGCTCGTCGTAGCGGTTGTCGTCGCTGTAGAGCACGACGTTGCCGAGGCGCTGGCGCGACGACTTGACGATCTCCAGCCCCTGGTCGCGCACCGCCTGCGGCAGGCGCGATTCGGCGCGCTGCGCCCGGGTCAGCACGTCGGCCGCCGCGGCGTTGAGGTCCGAGCCGACCTCGAAGGTCGCGTCGAGGTTGACGCTGCCGTCGGCGTTGCTGGTCGAGTTGATGTAGATCAGGTCCTGCGCGCCGTTGATCTCCTGCTCGAGCGGGATCGCGATCGCCTCGTAGGCCTGCTGCGCGGTGGCGCCCGGATAGGTCGCCTGGATGTTGATGATCGGCGGCGCGATCTCGGGGAACTGGGCGATCGGCAGGGAGACACCCGCCACGGCCCCGATCAGGGTGATCAGCACCGAGATCACGCCCGCCAGGACGGGCCGGTCGACGAAATAGGCGAACATCCCGGATCCCGCTGGACCGCCGGGCGCCGCACGGGCCCCGCGGACGAACCGGGCGGGAGGCGGGACCTGCGACGGTGAGGTGATGGCCCATCCGCAACGCGATCGCGTCCGAGGGAGTTCCCCTGCGGGAGGCCCGCCTTCTCCGGCAGGCCGCCGATGTCGCGGGCGGGGAACCGCCGGCCCGCCCCGGACCTTTGCGTCATCGTCGGGGAGATCTTCATCGTGCGCGCAGGTTTTCGCTACGGCCTCGTCGGTCTCACCGCGCTCGCGGCCGGGGCCGGCCTCTGGTGGGGTCTCGGCCATCCGCTGCCCCAGGGCGCCGCCGGCCTCCTGCCCGGCCCGGTGGCGCAGCTCCTGGCGCCGCAGGAGACGAAGAAGGCCCGCGGGCCCGAGGCGCCGGAATTCGACGTCGCGGTGGCGAAGGCGACGCCGGAGACCGTGCCGGTCGCCTTCTCGTATACCGGCACGGTGATCTCGCCGAAGGACGCCGCGCTCCAGCCCCGGGTCACCGGCGTGGTGGTGGAGCGGCCCTTCGAGCCGGGCGGCCACGTCAAGCAGGGCCAGGTGCTGTTCCGCATCGATCCGCGGCCGTTCGAGGTGGCGTTGCGCACGGCCGAGGCGCAGCGCGAGCAGGCGGTGGCGCAACTCGCCTTCGCCGACGCCGAGGTCGACCGCACCCAGACCCTGGCCGACAAGGGCTACGCCTCCGAGCAGCGCTTCCAGCAACTCGAGAGCAACCGCCAGGTCGCCCGCAGCCGTGTCCAGGAGGCCGAGGCCGCGATCGCGCGCCAGAAGCTCAACCTGGAATACGCGGTGATCCGCGCCCCCTTCGACGGCCGCTCCAGCCTCACCGACATCAATGTCGGCGACCACGTCAACGAGAACACGACCCAGCTCGTCAGCGTGGTCCAGGTCGACCCGATCGAGGTGCAGGTCGCGCTCTCGGCCGAGGATTCGGAGGCGGTGCGCGCCGCCCTGAAGGAGGACCGCGCCGTCATCCGGACCCTCGACGCGCAAGGCAATCCGGAGCGCAAGGCGACGATCTACAAGCTCGACAACCGCTTCGACCCCCGCACCGCCCGCCGCCTGGTCCGGGCCTGGCTGCCCAACGCCGACGAGCGCTACCTGCCGGGCGAGTTCGTGCGCACGCGGGTGCAGGTCGGCACCGAGGAACGCCTGCTGGTGCCGACGATCGCGCTCTCGTCGCAACTCGACCAGCGCATCGTCTGGCGCGTGAGCGACGACGGCGACGCGGCCAAGGTGGCGATGGTCCCGGTCGAGACCGGCGAGGAGTTCGGCGACCGCACGGCGATCCTGAAAGGCCTGAAGGCCGGCGACCGCATCGCCACCGACCACCTCCAGCTCCTGCGCCAGGACCAGCGGGTCGGGATCAAGCGGGAGGGCCGGCAGGACGACGGGCGGCAGGCGGCGAACGAGCCCGGCGACGCGGCGGTTCGCCCCTGAGCATCACGTTCATCGCCGAAGCGATCACCGGTTCGGCGATGAAAACGAGAGTCTGTTTGATTGGAAAGGCTTCACTCAAACCCTCCATCGTCATCCCGGGGCCGCGAAGCGGAACCCGGGATCCATAACCGCCGAGGGCGCCGGCGCAGGCTGAACGCAGTCCGCTTCATCCTGAAGCGTCAGCGGTTATGGATCCCGGGTTCTCGACTTCGTCGAGCCCCGGGATGACGTCGATAATTATCGTTTAATGGGTCGAAATTACTGATATAATTGATCAGTTATATCCTTATTCCACGATAAATATTCAAGTAAATTTGAACAATATGAATTTGATAAGATCTTTTATGACTTTCGAGAGCAGTGCCGCAAGACAATCTTCTATCCCCCCCCACGACCTCATCCTGAGGTGCGACTGCAAGGAGTCTCGAAAGGAGGGCTCCAGCTATCCCAGAGACCTCTGAGCCCTCCTTCGAGGTCAATCGATTGAAACCTCAGGATGAGGTCGTGTGTGGGATGACACCGGCCGATCGGTCGAACAGGCTTCGAGTCCGTCAGCGCTTGCCCCGGCGAAGGTCCGGACGCTACGGTCGTGGGCGATCCCCGGCACCCGAGCGACGGCCCCCCGCATGAGCGATTCCGAGACCGCGCCCGCCGAGACCGCGCACGAGCGCACCGCGCTCGCGGGCGACGTGCGCTTCTCGGTGGTGACCGCCGGGCCGGACGGGCTCGAACTCGTGGTGGCGTTCGGGCCGCGGGACTACGCGGTCCGGCTCACCCCCGCGGAGGCCGGCGAGCTCGGCCTCGCCCTCCTCGCCACCGCCTCGGTCGCGGCGGACGCGGCGCAGGACGTGCCGGCGGGGACCCGGGTCGAGAACTGCTTCTTCCCGGTCCTCGGCTGGACGGCCGGCGAGGTCGCGCCCGGCGTGCCGGCCCTCGCCTTCCGCCTCGCCGAGAGCACCGAGATCGCCTTCCAGTTCGACCGCGACGCCGCCCGGGCCTGCGGCCGCGACCTCGCCCGCAGCGGCCGGGTGCCGCTGCGCGAGCGGCTGCGCCGCGCCTTCCGGCGTCCGGTCCGGCCGGCCGATCCTCACGGTGCGTGAGCGCCGGCGCGCCAAGCCAGATCGAGGACGAGGCCCTGCGGCAGGGTGTCGAGGAGCGGCGTGACCGGAAGGCCCGCTTCGGCGAGGAGCCCGGCGCTCCAGTGGTTGCACACCGCGACGAGGCTGAAGCGCCCCTCCGCCAAGTAGAACAGGCTCGGGCCGTAGAGGCCGGGACCCGCCTCGACCGGATGGCCGTCGCGCGTGGCGAAGGACCGCGCGAGCGCCGCGGCGAGGCGCCGGAAGCCCGCCCGCGACAGCCGCACCGTCACGATCCCGGCCTCCGGGACGGCGCCGGGCTCGGCCGCGACCCCGACCACGTGCAGCACCGCCGGGCGGCCGCCCGGGGTGAACAGGGCCCGCAGCGCCAGCCGCCAGTCGAGGGCGTCGATCGTCGGGACGGCGCGGTAGAAGCCGGCATCGCCCCAGCCGATCTCCAGCGCCGGATAGGCATGGAAGCGCTCGGTCACCGCGATCAGCGCCCCGGCGCCGGCCTCGGCCGCCGCCCGGGCGAGGTCGTCGCGGGGCAGGAGCAGGCCGGAATGCCAGGCCCCGGCCACGACCCGCACGGTGACCGCCGCCTCGCCGGGCGGCGGCGGGTAGAGGCCCGGATCGCCCGGCCGGGCGGTGAGCCAGGCCGCCGCCACGAGGACGACGGCGAGGGACAGGAGAGCGGCCGCGGCCCGCCGGGCGAGGTGCAGGACGCGGCGCAAGGAATCAGGCCGCCTCGGCGAGAAGCCGCAGGTCCTGGTCGGCCGCGAGCCGCCCGGCCGAGGCCTCCAGGATCTCGATCCCCGCGACCGCGCCGGCGGCGTCGTAGGCGACGACGATGCCCGGCCGGACCTCCCGGCTCGCCACCACCGCGGCATCGGTGAAGCGGACGGACAGCACGTCGGTCTCGGTGTCGTAGCGGCCGGTCGCCGGGCGGGCCGGCATCGGGATGGGGTGTTCGGGCTTCGGGGTCATGCCTTGCGGGTGTCCGGCGGCGGTCGACGGATCGCCTCTCGGGCGCGCGTCCGCGCCCGATCGCCCTGGACCGGCCGCCGCGCGTACGCCTCTCTCCCGAACGTGTCTCTTTCTGGTCCCGTGCCGGATGCGGGCGGCGGGCCGCCCGCATCCGGAAGATCTGCCGGCGCTCAGCCCTGCAGCCGCGCCAGCGCCTCGCGCACCTTCTCGCGGCGGGCGATGGCCGCCTCGCGGCGCTCGCGCTGCTCCTCGACCACCTCCTCGGGGGCGCGGGCGAGGAAGTCGGCATTGCCGAGCTTGGCGTCGATCTTACCCACCTCGCCGCCGAGCTTGGCATCCTCCTTGGTCAGCCGCGCCACCTCGGCGGTCAGGTCGACCACGCCCTCGAGCGGGAGCGCCGCCACCTCGCCGCGCACGATCAGCTGCACGGCGTTGCGCGGGCTCGCCTCCGCCACGTCGATCGAGGCGATGCGGCCGAGCCGGCGCACGGTGTCGCCCCAGCGGCCGAGGCGCTCGCGCACCGCCTCGCTCGGCGAGACCAGCACCAGCGGGATCTGGGCGCCGGCCGGCACGTTCGTCTCCGAGCGGGCCGAGCGGATCTCCGAGACGAGGTCGACGACCCAGCCGATCTCGGCCTCGGCCTCGGGCTTGGCGAGCGCGCCGAGATCGGGCCAGGACGCCAGCGCCAGGAGCCCGCGCTCGACTCCGGCCTCGCGCGCCTTGGTCGCCCACAATTCCTCGGTGAGGAACGGCATGAACGGGTGCAGGAGCACGCAGATCTGGTCGATGAGGTAGGCGATCGACCGGCGCGTCTCCTCCTTCGCTAGCCCGTCCTCGCCCTGGAGCACGGGCTTGGCCAGTTCCAGGTACCAGTCGCAGAAGACGTTCCAGACGAAGCGGTAGGCGGCGTTGGCGGCGTCGTTGAAGCGGTAGGCCTCGATCGCCCCGGTCACCTCGGCGACGGCCCGCGCGGCCTCGCCGAGCGCCCAGGCGTTCAGGGTCTGGCTCACACCCTCGGGCTTGAAGGCGGGATCGAGCCGGCAGCCGTTCATCTCGGCGAAGCGGGCGGCGTTCCAGAGCTTGGTGGCGAAGTTGCGATAGCCTTCAACGCGTTGCACCGAGAGCTTGATGTCGCGTCCCTGCGCCGCCATGGCGGCGAGGGTGAAGCGCAGGGCATCCGCCCCGTAGCGATCGACGAGGTCGAGGGGGTCGACGACGTTGCCCTTCGACTTCGACATCTTCGCCCCCTTCTCGTCGCGGACGAGGGCGTGGATGTAGACGGTGCGGAACGGCACCTCGTCCAGCGCGTGAAGGCCGAGCATCATCATCCTGGCGACCCAGAAGAAAATGATGTCGAAGCCCGTCACCAGGGCCGAGGTCGGGTAGTAGCGGGCGAGCTCCGGCGTCTCGTCCGGCCAGCCGAGCGTCGAGAACGGCCACAGGCCCGACGAGAACCAGGTGTCGAGGACGTCCTCGTCGCGGCGTAAAGAGACCGGCCGGCCGTGCTTCGCGGCGGCCTGGGCCAGGGCGTCCTCTTCCGTGTGCGCGACGAAGCAGTGCCCGTCGGCGTCGTACCAGGCCGGGATCTGGTGGCCCCACCACAGCTGGCGCGAGATGCACCACGGCTCGATGTTCTCGAGCCACTGGAAGTAGGTCTTCTCGTAGGTCTCGGGCACGAAGCGGGTGCGCCCGTCGCGCACCGCCTGCATCGCCCGCTCGGCCAGCGGCTTGACGTTCACGTACCACTGGTCGGTCAGGTAGGGCTCGATCACCACGCCCGAGCGGTCACCGTGCGGCACCGCGTGGGTGTTGGGCTCGATCGTGACCAGCTGGCCGCGCTCCTCCATCAGGGCGACGACCCGCTTGCGCGCCTCGAAGCGGTCGAGGCCGTGCAGCGCCAGGGCCTCGGGCTCCGGGCTCGATCCGTCCAGGAAATCCGCATTGCCGTCGAGGCTTATGCGGGCTTCCTCATCCAGGATATTGATCTGGGAAAGCCCGTTCCGGCGGCCGACCTCGAAGTCGTTGAAGTCGTGCGCCGGGGTGATCTTGACCGCGCCGGTGCCCTTCTCGGGGTCGGAATACTCGTCCGCCACGATCGGGATCAGGCGACCGACCAGCGGCAGCCGCAGGCTCTTGCCGACCAGCGCCCGATAGCGCTCGTCCTCCGGATGCACCGCGACCGCGGTGTCGCCGAGCATGGTCTCGGGCCGGGTCGTCGCGACCGTGATGGTCTCGCCCGTCTCGGTCCCGGCCTCGTCGACCACCGGATAGGCGAAGTGCCAGAGATGGCCCTTCACCTCGACCTGCTGCACCTCGAGGTCGGAGATCGCGGTCTGGAACTTCGGGTCCCAGTTCACCAGGCGCTTGTCGCGGTAGATCAGTCCTTGCGCGTGCAGGTCGACGAAGACCTTCAGGACGGCCTTCGACAGGCCCTCGTCCATGGTGAAGCGCTCGCGCGACCAGTCGCAGGAGGCGCCGAGGCGCTTCAGCTGGTTGACGATGGTGCCGCCCGATTCCGCCTTCCACTCCCAGACCCGGCGGACGAATTCCGGCCGGCCCAGGGAGCGTCGGTCGGGCTGCTGCTGCTCGGCGAGGCGGCGCTCCACCACCATCTGGGTCGCGATGCCGGCGTGGTCAGTGCCGGGCTGCCACAGCACGTCCTTGCCGCGCAGGCGCTCGAAGCGGGCGAGCACGTCCTGGAGCGTGTTGTTGAGGGCGTGGCCCATATGGAGCGAGCCCGTCACGTTCGGCGGCGGGATCATGATGCTGTAGGGCTCGGCGCCGGCCCGGTCCGGGCGCCCGGCCCGGAAGGCCTGCGCCTCCTCCCACTCGGCGGCGATGCGCGCCTCGACGGCGGCGGGATCGAAGGTCTTGTCCATCATCGCGAAAGCGCCACTCGCAGGCTGCCCCGGGCGCGTCCGCGAGGCGGGACGCGGGCCTCGCGGGCGCCGAAAACCAGAAACGACAAAGGCCGGCCGCGCGAGCGGCCAGCCCCCGAGATCGCTTTCAAGCGGACCCGGGCCGTTCCGTCAACTGGAGTGGTCCCGGGAACTCAGCGACCGCGCGCGACGCGCTCGATCTCGGCCCGGACCAGGCGCTCCACCATCACCGGCAGGTTGTCGTCGAGCCAGGCCTTCAGCATCGGCCGCAGCATGTCCTGCACCAGGTCCTCGATGGTGCGGGCGTTGCGGGTCAGCACCGTGGTCGCCAGGAGGTCGAAGGCGTGGCCGACCGTGGCGTCGGTCGCCTGGGACAGGAGCCGGTCCTCCATCGCCGGGCGGGGCTCCGGCGGCGCGGGGGGCGGCGGGGCGACGGCCTTCGGGGGTTCCGGCGGGGCGGGCTCCGGCTCGATCTCGATCGCGTCGAAATCCATCGGCTCGTCGCGGAACGCGATCTCCGACATCGGGTCGAACTTGTCGTCGAAGCTCGGCTCGGGCTCCGGCGGCGGTGCAGGTGGTGCCTTGGCGACCACCGGCTCCGGCTTCGGGGCGGGTTTCGGCGCCGGCTTGGCCACCATCGCGAGGTCGAGCACGTCGTCCTCGTCGGGCGCGGGGCTCGGCACCGCCACCGGGCGCGACCCGGGAGCGGGCGGCTCGGCCGGCTTCTGGTCGTCGGCGATGATGCGGCGGATGGAGGCGAGGATCTCCTCCATCGAGGGTTCCTGCGTCTTGTCCTGCGTCTTGGGGCTCGCGGCGCTCATCCGGCTCAACGCTCGAGTGCAGAGGATCGGGGGGCTTGGGTCTTGGGTCTCGGGTACGCAGTATTCCACAGGGCCGGCCCCGCACAAGCGAGGCGGCCCGCGCAACTCACAGGACGGCGCGCTCCAGGTCGCCGTCCTTCGAGGCGTCGTCCTTCAGGACGGCGCTGCGGGTCAGCGGCCGTCCGGCGTGCGCACGCCGTACCAGAGGTCCTTGACCTGGTCGTAATGCTGCTTGGCGCTGTACTGCGTCACCGGGACGGCGATGAAGCGGGTGGTGAGGCGGCCGACGGTCTGCACCACCTGGTAGGAGCCCACCACCCGGTCGCGCTGGGCGGCGATCAGGCTGACGCGGGCGGTCAGAAGCTCCTGCTGGGCGTTCAGCACGTCGAGGGTCGTGCGCTGGCCGACCCGGGCCTCCTCGCGCACGCCGTTCAGCGCCACCTCGTTGGCCTGGACCTGGGCCTGGGAGGCGATGACGCGGGCCTTGGCCGCCTCGAGGGCGCCCCAGGCGGTGACGATGCCGGCGCGGACCTGGTCGCGGGTCAGCTCGGCCTGGAGCCGGCTCTGGCCGACCTGCTCCTTGGCCTGGCGGATCTGCGCGTACTCGGCGCCGCCCTGGTAGAGCGGGACCGAGACCTGGCCGATGATCGAGCCCTGGAAGTAGCGGGTGTTGGCGATCTGCTGGTCGAAGACCTGGGCGGCGTTGCCGCTCAGCGAGACCGTCGGGTAGAGGGTCGATTCGGCGATCTTGACCTGCGCCTCGGCCGCGTCGACCGAGTGGAGGGCGGAGAGGATCGCCGGGTGCTCGGCAAGGCCGATCTCGACCGCCGCCGTCAGGGTCGACGGCACGAAGCGGTCGATCGGCCGGCCGGGGGCGAGCTGGCGCGGCTCGACGCCGATCACCTGCCGGTAGGTCGCGATGCTGGTGCGCAGGTTGGCCTCGGCCAGGCTGACCTGGGCCCGGGCGCCGGCGAGCCGCGCCTCGGCCTGGGCGACGTCGGTGCGGGTGACCTCGCCGACGTTGAAGCGGTCGCGGGTCTGGCGGAGCTGCTCCTCCAGCACCTCGACGTTGTTGCGGTTGAGCTCCAGCGTGGCGGTGTCCGCCAGCACGTTCATGTAGGCCTGCGCCGCCGAGAACAGCGTCTGCATCTCGGTGTTGCGCAGGGTCTCGCGGCCGCCCAGCACCTGCGACTCGGCCTGCCGGGTGCTGTTGTCGGTCCGGAAGCCGTTGAACAGCGTCTGGGTCACGGAGACGCCGGCGGAGCCCGGGATCAGGGTCTGCGAGGCGTCGCCGCCGCCGATTTCCCCGCGGTTGGCGCCGAGGCGCCCCGAGACGTTGCTGACGCCGACGCTGGCCTGCGCGCTCACGGTCGGGCGGTAGCCCGCCAGCGCCCGCGGCACGTTCTCGTCGTTGGCGCGCTGTCCGGCGCGCTGCGCGTTGAGCGTCGGGTTGCCCGCATAGGCCCGCGCGAGGGCGGTATCCAGGGTTTCCGCGGCCGCGCCCTGGCCCGCCATGGCGAGCGCCATGGCGGCGAACCCGCCCAGCCGAAGCCTGCGGAACGCCTGAGTTCCTGTGTCAGTCACGCCTGTCTACCCTGTGCGGCTAGCTCACAATGACCGGCCCTGCACCGCGGGCGGCTGAGCCGGTTCGTCATATCGCTGTGCCCACCTCGATCATGACCTTAGCCGAGGGCGGTGCCGGGGGCATCGTCCCCGTACTGTGGATGACCGAGTTTGACCGGCGGTGCCGCAAAAAAGCGACAGGTATCGCTGGGGAAATCTGGACGGCGAGATCTGCGATTCCCAGGCGGTCCCGCGCCGGGCGGCGGCGGGGCGCACGCACCCTGCAAGTCGTTGGTAAACGAATGCTTTCGCGCGCCGCCATTCTCGCGGCTGCAGCCTCGGTCGCCCGGAACGGACCCCGGGCCGGGGCGCCGGATCCGGCCGGGGCGCGGCCCGGAGGGCGGGCCCGTGCGCCGCACCAAGGAAAAACCGCACTGGGAACACGGGACTGGGACCCGGGCCGACGACGCCGGCCGGCTCACCCGATCGGCGGTAGGACCACCCGCTTTCGGCGGTGGCCGGTGATTCGGCGCGGGGCCGGCGAGGCCGTCCCGTGCCGGAGCGTCACGCGATGTCCGGAGGGAATCGTCCGGACGTCGGATCAGAACGCGAAGCCGGCCTCGACCGCGAAGGCGCGCAGCGGCGGCAGGGTGGCGTCGAAGAGCGGGCGCGAGCCGAAGGCGTCGCCGGAGCGCACCCACAGGGTCGCCTTGGCCGGGCGGCCCTGGCCCTGGACGCAGGCGAGGCGCCCGCCATCGGCGAGCTGCTCGAGCAATCCTTGCGGGCGCTGCTCGACCTGGCCGTTGAGCAGGATCGCGTCGTAGGGGGCGTGGCCGGCCGCGCCCTTCTCGAGCGGGCCGGTCTCGACGGTGACGCCGTCGGCGATCCCGCACTGCGCCAGCCGCTCGCGCGCCCCTGCTGCGAGGCCGGGGAGCGATTCGAGGGCGACCACCTCGACGCCGAGACGGCGCAGGATGGCGGCGCCGTAGCCGAAGCCGGTCCCGACCTCGAGCACGCGGTGGCCGGGCTTGAGGGCCAGCGCCTGGATCAGGCGCGCCAGCACCATCGGCGCCGGCATGAAGCGGGTCTCGCCCTCCTCCGTGCCGATTGCCTGGGGCTGGTCGATATAGGCGAAGGCTTCCCGGTCCGCCGGCATGAACCGCTCGCGCGGGACGGCGTCGAACGCGTCGAGCAGCGCGATGTCGGTCACGTCGAACGTCCGGAGCTGGCAATCGACCATGAGGCGGCGCGCTTGCGCGTAGTCGAGCATGAACGTCTCTGGAGAGCTTGAGCGACGGCCAAGCCGCGACGGTCAAGCCGTCGGGCGACGCGGTTGTGGTGGATCGCCGGCCAAAAGGCAAGGATCCGGGCAGGGAGCCACGACGACCCGGTCTCGCGCAGGCGCGCCGGGCCGGTCTGCAGTCTGGAGGGAGAAAAGAGAAAGGTGGAGGCCTCGCCCGGAATCGAACCGGGGTGCAAGGATTTGCAGTCCTCTGCGTAACCACTCCGCCACGAGGCCATCCGGGCCGGCGCTCAGCCGGCAATCGGGCGGGCCGGGCTCGTGAGCACCGGCTGCGCCGTCTCCCCGGCGTCGGGCGGACGACCCGGGGACGAGGGGTCATTAGCAGAGCCCGCCCCGGCTCCGCAACAGGGATCCGGCGGCAAAACCGCGATCGGGCCGGCGAAATGAGCCGGCTCCCGACAATCCCCGCCGGAGATCCCGCCTGGCCGGGGTCCGGGCCAGAAACCCCTTGCGCGCCCTGCCCGCCTTGGATAGAGGTCCGGCCGCGATCCCCGATAGCTCAGTTGGTAGAGCAGGCGACTGTTAATCGCCTTGTCGCAGGTTCGAGTCCTGCTCGGGGAGCCACCCTCTCCCGCCCATCGCGAGTCCGTCGCCGCACCGGCCCCAGCTTGTGCCTGCCCGCGCCTGCGCTTCAGGCCGGCGCGGGAGCCTGCACGGTCGCCCGCCGGCTTTCATCCGAAAAAATCAACGGAACCTGTCGCCCGGTCCGATGGTTTCTCGTTCAACTTGCTGCAACGCTTCTCTGCACGGCGCCGCGAAGCAACCCAGCAGCCTTCGATACGGGAGTTACCAATGATCGGCTGGGCTATCACCTTCCTCGTCGTCGCCCTCGTCGCGGCTCTGCTGGGCTTCGGCGGCATCGCCGGCACCGCCATGGAGGCGGCCAAGATCGTGTTCTTCGTGGCGATCGTGCTGTTCGCCGTCTCGGCGATCTTCGGCCTGATGCGCGGCCGTTCGCCCAGAATTTGACGCCGAACCCGGCGGGCGGGCTCGATGAGCCCGCCACCCCGGACCAGGGCGGCCCCCGCGGGGCCGCCTTTTTTGTTGGCTGAGTTCGACAGGCCGGCGCTGCGGCGTCAGCCCTCGGCGGCGCGCCGCATCCCGTCGGCCGGCGCCGGCCGCGTCCGCGCCCGGCGCGGCACCAGCCGGTGCACCGTCGCGGAGGGCAGCGGGCGCGACGCCGCGGCACGGGCGGCGCGCAGATCGGCGCAGAGGATGGCCGCGGCGAGGTAGCCGCGCGCGGAGACCTCGATCCTGTCGGGACGGATCGGCCATTCGAAGCGGGCCGTGGCGTTCATTCGCACCCTCCCTGTCACTGCGTTCGTCGAGTCACGCATGGGGTCGCACGCGCTCGGCGCGGCCCCGTTCGGTCTCCCGCGGCGGACGGGCGGGCCAGGCAGCCCTCGGAGTCTCACTGCCTGGCCCGTCGACCACGCCCGGCCGTGCAAGGGAGAGTGGACACGGCGGGTGCAGTGAAAGGCTGTTCGCAAGCGCCGTGCCAGATACGGCACGAGGGCGTATCGGAATGCGTTCAACGCGACGGGGCATCGGCCGGGCCTCTCGCGGGGGGACGGGACGCCCTCGTTCTAGGCAGGCCCCGCCCTCCCCTCGTTAACATTCGATAGGAATCGGGTCCGGGCCGGGTGAGGGACTGCGGCACCGCCCGCGGGTCCCGGGGGCGATCGCGCCGCGAAACGCCGCTTTCGCGCGCGGATGGGTGGCGGCCCCGCCCGGAATTCGGGCACAATGCTCCCGACCGGCCCAAAAGCCCTTCAGGCTCGAGACCCGTCTCGAGCGCCCCTTCTTCGGAGACAGACAGGCATGTCGATCGGCCCCTTCGTCACGGCGGACTGGCTCGCAGAGCGGCTCGCGGCGCCCGACATCGTCGTGCTCGACGGCTCCTGGTACCTGCCGGCGATGGGCCGGGACGCCGAGGCGGAGTTCCGCGCCGGCCACATCCCGGGGGCGATCCGCTTCGACATCGACGCGGTGCGCGACGAGGCGAGCGCCCTGCCCCACATGCTGCCCTCGCCGGAGGTCTTCGCCTCGCGGATGCGCCAGATGGGCATCGGCGACGGCATGACGGTCGTGGTCTATGACGGGATGGGCCTGTTCTCGGCCCCGCGGGTGCGCTGGACCCTGAAGGCGTTCGGCGCCCGCGACGTCGCGATCCTGGAGGGCGGCTTCCCGGCCTGGGTCGCGGGCGGTCACCCGGTCGAGGAGGGCGAGGCGCGGCCCCGCGACCGGCGCCACTTCACCGCCCGCCTCGACCATTCGGCGGTGGCGAATGTCGGCGACGTGCAGCGGGCGCTCGCCGGCCAGGCCCAGGTGGTCGATGCCCGCTCGGCCGCCCGCTTCGCCGGCGAGGAGCCCGAGCCGCGCCCCGGCGTGCGTCCCGGCCATATGCCCGGCGCCCTGAACCTGCACTACGCGGTGTTGCAGGAGAACGGCCGGCTCAAGGACGAGGCGTCGTTGCGCGCGGCGGTGGCGCAGGCCGGCATCGACCTCGACCGCCCGGTCGTCACCACTTGCGGCTCCGGCGTCACCGCGGCGATCGTCGGCGTCGCCCTCGAGAGCCTGGGACGGCCGCCGCGCGCCCTCTACGACGGCTCGTGGTCGGAATGGGGTTCGCGGGAGGACCTGCCGGTCGCGACGGGGCGGTAGGTCCCTCGCCCGGCTGGGGCACAGTCAGCGACGGGACCTGCCATCCTCCATCGTCATCCCGGGGCCGCGCAGCGGAACCCGGGATCCATAACCGCCGACGCTTCAGGACGAAGCGGAACGCACTCCGCCTCGTTCTCCGACCTCAGCGGTTATGGATCCCGGGTTCTCGCCTGCGGCGAGCCCCGGGATGACGTGGAGGATGACTTGATGCAGGAGCGGGTTTGATCCGCGCCGGGCTCCCGCATCGACCCTCAATGCAGGATCTGGCTCAGGAACAGCCGGGTCCGCTCGTGCTCGGGCGCGCGGAAGAACGCCTCGGGGGTGTTCGATTCGACGATCTGGCCCTCGTCCATGAAGATCACCCGGTCGGCGACCTGGCGGGCGAAGCCCATCTCGTGGGTGACGCAGAGCATGGTCATGCCCTCGTCGGCGAGCCCCACCATCGTGTCGAGCACCTCCTTGACCATCTCGGGGTCGAGCGCCGAGGTCGGCTCGTCGAACAGCATGATCTTGGGCGCCATGCACAGGGAGCGGGCGATCGCCACGCGCTGCTGCTGGCCGCCGGAGAGCTGGCCCGGATACTTGTGCGCCTGGTTCGGGATCTTCACCCGGGTCAGGTATTTCATCGCGACCGCCTCGGCCTCGGCCTTCGGCATCTTCTTCACCCAGATCGGCGCCAGCGTGCAGTTCTCGAGCACGGTCAGGTGCGGAAACAGGTTGAAGTGCTGGAACACCATGCCGACCTCGCGCCGGATCTCGTCGATCCGCTTGAGGTCATTGGTGAGCTCGATCCCGTCGACGACGATGCGCCCGGCCTGATGCTCCTCCAGGCGGTTGATGCAGCGGATCAGGGTCGACTTGCCGGAGCCCGAGGGGCCGCAGATCACGATCCGCTCGCCCTTGCGCACGCTGAGGTCGACATCCCGCAGGACGTGGAAGGCGCCGTACCACTTGTTGACCCGCTCCAGCGACACCGCCGTCGGCGCGCTGGCGAGGCGCGTCGCCGAGGTGTTGCGGGGCGCGAGGTCCGGGTCGGTCTCCGGCAAGGGGCCAGGGGCTGTGTGGAGGGGGGAGGAAGCCATCGGGGATCTCACCGTGTCTGGCCGGCCGCGAGCCGCCACTCGACGAAGCGGGCGTAGCGCGACATGCCGAAGCAGAAGACGAAGTAGAACAGGGCGGCGAAGGCGTAGCCGGTCATCACCACGGTCGGCGCCGCCCAGGCGGGATCGACCCGTGCCGATTCGATCGTGCGGATGAAGTCGAAGATGCCGACGATCGAGACGAGGCTGGTGTCCTTGAACAGCGCGATGAAGCTGTTGACGATGCCGGGAATCACGATGCGCAGGGCCTGGGGCAGGATGATCAGGCGCATCCGGTGCCAGGGGCTGAGGCCCAGCGACATCGCCCCCTCGGTCTGGCCGCGCGGGATCGCCTGCAGGCCGCCGCGCACCGTCTCGGCCATGTAGGCGGCGGAGAACAGCGCGATGCCGACGAGCGGCCGCGCCAGCCGGTCGACCGTGACGTCGCCGGGCAGGAACAGCGGCAGCATCACGTTGGCCATGAACAGCACGGTGATCAGCGGCACGCCGCGCCAGAACTCGATGAAGATGACGCAGAACAGCCGCACGATCGGCAGGCGCGAGCGCCGCCCGAGCGCGAGCAGGATGCCGAGCGGCAGCGAGGCGACGATGCCGACGAGCGACACGATCAGCGTCACCAGCATGCCGCCCCAGAGCGCCGTCGGCACGGCGGGCAGGCCGAGGCTCGGCATCCCGGTGAGCAGCAGGTAGGAGGCGACCGGGAACACGACGAAGAAGTAGAGCGCGCCCCACGCGCGCTTGGGCGCGTCGAGCCACAGCATCCACCCCACCCCCACCGCCATCAGGGCGAAGAAGACGTTCGGCCGCCAGCGCTCCTCGATCGGGTAGGAGCCGTAGATGAAGTAGTTGATCTTGGCTCCGATGAAGGCCCAGCAGGCGCCGACCGGGCGGCCGATCACCTCGGCCCGGCAGGCGTCGCGGTTCTCGCCGGTCCAGACCGCGTCGAAGACGAGGAAGCGCAGGAGCGGCGGCACCGCGAGCGCGATGACCGCGAGCGCCGCCAGCGTCATCACGGCGTTGGCGGGGCTGGAGAAGAGATTCTGGCGCAGCCAGGCGAGCGGCCCGGCGACCAGGGAGGGCGGCGGGGAAGCGGGTACCGCCTCGCGGCGGACGAAGGTGAGCGGCAGGGGCTGGGAGCCGGCAGTCATCGGGTTCTCACCGCTCGATCAGCGCGACGCGCCGGTTGTAGAGGTTCATCGCGAAGGCGGTGACGAGGCTGATCGTCAGGTAGACCGCCATGGTGATCGCCACCACCTCGACCGCCTGGCCGGTCTGGTTCAGCACTGTGCCCATGAAGACCTGGACCAGGTCCGGGTAGCCGATGGCCACCGCCAGCGACGAGTTCTTGGTGAGGTTGAGGAACTGGCTGGTCAGCGGCGGCACGATCACCCGCATCGCCTGCGGGATAACCACCAGCCGCATCGTCGGGCCCGGCTGCAGGCCGAGAGCCCGCGCCGCCTCGGTCTGGCCGCGGTTGACCGCCTGGATGCCGGCCCGCACCACCTCGGCGATGAAGGCGGCGGTGTAGACCGTGAGCCCGAGCACCAGGGCGACGAATTCCGGATAGAGCTGCATCCCGCCGCGCAGGTTGAACGTGCCCTTGACCGGAAAGTCGAGCGCCACCGGGGCGATGCCGAGCAGCGCCAGCACCCCGTAGGCGAGGAGCGGCAGGCCGAGGACGAGGGCGAGGCCGACCGCCAGCACCGGCAGGCGCCGGCCGGTCCGCGCCTGCTCGCGCCCGGCATGGGCCCGGAACAGCAGCGTGCCGGCGATCCCGATCGCAAGCGCCAGGGGCAGCGCCCAGGCATCCGCCGCGAGCAGGGGTTTCGGCAGGTACAGGCCGCGCTGGTTGAGGAAGACGGAGGTGCCGAGCGCGTAGGAATCGCGCGCGGAGGGCAGGCTCGCCAGCACCGCGACGTACCAGAACAGCAATTGCAGCAGCAGCGGGATGTTGCGCAACACCTCGACGTAGATTGTGGCGAGCGTCCGCACGATCCAGTTCGGCGACAGCCGCGCCACGCCGACCGCGAAGCCGAGGAGTGTGGCCAGCACGATGCCGATGGCGGCGACGATCAGGGTGTTGGTGAGCCCGACCAGGAAGGCGGTGCCGTATGTGGAGGTCGCCGCCGTGAAGGGGATCACCGTCTGGTTGACGTCGAACCCCGCGGTGTTGCCGAGGAAGCCGAAGCCCGAGGCGACGCGGGCGTTGCGCAGGTTCTCGGCGGCGTTGCCGATCGCGATCCAGGCCACCACGCCGACCGCGAGCAGCAGCAGGATCTGGTAGGCCGCGCCGCGGATGCGGGGATCGTAGAAGGGCGAGACCCGGGGCGGACCGGACGGCGCATCGGCCGGAAGCTGCGTCGGCAAGGGGGCGTGCTCGCGTCTGTGGTGGCCGGGGGCGGCGCCCGGGGGGGCGCCGCGTGTCATGAGGTCAGCGGATCGGCGGGCCGTATTGCAGGCCGCCCTTCGACCACAGGGCGTTGACGCCGCGCTGGATCTTCAGCGGCGAGCCCTGGCCGACGTTCTTCTCGAACACCTCGGAGTAATTGCCGACGAGCTTGATGATCCGGTAGGCCCAGTCGTTGGTCAGCCCGAGGTCGGTGCCGTACTTGCCCTCGGTGCCGAGGATGCGCTTGACGTCCGGGTTGTCGGACGACTTCACCATCTGGTCGACGTTTCCTTGCGTGATGCCGGCCTCCTCGGCGTTGAGCATCGCGTAGTGGGTCCAGCGGACGATGTCGGCCCACTGGGCGTCGCCCTGGCGCACCGCCGGTCCGAGCGGCTCCTTCGAGATGATCTCCGGCAGGACGATGTTGTCGTCCGGCGCCGAGGCGCGCAGGCGCTCGGCGTAGAGGCCCGAGGCATCGGTGGTGAAGGCGTCGCAGCGGCCGGAATCGTAGGCCTTGAAGGTCTCGTCGGCGCTGGCGAAGGCCACGACCTCGTATTTCAGCTTGTTGGCCCGGAAGTAGTCGGCCAGGTTCAGCTCGGTCGTCGTGCCCTGCTGGGTGCAGACCGAGGCGCCGTCGAGCTGCTTGGCCGAGGTCACGCCGAGCTTCTTCTTCACCATGAAGCCCTGGCCGTCGTAGAAGTTGACGGCCGGGAAGTCGAGCCCGAGGGTCGTGTCGCGCGACATCGACCAGGTGGTGTTGCGCGACAGGATGTCGACCTCGCCCGACTGGAGCGCCGTGAAGCGGTCCTTGGCCGAGAGCGGGATGAAGCGGACCTTGGTGACGTCGTTGAAGATCGCCGCGGAGAGCGCGCGGCAGAAATCGACGTCGAGCCCGGTCCAGCGGCCCTGCGCGTCCGGCACGCCGAAGCCGGCGAGGCCCGGGTTCGAGCCGCAGGAGATGTAGCCCTTCTGCTTGATGCTGTTCAGCGTCCCTTGAGCCTGGGCGGCGCCCGCCAGCAGGGTGGCACCGAGCCCGAAGGCCAGGGCCGCAACGATTCTCTTCATGCGGTGTGCGTCTCCCGTTCCGGTTGCGGCACCCTGTCGGCCGCCACCCGTTTGCCCAAGCACGAACGCTGCCTAAGCAAGAGGCATTCCAAGCGAAGCGGATTGTCCGGTCAAGGGGTTGGCCCGTGCGACGAACAGCCTAGACGGGGCCGGGCTCCCTCGACCCAGGCTTGACGGCGACCGGTGGCGCGGGATGTGCTCCGGCGCGACAGATCACGCACCAGGGTCCCGATGAGCATCACCCCGCCCCGCGACAAGAGCCGCCTCGGCACCCGCACCCGCCTGGTCCATGCCGGCCGCGACCCGTCGCAGCAGCACGGCTTCGTCAACACCCCGATCTATCGCGGCTCGACCGTGCTCTACGAGAGCTACGACGCGCTCAAGCACCGGCGGTCGGACTACACCTACGGGACGGTGGGCACCCCGACGATCCGCTCCCTCGAGACCGCCTGGACCGAGCTCGCGGGGGCGGCCGGCACGGTGCTCACCCCCTCGGGCCTCGCCGCCGTCACGGTCGGGCTGCTCTCGTGCCTCAAGGCCGGCGACCACCTGCTGGTGACCGATTCCGCCTACCGCCCGACCCGGATCTTCTGCGACGGGTTCCTGACGCGGTTCGGGGTCGAGACCACCTACTACGACCCGACGCTCGGCGCCGGCATCGCCGAGCTGATGCGCGAGAACACCACAGCCGTGCTCACCGAGGCGCCGGGCTCGCAGAGCTTCGAGATGCAGGACATCCCGGCCATCGCCGAGGCGGCGCATGCGCGGGGCGCCTGCGTGCTGATGGACAACACCTGGGCGACGCCACTCCTATTCCCGCCGCACGAGCGCGGCGTCGACATCGCGATCGAGGCCGGCACCAAGTACCTGTCGGGCGGCTCGGACCTCCTGCTCGGCCTCACCTCCGCCAACGCGCAGTACTGGCCGGCCCTGCGCCGCACCTTCGACCAGCTCGCGATCTGCGCAGGCGCCGAGGACGTCTTCCTGGCCTTGCGGGGCCTGCGCACCCTGCCCCTGCGCCTGCGCGAGCACGGCGAGCAGGCGCTGGCGCTGGCCCGCTGGTTCCAGGACAGGCCGGAGGTCGCCCGGGTGCTGCACCCGGCCCTGCCGGAGGATCCCGGTCACGCGATCTGGTCGCGCGACTTCCTGGGCTCGTCGGGCCTGTTCTCGATCATCCTCAAGCCCTGCCCCGAGGCCGCCGTGGCGGCGATGCTCGACGGGCTGGAACTGTTCGGGATGGGGTTCTCCTGGGGCGGCTTCGAGAGCCTGGTGATCCCGTTCGACTGCGCGCCCTACCGCACCGCCAACCCGTGGGCGCCGGGCGGGCCGGGCCTGCGGTTCCAGGTCGGGCTGGAGGACATGGACGACCTGACGCGGGACCTCGAGGCGGGGTTCGCGCGGTTGCGGGCGGCGAGCTGACAACAGAATTCACTATCATTGCAAGTTAGAGCGCGCCTCCCCTCTCCCGTGTGGGAGAGGGGCCGGGGGTGAGGGTGACACGCTTCCGTGTAAAGCTCGAATCGCTGTGCTGGTGGCTCTGCTGTCCAGATCTATCCTGAAGCGCGCCGCCCTCACCCCTACCCCTCTCCCACACGGGAGAGGGGATCCCGCGACTCAATTTTATTCCGAATAGACATAGAATTATTCTTACGGCGCCAGCCACGTCGCCCCCGGCTCCGCCCCATCCCAGGTGAACGACGCCCGCCGGTGCCCCGCCCGGGCGAGGTACAGGAATTCGAGCCGGGCGGCGGTGAGCACCACGACGCGAAACTCCGGGAAACCCGCCTCCACCGCGGCGTCGTCCTGCGGCTGAGTATAGGCGCCGCCCTCGGGCAGGGGCGTGCCGGGGCCGGGCGCGGTGCCGTAGCAGATCCGGCTCATCGGCCGCGACGCCGCCCAGGCGGCCCGCGCCACGTCGTCCTGCCCGTGCAGCCGGGCGGTGCCCTCGATCCGGACCTGGATCTTGGCCTTGGGATCGTAGGCGTGGAGCGCCGCCCGGGGATCGGCGGCGATCTCGGCGGCCTTGGCGGAGCGGGCGTCGCAGTGGATCCGCAGGGTGCGCCGCTCCCGGTCGACCCCGCGCAGCACCACCGTGCGCAGGCGCGGGGCGCCGTCGCGGCCGAGGGTGGCGAGCGCCGGCGCGTGGAAGCCGCTCTGATGCGCCGCCCCCTCCTCCAGCCGGCGCCAGGCCTCGGCGAGGCAGCCCGCGAGGTCGTCGTAGAAGGGGGGCAGCTCGGTCATGCGGGGCTCACGCCCTCCGGTTCGTTCACCAATCTAGGGCACGTTCCGCGGAACCGGGATGCCCCGGTGAAGCTTGTCTGACGAAGCTTGTCCGTCAGGTCACCCTGCCCGAGGTTTTTGCGCGATGACGCTCGGTATGACGCTCCGTACGACGCTGGCCTGGCTGCCCTTGATGGCCGCCCTCACGGCCCTGCCGGCGATGGCGGCCGACATGCCCGGCGCCTACGCGGCGCGCGGCGGGGTGGAACCCTCCGCCGGCTGGCTGCCGCCGCCCCCGCCGCCTCCCGCTGTCGCGGTCGAGGCGGAGGTGGTCGTCGTCGAACCGCCGCCCCGCCGGCTCCTCGGATTCGGCTACGCGCCGGTCCTGCCCTATTACGGCGTCTCGACCGGCCCCTACAACTATCCGCCGCGGCGCGAGCCCGGGGTCGGCGTCGGGCTGTTCTGAGATGCGGGCGCCTCGCAGGCGGCGAGCCGCTCGGCCACCAGCGCCTGCATCGCGAAGAGGTGGCGGTCGCGGATGCCCGTCGCCTCGCAGGCCGCCACCGTGTTGAGCAGGTACTCGGCGCTCGGGCCGGTGGGGCCGCAGGCCGCCGCGACGTGCGCGGCGATCTGCGCGTCGGTCAGCCGGCCGGCGTAGCGCGCCCCATTCCGGTCGGCCACGAAGGCGAGCGCCGGCACCGGGCCCTCCGCGGTCTCGGCGGCGACCCAGCGGGCTTCGTAGCCGCGCCCGCGCATCTCCCGCCGCCAGACCGGCCGCACGGAGGCCCGCAAGTCGTCGCCGGCGATCCGGTAGGCGAAGCCGCGGCACTGCCCGCCCCGGTCGAGGGCCAGCATCACCCCGGGCCGCTCCGGCGTGCCGCGAAAGCCCGGCTGCCACAGGCAGAACCGGCGGTGCCAGCCCCGCACCCGGGCCTCGCGCCTTTCCGAGAACGGGAATTCCGGCCGCCACATCAGGGCGCCGTAGGCGAACAGCCAGAGCGTGCCCGCCTCGCCCGGCTTCTCGGCCAGCGCCGCGTCGAGGCGCGCATCGGCCTCCGCCTCGCCCATCAGCGCCATGCCGTAGCCGGGGCCGCGCCCGTCGGCGGTCACCGGGTGGGGATGGGCCCGGGCGATCAGCGCGGCATCGAGCGTGAGGGAGCGTTTCGGCATCGCAACCGTTAGTCGGTGAGGGGGGCGGCAGCGCGGCTGTGGGTCGATCGCGGCGGATCGCCTTTTCGCCAAGCGTGGCCGCCCCATGTTAGTGCCGTGCTAAACAGCACAGGTCCAGGTTGATCCCGGAAGGTGATCCGGGATCGGGTTGTCCGGGAATGGAGGACGCGTCATGGCCATCACGGGTCGCTTCAATTTCCGCAAGACCTTCACCGGCAAGCTCGTCCTGCAGGTCGAGACCGAGCGCCGCTCCTGGTGGCCCTTCGCCCGCGCCGCCTCGCCGGGCCATGTCTGGCGCGACGCCACGCCGAAGGACCTGACCGCGGTGGAATTGCAGCAGCTGCTCAACCTGCGCCGCAACCCCGGCTACATGCCGCGCAACCCGGTGATCTTCATGATGGGCCAGGGTCAGAAGGAGACCCCTTCCGCCGAGGTGGTGACCCTGGCGGTCCATCGCGCCGCCGGCCAGCAGCAGGCGGGGTGAGGCGCGGCACCGCGCGCGCCCGGCCGCGTTGTCCCGGTCCGGACGGCCGCTCGATGACGGCCGCGTCGAACGGGAGAGAGCGCAGCATGGGCATGACCTCCGTGAACCAGGCCGTGATCGAGGCGCTGTCGGAGCAGATCGTCACGACCTATTGCGACGCCGCCGAGCCCGCCGAGGCGCCGGCCCGCGCCCGGCTGATGGGCGAGGTGATGCACGCCATCGAGGAGCCGGTGGGCACCCGCACCCTGGCCGAGCACGGCCCCGAGCGGGTCAACGCCGTGCTGGCCGACTGGGAGGCGCAGGAGGGCCGCAGCTTCGGGCTGCGGCTGATCGAGATCGATCCCGGCCGCACCCTCGTCACGATGGGCTGACGGCTCAGGCCCCGCCGAGCTCGACCAGCAGGTCCGCGAGCGGGCCGGGGGCGCTCACCATCGCGTCGTGGCCGGTGGCCAGGTCCCGCCAGCCCCAGCCGGGCTGGCGCCGGACCCAGTCCTTGACCCGGTCGAGGGTGGCGTAGGACGGCGCGGTGCAATCGACGTAGGTGCGCGGCAGGCCGTTGCCGACCGGGCCGCGGATCGGTAGCGGGCTCTCGTAGGTGCTGAAGGGGTGCGGGGTCAGGCGCCGCTCCACCCAGGCCGCATCGGCCGGGTCGAACACCCCGAAGGCGGCGGCCGTCGGCGGCGGCAGGCTCAGGCCCCCGCTCGATTCCTCCGCCGCGTGGCGGCGGGCCGCCACCACCTCGGGCGGCAGCCCGTCGAAGGGGGAGCGGCCTGCTTCCGCAATCAGCGCGTCGAGGTAGACGAGGTGGCGCAGCCGCTCCGGCATCGCCTCGGCGACGCCGCTGATCGCGAGGCCCCCGAAGGAATGCCCGACCAGCACGACGTCGCTGAGTTCCTCGGCCGCGATCACGCCGGCGACGTCGCGCACGAAGGTATCGAGGGTGATCGTGTCGGAGAGGAGGTGCGCCCGCTCGCCGAGGCCGGTGCAGGTCGGGGTGAAGACCCGGTGGCCTTGCGCCCGCAGGATCTCCGCGACGCGCACCCAGCACCAGCCGCCGTGCCAGGCGCCGTGCACCAGCACGAAGGTCAGACCATCCGGCATCCCGCCCCTCCCGTCATCGGTCGGGAGAGCGAAGCGCGAACGGAGGCGGCGCGCAAGGACGGATCACACGAACGGATCACTCGTCCGCTTCGTCCCGGTCCTGCCGGTTCGCGTCGAAGCCGGCGATCATCCGCTCCAGCGACTGGAAGCTGCGGACCGCCTCCTGGGTGCGGCCGGCGGCGCACTTGCCCTCGGCCGAGCGGTACCACAGCAGCATGCTGTTGAAGGCGTGCTGGTGCGGCGCCTCGGCGACGCGGGCGCGCCGGGCGGTCTCGGCGTCGAACCAGACCCGCACGGCGTGGCCGGCATTGGTGCAGACATCCGCCGAGGGCGGCAGGGCGGCGCGGGAGACGGTCGGATCGCACAGCATGGCGAACCAGATCGCCCCGGCGGCGAGGCCGGAGGCGCCGACCATGCCGGCGGCGCCGCGCAGGCGCCGGCGCCAGTCGGGCCGGGTCGGTTCGGAAGCCGGCAGGGCCTCCACGGCTTCGGGCCAGCAATGGGTGTAGTGCACCGAACCGTCGGTGTGGTGGTGGGGCCACGGATGGGTCATCGAGCACCCCCTTCGGGCAGGGTGGGACTCCGGGGCCTCGCGTGATGGATCAAGGTGGCCGGGTCGCAAAAGGGTCGGCAGGAGGGTCGCGGCAGGACGAAAAGCCGCGGCCGATCGCCGAACGATCTTGCGGCGGCATCGGGACCTCGCGAGGTGGGCGAAGGCTTAGGCCTTGTGGGTGGCCATGGGCGTGTTCCAGCGCACATTCCGCGCGCAGGGGTGGATGATTTCCAGGCGCCTTTGCCCTTCCCGGCGGCAAGCGTTCCGTGGTCGATTGGTTCTCGGCAAGGGCGCGGCGACAGCGCCCGGGATCGGGAGGACGACATGCATCGGCACCCAGCGGCCATCGCGGCCGCGGTCTTGCTCGGACACGCCGCGGCCGTGGCGGCCGCGATCTGCCTTGGAGCCGCCTGGGCCGCCCCGGTCCGGGCGCAGGATGGGCGGCCCCCCGAGGCCGGGACTTCGGCGACGGCCGGAGCTTCGGCGACGGCCGGAACTTGGGCGACCGCCTGGGCCGGCTCGGTCCAGGGGCCCTATCCGGTCGGCAACCCGTCGGCCCAGCCCGATCAGAGCTTCGCCTTCCCCGACCCGGCCGAGGGCGCCCGCGACCAGACCCTGCGGCTGGTGCTGCGGCCGGACGTCTGGGGCCGCGAGGCCCGCATCCGGATCTCCAACGCCTTCGGGACCCGGCCGCTGACCCTCGACGGCGTCCATGCCGGGCTGCAGCTCGGCGGCGCGGCCCTGGTGCCGGGCACCAACCGCCCGGTGCGCTTCGCCGGCCAGGACCGGGTCACGGTCCCGCCCGGGGGCGAGGTGTGGTCGGATCCGATCGCCCTGCCCTTCGCGGCCGATCCGGACGCAGCCCTGCTCGCCGGGCGCAAGCTCGCGGTCTCGCTCCACGTCGTGGGATCGAGCGGGCCGATGACTTGGCACGCCAAGGCCCTGCAGACGTCCTACGCCACCGCGCCGGGCGCCGGATCGCGGGGCACTGACGAGGGCGAGGCCGCCTTCCCCTACTCCACCGCCTCGTGGTTCTTCGTCGACGCCGTCGACATGGCGACGAGCGCGCCGACCCCGGTCGTGGTCGCCTTCGGCGATTCGATCACCGACGGCACCGCCTCGACGATGAACGGCGACGACCGCTGGCCCGACGTGCTGTCGCGCCGCCTGCACGCGACGCGCGGCAACCGGGTCGCGGTGGTCAATGCCGGAATCGGCGGCAACCAGGTGGTCGGCCCGGCGGAATACGGGCCGCAGAAACCCTTCCCGGGCGGGCCCTCGGCCGTGTCCCGGCTCGATCGCGACGTGATCGGGCTGTCGGGGGTCGCCAGCGTGATCTGGCTCGAGGGCATCAACGATTTCAGCCGCAACGGCGAGGCCTCGCTCGCCGCCGTCGAGGCCGGGATACGGGAGGGCGTCGCGCGCCTGCGCGCCCGCATCCCAGGCGTGCGGGTGATCGGCGCCACCCTCCCGTCCGCCAAGGGCAGTTCCAGCGCCGCCCACGGCCATCCCGAGCAGGACGAGAAGCGCCGCGGCCTCAACGCCTTCATCCGCGAGTCGGGGGTGTTCGACGGGGTGGTGGATTTCGACGCCGCGACCCTCGACCCGGCGACCGGGGGCTTGCGCCCCGAGATGGTCCCGGAGAGCACCACCGGCGGCAAGGGCGACCGGCTGCACCCGAACCGGGCCGGCTATCTGGCGATGGGGAGCGGGATCGATCTCGGGGTGGTCTTGAAGGGGCGGTGACGATCGAGCGGTGGAGGGTGGGTCATCGTTCCACCGCACAGGGTCATCCCGGGTTCCGCTTTCGCGGCCCCGGGATGACGATGGAGATTGTAGGATCAGCCGAAGTTCATTGGAAATGCGAGCCTCACGCCCGCGCGTACAACCGGTCCGCCCGGCTCTCGAACGCGTCCGTGAACTTGCGGAAGGCCCGGTCGAACATCTTCCCCATCAGAAGCCCCAGAGCCAGGCTCTTGAACTCGTAGGTGATGAAGAACTCGACCGTGCAGCCGCCATTCGGCGCCTCGCGGAAGGTCCAGCGGTTCTCCAGATGCCGGAACGGGCCGTCGATGTACTCGGCCAGGATCTTGTGGTTCGGCCGGTCGAGGCGGACCCGGGTGGTGAAGTGCTCCGAGATCGCCTTGTAGCCGACGCCCATGTCGGCGACGAGCGTCTCGGTGCCGTCCTCGACCTCCTGCCGGCGCAGCACCCGCAGCGACTCGCAGAGCGGCAGGAACTCGGGATAGCGCTCGACGTCGGCGACGAGGTCGAACATCTCCGTCGGGCTGTGGCGGACGGTGCGGGTGGTGCGGAAGCTCGGCATCGGGTCAGACGGTCCCCAGCCGGTCGAGCCGGGCCTGCTTGAGCCGGGCGAAATCCTCGCCGGCATGGTGGGAGGAGCGGGTGAGCGGCGTCGCCGAGACGAGCAGGAAGCCCTTGGCGTAGGCCGTGGTCTCGTAGGCCTTGAACGCGTCCGGCGTCACGAAGGACAGGACCGGGTGGTGCTTCTTCGTCGGCTGCAGGTATTGGCCGATCGTCAGGAAGTCGACCTCGGCCGAGCGCAGGTCGTCCATCAGCTGGAGCACCTCGTTGCGCTCCTCGCCGAGGCCCACCATGATCCCGGACTTGGTGAAGATGGTCGGATCGAGCTCCTTGACCCGCTGCAGCAGGCGGATCGAGTGGAAGTAGCGGGCGCCGGGGCGCACCGTCAGGTACTTCGACGGCACGGTCTCGAGGTTGTGGTTGAACACGTCGGGGCGGGCCGCCACCACGACCTCCAGGGCGCCGTCCTTGCGCAGGAAGTCGGGGGTCAGGATCTCGACGGTGGTGGTGGGACTCAGGCGCCGGATCGCGCCGATCACCGCAGCGAAATGGGCGGCGCCGCCGTCCTTCAGGTCGTCGCGGTCGACCGAGGTGATGACGACGTGGTGAAGGCCGAGCTTGGCCACCGCCTCCGCCACCCGCTCCGGCTCGGCCAGGTCGAGGGCCTCCGGCATCCCGGTGCGCACGTTGCAGAACGCGCAGGCCCGGGTGCAGGTATCCCCCATGATCATGAAGGTGGCGTGCTTCTTCTCCCAGCACTCGCCGATATTGGGGCAGCCGGCCTCCTCGCACACCGTCACGAGCTTGTTCTCGCGCACGATGGCCTGGGTCTCGGCCCATTTCGGCGAGCCCGGCGCCTTAACGCGGATCCAGTCCGGCTTGCGCAGGATCGGCTGGTCGGGCCGGTGCGCCTTCTCCGGGTGACGGGGACGCTGGTCGTTGCGCAGGAGATCGAGGACGACGGCCATGGGATCCGGAACGGCAAGGGGTTTCGAGACGAAGAGCGCCCGCGAACCCCTCGCGGCGCCTCCGTGACTTAAGATGTCCGGGCCCTCGGGGCAAATGGGGCGTGACGCGCCGCCGCGCGGCGCGCCATGCATGTCGTGGCGTCGTCGGACCTCGGCCGGACTTGGAGGCCGTCCGGCACGCGCCTGTCCGGGCCTTCCGCTGCGCGAGGCGCGGCGGTCAGTAGCGCCGCTCGCCCCGGACCGCCCGCACCACCGCGATGATGATGACCGCCCCGATGGTGGCGGAGAACAGGTTGCGCCAGAACCCGAAGATCGGGATGTGGAACTGCGCCGCCAGGAAGTTGCCGACCACGCCGCCGATGATGCCGAGCACGATGTTGCCGAGCAGGCCCATGTTGGAGTTCATGAACCGCTCCGCCAGCCAGCCCGCCAGCGCTCCGATGACGATGGCCATCAGGAAGCCGACGCCCGGCTGACCGAGCGCTCCGTACACGTGACCGTCCATGGTGTTCCCCTGTCTCGCCGCGTGGCGCGGCCGCCAAGCTCCTAGATGGGGCTCGCGTGGCCGCGTTGCACCCGGCCGCCGCGCATCGCTCGGCCGAAAACCTGACGATGCGGAACTCCGCCGGCGCGGGCCCGTTCTGCGAGCGGGCCCGCCTCGCCCCACGTGCGGGCCTTCCCCCGGAGAGATTTGTCCCATGACGCTGAAGACCGCCCTCGCGACGGCCGCCCTCCTGCTCGCCTGCGGGCCAGTCCTGGCCCTGCCGGCCACGGCCCAGACCGCGACGCAGCCGGAGACCGGCGCGATGACGACGCAGCGGGTCAAGACCGCGACCGTGCAGTTCATCACCCTCGAGCCCGCCGCCGCGGTGACCTCGCGCCTCCTCGGCACCAAGGTCACCAACACCCAGAACGAGTCGATCGGCGACATCGCCGACCTCGTGATCGTCGACGGCAAGACCGTGCAGGCGGTGATCCTCGGCGTCGGCGGCTTCCTCGGCATCGGCGAGCGCTACGTCGCGGTCAGCCCCGAGAGCGTGACCCTGGTCCGCGACGGCGACGGCTGGAAGGCGAGCGTGGCCGCCACCAAGGACGAGCTGAACAAGGCCCCGGCCTTCGAGTACAAGAAGAAGGGCTGACGGCAGCCCGGCGCCCCGGTCCGCCGGGGCGCTCCTCAGGCGCGGGTGCTGCGGCGCTCGCGGAACACCAGGGCGAGGTTGCGCAGGTAGATCACCGTGCCGAGGCTCTGGCCGAGGATGAAGACCGGGTCGCGCCGGTAGAGCGCGTAGCCGAGCAGCACCGCCGAGCCGCCGAGCGACAGGAACCAGAACGAGAGCGGGATCACGCTGCGCCCCGCCTTCTCGCTGGCGATCCACTGGACCAGGAAGCGGGCGGTGAACAGCCCCTGCCCGACGAGGCCGACCATCAGCACGAGATCGATCGGGCCGGTGAACAGCGACCAGAAATAGGCGCTGAGCCCGTGCATGATGTCGGCGACCATCGGGCTACTCCGTCTTCGCCGTCGCGGCTTGCTCTGCCGCGACCACCTGCGGCACCCGGCGCCGGCGGCGGATCAGCCACCACACTCCGGCGAGGTCGAGGATGCCGACCCAGAGCCGGTCGAACAGGCCGTAATTCGAGTGCCCGGTGAGGCGCGGCCGGTCGACCACGTCGGCGTGGACGACGGCAAATCCCTCGCGGGCGACGAGGGCCGGCATGAAGCGGTGGAGCGCGTCGAAATACGGCAGGCGCAGGTAGACCGCCCGGCGGAAGACCTTGAGGCCGCAGCCGGTGTCCCGCGTCGCGTCCTTGAGGATGCGGCCGCGCACCCCGTTGGCGATGCGCGACTGGATCATCTTGCGCCGCCCGTCCTTGCGGCCGACCCGCTGGCCTTGCGCCAGCCCCGCCCCCGGCCCGGCCGCGACGAGCGCGGCGGCGAGCGCCGGGATGAAGGCCGGGTCGTTCTGGCCGTCGCCGTCGAGGGTCGCGACCAGTTCGCCGCGCGCCGCCAGCACGCCGGTGCGCACCGCCGCGCTCTGGCCGCAGCTCTCGCGGTGGCGCAGCACCCGCAGTTCCGGATGGCGCGCCCGCGCCTCCGCCAGCGCCGCCGGGGTCGCGTCCGTCGAACCGTCGTCGACGTAGACGATCTCGAACGGGCGCAAGGATGCGCAAGATGCCGCGATCTCGGCGACGAGGGGCGCGATGTTGCCGGCCTCGTTCTTCACCGGCACCACGACGCTGAGGCGGATCGCCTCCCGATCCGGCATGGCGTTCGGGCTTTCCTGCAAGGTCTGGATCACGGCGTCACCGCATAGGCCGACAGGCCGACCGGCTTGCCGCCGTTGATGTTGAAGCCCGTCACGCGGCCGACGGGTTGGGGCGGAATGCCGGCATGCGCGGCCGCGAACGCCGGGGCGAAGCGGTCCTCGACGTAGACGAGGCGGCAGCCGCCCTGCCGGAGGAAGGCCGCGGCCTCCTCGGCCGAATCGAGCATCGCCAGGTCGGTGCCGATCAGGAAGACCAGGCTCGGCTCGCGGTAGCCGAGCGTGCCGACCTTCGGGTTCGGGCAGGGCAGCGCGTCGCGAAGTGAGGCGAGGCGCGGCGAGACCTTGAGGGCGGGCAAGGCCGGCTGGGTGAGCCCGAACACCGCCGGGCCGAGCAGCGCGCCTGCGAGCACCGCGACGGCGAGCGCGCGCTCAGGCGAGCCGCCGACGAAGGCGCGCCAGGCCAGGAAAGCCACCGCGCTCGCCGCGAGCAGCAGCGGCAGCCCCGCCCACGGGATCGTCCCGTCGAGGCGCCAGGCGGCGACGCAGAGACCCGCCGTCAGGCCGGCGGGGATGAACGGCACCAGCAGCGCCACCCACCGCGCTCCCGGCCGGTCGCGGTGCACCGCCCCGCGGGCGACCGCCGTGACGGCGAGGATCGCGAGGGCGGTGCAGAGCGGCAGCACGTAATGCGGCAGCTTGGTCGGCACCGCCTCGAAGACCAGCCAGGACGGCAGCACCCAGGCGATCAGGAAGGCGATTCCGTCCTCCCGCCGGTTCGTCCAGGCGAAGGGCAGCGCCATCGCCGCGAAGGCCGCCGCCGGCCAGAAGGTGGCGAAGATGACCAGCAGGTAGGTGCCGGGCGGCGCCCAGTGCTGGGTCTGGGCGGTGCCGACCTTGCCGAGCATGTCGTGCCCCACCGCCTCGCCGTAGAAGGCGCCGCCGCTCTTGAGCGTGATGGCGACGAACCACGGCGCCACCAGGATCAGCACCAGGACGAGGCCGAGGCCCGGCCGGAGGCGTTTGAGCCAGGCGCCGGAGCGGGCGAAGACCGAGAGGCTGAGCGCCGCGAGGCCGGCGAATAGCGGCACCATCGGTCCCTTGACCAGGATGCCGAGGGCGACCGCGAGCCAGAAGGTCAGGACGGTGGCGTTGTTCAGGGGGGCTTGCGGCAGCCGGGCGGCGGTCGCGCGGGCGAGCCAGGCCCGGGCGAGCGCCCCCATGGCGGCGACCGCGCAGGCGGTGAGCAGCGCGTCGGTCTTGGCGAGCCGCGCCTCGGCCGAGAGCATGACCGAGGCGCCGACGAGGGCGGCCGCGAGGAAGGCCCCGCGCCGCGGCAGGAAGGCGAGCGCGGCCCAGTAGCTGAGCAGCACCGTGGCGACGGCGCCGACGAGCGAGGGGATGCGATAGAGCCAGATGGCGGTGCGGGCGCCCGGCACGCCGAGCGCCTCGCCGGCCGCGACGACCGCGCTTTGCGCCCAGTAGATGCCGACCGGCTTCTTGTGCCGGGCCTCGCCCTGGAAGCGGATGTCGACGAGGTCGCCCGATTCGAGCATCTGCTTCGAGGCCTGGGCGAAGCGCGGCTCGTCCCGGTCCATCGGCTGGAGCGAGGCGAAGCCCGGCAGGAAGCAGACCAGCGACAGGACGACGAGCAGCGCGCAGGCCGCCCCATGGCTGCGCGCCCCGAGATCGAGGAGGCGCTCCGCGAGAAGGCCCACGGAGGCGGCGCGGCCGGGGCGGCGCCCGGCGGCAAGGCTCGTCAATGCAAAGCTCCGAACCGGGGAACCCGACGCGAACGGCGGCGGTCGCGGCGGGCGCCCGTGTCGGTGATCCGGTTCGGAAAGTCAATTTTCGCGGGCGGGGCAGCCCTGCGCCCTCACGCCCGCTCGAACAGGAACCCGTCCAGGGCCGGGATCGGCACCGACAGGCTCACCCCGCGCGAGGCCCGCGACAGGCGCCAGGGGCGTTCGCGGCCGGCGCGCACGGCCTCGGAGGGGCGCAGGGAGCGGGTGGCGCCGTCCTCGCCGACCTCGTCGATGGTGAGGAAGCCGTAGACGAGCAGGCGCGAGGCGAGCAGCTTGGTCTCCCGGTCGCCCGCCGCCACCGGCAGGGTGCCGGCCTCGTAGACCGTGTCCATCAGGCTGCGCTGGTCGCGCCGCGCGGCGGCGACCCGGGGGCTGGGGGCGAGCTCGTGGTCGAGGCCGTGATCCGTGCGGGCCGGCCGCTCCTTGCGCCGGAACGCCACCACGGTGCCGCTCTCGACGGCGCTCCTCTCGCCCGACAGGTTACGCATACGCCCGATACCCTTCGCGACACAGCCCGCCGGCGCCCTCTAGGCCGCGGCGATGCGCAGGATTCGACGAATCGGCTTAACGCCCGATTGACCCTGACACGGCGGGTCCCGTGCCGGATCGGTGCAGGCCCGCGCGCCCTCGCCGGCCCTCCCCGGCCCGTGTATGAGCGCGACGCCCCGACCCGCCCGCCGAGGAACCCCGCGATGACCGAACCGGCCCCGTCCCGCCCGGCGCCCGCCCTGGCGGTGGAGAACCTGGCCTGCCGCTTCGGCCGGGTGCAGGCCCTGGCGGGGGTCTCGCTCACCCTGCGGCCCGGCGAGGTCATGGCGCTGCTCGGCGATTCGGGCTGCGGCAAGAGCACGCTGCTGCGGGTGGTGGCCGGGCTCGAGGCGCCGGATTCCGGCACGGTGCGGCTCGACGGGCGCCTCGTCGCCGGAGAAGGGGCGGCGGTGCCGCCGGAGGCGCGCGGCGTCGGCCTGATGTTCCAGGACTACGCCCTGTTCCCCCACCTGACCGTCCGGGAGAACATCCGCTTCGGCCTCAAGGGCCAGCCGGCCGCCACCCGCGAGGCGGCCGACGAGCTTCTGGAGCAGGTCGGGCTGTCGGGCCGTGCCGGCGCCTATCCCCAGACCCTGTCGGGGGGCGAGCAGCAGCGCGTGGCCCTGGTGCGGGCGCTGGCGCCCGGGCCGCGGCTACTTCTCCTCGACGAGCCGTTCTCCAACCTCGACCGGCGCATGCGCGACCGGGTGCGGGAGGACACGGTGGCGCTCCTGCGCCGCACCGGCACCACCGCCCTGATGGTGACGCACGATCCCGAGGAGGCGCTCGCGGTCGCGAGCCGCATCGCCCTGATGCGCCGCGGCCGCATCGTCCAGGTCGCCACCGGCGAGGCCCTGTATCGCCGCCCCGAGAGCCTGTTCGCCGCCCGCTTCCTCGCCGACGCGGCCGAGATCCCGGCCCGGGTCGAGGCCGGCCGGGCCGGGACGCCGCTCGGGAGCGTGCCCGCCCCCCACCTGCCCGACGGCGCAATGGTCCGGGTCTGCCTGCGGCCCGAGGCGTTGCGGGTCGGGCGTCCCGGCGAGGGCATCGCCGCCCAGGTCACGCGCCGCACCTTCCTGGGGGCGGCGAGCGTGCTGCATCTCGGGGTGCCGGGCGTCGAGGGGCCGCTGCGGGCCCGCCTCCCCGGCCCGGGACCCTACGGGCCGGGCGACGCCGTCGGGGTGACGCTGGTGCCGGACGCGGTGCTGGTCCTGCCCGAGGAGGATGCCGCGTGACCGGAAGATCCGGACCGCTTTACATTGAAACAACTAAAATCTAACGCGCTTGATTTTGTTTCGGGTTTGCTTCTCAAGGGGGCGCCATTCCCGGGAGACGCCCCTTGTCCCTGTCACGCACCGCGCTCGCCCTCTTCGGTCTCGCCGCCCTCGCGGCCCCGGCCTCTGCCGAGAGCGAGGTGAACCTCTACACCACCCGCGAGCCCGGCCTGATCCGTCCGCTCCTCGACGCCTTCACCAAGGCGAGCGGCGTGAAGGTCAACACGGTGTTCGTCGACAAGGGCCTGGCCGAGCGCGTCGCCGCCGAGGGCGCCCGCTCCGCCGCCGACGTGGTGATGACCGTCGATATCGGCAACCTGATCGAGCTCGTCGACCGCGACCTCGCCCAGCCGGTGCGCTCCCCCGCCCTCGAGGCGGCGATTCCCGCCAACCTGCGTGATTCCGAGGGGCGCTGGTTCGCCCTCTCGACCCGCGCCCGGGTGGCCTATGCCGATCCGGATCTGCGCGACCTCGCCGGGCTGACCTACGAGGACCTCGCCGACCCGAAGTGGAAGGGCAAGATCTGCCTGCGCGCGGGCCAGCACCCCTACAACACTGCGCTGATCGCCGCCTACCTGGTCAAGCACGGCGAGGCGAAGACCGAAGCCTGGCTGCGCGGGGTGAAGGACAACCTCGCCCGCAAGGCCGGCGGCGGCGACCGCGACGTCGCCCGCGACATCGTCGCCGATCTCTGCGACATCGGCCTGGGCAATTCCTACTATGTCGGCCTGATGCGCAGCGGCCGGGGCGGCCCGGAGCAGAAGAAGTGGGGCGAGGGCATCCAGGTGGTGCTGCCGACGTTCCAGGGCGGCGGCACCCACGTCAACGTCTCGGGCGCGGTGGTGGCCAAGTCCGCCCCGAACCGCGACAACGCCGTCAAGCTGCTCGAATACCTCGCCTCGGACGAGGCGCAAGGCCTCTACGCCAAGGCCGATTACGAGTACCCGGTGAAGCCCGGCGTCGCGGTCGATCCGCTGCTCTCCGCCCTCGGCCCGCTCAAGGTCGACACGACGTCGCTCGTCGAGATCGCCCGCAACCGCAAGGCGGCGAGCCTGCTCGTCGACAAGGTCGGGTTCGACCGGTGAGCCCGAAGTTCGCGTGATCTGATCCGATAGAGATAAGTAGCGCTGGCTTTCCCCTCTCCCCGTCCGCGCAGAGCTGTCCGTGGAAAGGAATGGCGCATGCCTTTTCCCTCCCCCCTCTGCGGGGGAGGGTGCCCGGCGGAGCCGGGCGGGAGAGGGGCAGCGCGACGCTGATCCAGGTGGCGCGTGTCATGAAACGCGCGACG
This sequence comes from Methylobacterium sp. 174MFSha1.1, assembly GCF_900116815.1. Taxonomy (NCBI): domain Bacteria; kingdom Pseudomonadati; phylum Pseudomonadota; class Alphaproteobacteria; order Hyphomicrobiales; family Methylobacteriaceae; genus Methylobacterium; species Methylobacterium sp. 174MFSha1.1. The sequence goes on along the minus strand of NZ_FPCB01000005.1, from coordinate 84,305 downwards.
TCTCCGGAAGCGTCGCCCCCTCTCCCGGCCCCCTCGGGGGCCACCCTCCCCCGCAGAGGGGGGAGGGAAAAAATCCGCGCTTCAGCCTGACGGGACGGATCGGGCAAAAGCCCATCGATCACTACGCAGCCGACCGGAGCGAACAACCACAGTGGAGGGAAGAGCCTTCGTGCCGTCGGGCCCGCCGGCGGCCGCGCGCCAGACCGCACGGCCTCCTCGGCCGCGACCCGCGGCGGCCCCGCGGTCGCGCAAGCCGTGGCTGCAGGTCTGGACCCTCGCCGCCGGCCTCACCGCCCTCCTGGTCCTCGCCCCGGTCGCGGCCCTCGGCGTCGAGGCGTTGCAGGGCTCGGGCGGCCTCTGGCCCCACCTCCTCGCCCACGTCCTGCCCCCGGCCCTCGTCGAGACCGGCCTGCTGCTCGCCGGCGTCGGAATCGTCGTCGTGGCAGTCGGCACCGGGGCGGCCTGGCTCGTCGCGGCCTACGAGTTTCCGGGCCGGCGCCTGCTCGACTGGGCGCTGCTGCTGCCGCTCGCGGTCCCCACCTATATCGGCGCCTACGCCTATCTCGACCTGCTGCACCCGGTCGGCCCGGTGCAGGGCGCGATCCGCGCCCTCCTCGGCTATGCCCGTCCGCGCGACCTGATCCTGCCCGACCTGCGCTCGCTGCCGGGCTGCGTCCTGCTCCTCGGCTTCGTGCTCTACCCCTACGTCTACCTGCCGACCCGGGCGCTGTTCCTGATGCAGTCGGCGACCCTGGTCGAGGCCGGGCGCAGCCTCGGGGCCGGGCCGGCCTCGGTCTTCCTCCGGGTCGCCCTGCCGCTGGCCCGCCCCGCCATCGCGCTCGGCGCCAGCCTCGCCCTGCTCGAGGCGCTCAACGACATCGGGGCGGCGGAATTCTTAGGGGTCCGCACCCTCACGGTCTCGATCTACGATACCTGGGTCAACCGCTCCGACCTGCCGGGCGCCGCCGGCCTCGCCCTCGTGATGCTCGCCGCCTGCCTCGGCCTGATCGCGGTCGAGCGCCGGGCCCGGCGCGGGCGCGGCTATGCCGGGGCGGCGCAGCGCCCGCGGCGGATGGCGCGAAAGGTCCTCACCGGCCCGGCGGCGCTGGCGGCCCTGGGGCTCGGCCTCGTGCCGGTCGCCCTCGGCTTCCTGGCGCCGGCGGGCTACCTCGCGGTCGAGGCGGGAAAGCGCCTCCACTTCGCCGGCCTGTCCGGGGCGATCCTGTCGGAGAGCCTCAACACCCTGCTCTATGCCGGCCTCGCGACACTCGTCGCCACGGCTCTCGGCCTCGTCGTGGCGGCGGGCCCGCGGCTGCTCGGCGGGCGCTGGCGCGGCTGGCTCCTGCGCTGCGCCACCTTCGGCTACGCGGTGCCGGGCGCGATCCTGGCGATCGGCCTCCTGCCGCCGCTCTCCGCCCTCGACGGCCTGCTCGACGGGGCGAGCCGGGCGCTCGCCGGCGTTCCGCTCGCCGCGATGGGCCTCGGCACCGGGGCGGCTCTGGTCTACGCCTACGTGGTGCGCTTCCTCGCGGTCACCGCCGGCAGCAGCGAGGCGGGCCTCGCCCGGGTGCCGCGCTCCCTCGGCGACGCCGCCCGGGTGCTCGGCCGGGGACCGGCCGGCGCCCTGGCGCAGGTCCACCTGCCGCTGACCTGGCCGGCGATCCTGGGCGGCGCCCTCCTGGTCTTCGTCGATTGCGTCAAGGAACTGCCCGCGACCCTGATCCTGCGTCCGCTCAACGTCGAGACCCTGGCGACCCACCTCTACGGCGAGGCCGCCCGGGGCACCTACGAGGACGGCGCGGTCGCCGCCCTCCTGATCGTCGCGGTCGGGCTGCTGCCGGTCGCGCTGCTGCTGCGGGTCTCGACGCCGAAGGCGTGAGGCTCAGGCCCGGCGCGGATGCTCCAGGAAGAACCGCAGCATCTCCGCGCTGGCGTCGGGCCCGCGCGGCTCGGTGTAGGACCCGTCCGGGCTGCCGCCGGACCAGGCGTGGCCGGCCCCGTGCAGCACCCACGCTTCGACGATTCCCCGCCCCTCCGCATCGGCGTGGACGCGGCGCGTATAGGCGATCCCGCCCGGTGCCTCGCCCCGCGTCACGGTCTCCCGCAGCGGCGCCCCCGGCAGGGCCTGGGCCACGACCCGCTCGCCGTTGATCGGGTTCACGGTCCGGTCGCCGTCGCCGTGGAAGACGATGGTCGGCACGGTCGCGCCCGGCCGCGGCGGGGCGGCGCCGCCCTGGCCCATCGCCGCGAAGGCCGAGGGCATGTCCCGGGCCGCGCCGCAGGCGAGGCCCGAATGGATGCCCGCCGCCGCGAACACGTCCGGATAGGTCGCCGCCAGGATCGCCGCCGCCGCGCCGCCCGCCGAGAGCCCGGCGACGTAGACCCGGGTCGGATCGGCCCCGAACTCCTCGACCACGGCCTTCGCGATCCCGGCGATCAGCGCCGGCTCGCCGGCGCCGCGGCCCTGGTCGCCGGGCTGGAACCAGTTCCAGCATTTCTGCGCGTTGGCCGAGCGCTCCTGGCGCGGATAGACCACGATCGCGCCTCGCGCCTCCGCGAGGTCGTTCATCCGCGTGCCGAGGGCGAAGTCGTCGGGGTCCTGGGTGCAGCCGTGCAGCATCACCACGACCGGTAACGCGGTGCTGTGTTCCCTGCCCTCCCGGCCGGCCGGCATGTAGACCTTGTAGGTCCGGCTGCCGGCGGCGCTGGAGAAGCTGCGCTCCTCGAACCGCGCTCCCTCCGGCACCGGCACCGGACGGCGGGGCTTCAGGCCCTCGCCGAGGCCGCCGGCCAGGCCGCTCGCCAGACCGCCGGCCAGGTTGCCGGACAAGCCGTCGAAGGCGCCCTCGCGCAGCAGGCCAGTCAGGCCGGCCGGCTGGCGGAGGGTCTTCAGGGTCTCCGGCAGATCGCGCAGGGCGTCGGACATGCCCCGCAAAGCCTCGGACACGCCCGGCATGGCCTCGGGCATGCCCCGCAAGGCGTCGGGCTTGTCCCGCAAGGCGTCGGGCCTGTCCCGCGGCGGATCGGACGGCTCACGCGCGCCGGCCTCCCCCGCAACCGTCCAGGCGCCGCCCGGCTCGGCCGGGGCCACGAGGTCGACCGCCGGCTCGGCCGCTCGCGGGGCGGGCGCGTGGGTGGCGGGCGCTTGGGTGGGCTCGGCCGGCACGGGACGGCCCTGGATCAGCGCCACGGCCTCGGTCAGCCGGCCGGCGCGGGTGAGGCGGGTCACCTCGGCCATGTCGACGGTGGCGCCGAGTCCGCCCGAGAAAGATCCGCCCGAAAAAGATCCGCCCGCGAAGGGTCCGCCCGGAGGAAAAGTCCTGAATGCGCTCATGATTGCGGTCCTGTGCGAGAAAGGTGTCAGACGATGCGGTCGGCGAGCGCCGCCTTGACGGCGGCGCTGGCGTGGAAGGCGCCGAGCACGTGGATGGACGCGATGGCCGCGCGGGCGAGCTCCGGCGTCACGTCGTCGGCGATGCTGGCGAGCCCGAGGACCTGGATGCTGAGCGGGGTGCCCGCATCCCGCGCCGCCTCCAGTTCGGCCCGCGTGATGGCGGTGAGCCCGAGGCTGAGCTGCCGGCGCGCCACCGACTGGCGCAACGCCTCGTCCTGCCGGTCGAGCTGGTTGCGCACCGCCGTGCGGATGAAGTCGGCCCGGTTGGCGTAGAACCCGTCCCGCACCATCAGGTCGATGCGGCCGAGATCGACGAAGCCGAGATTGACCGTGACCTTCTCGCTGTCGGGCAGCTTGGGGCCCGGCCCCTTGTGTCCTGGATCCTTGGGCCGCAGCTCGTGCACGTTCTCGGTCATCGCCATCTCCAGACCATCCAACCGGATGGTCTGGAGATGGTAGGCGGCGTCGAACTCCGCAAGGGTGCGTCGCCGATCAGACGATGGGCGTCCGGCCCGTCCGGCTCCGGGCGCCTGCGCGATCCAGACCACCCGAGAGCCTTCGCCGAGGCTGAGCGAACGACCATCTCGCCTCGACGCATCCCCGCGCCCCGCGTAAGGCTTGACCTTGCAGGAGGGCTCGACCTTGCCGGACGGCTCGAGGCCTCAGTGACTGGCTTCCCATGATTGGTCCCGCATGATCGGCCCCGCATGAGCAGACCCCATCCGAGCCCGCCGGACCGCGGCGCGGCACCCGGCCCCGCCGGGGACGAGACCGGCCTCGCCGCCGGTCTCGCGGCGGGCACGGCCACCCGCGTGCTCGCGATGCGGCTGGTGATGCTGGGGGTGCTGGCGGTCTCGGCTCTTCTCAGCGACGGCGCGCTGCATGCCGGCAGCCACTGGTTCATCCTCGCCGGCTACGCGGCGTCCTCGCTCTGGCTCGCCGCCACGGCGCGGCGGCGCAACAGCGAGCGCCTGGCCTGGATCACGACGTTGCTCGACGCGGCGCTCGCCGCCTACATTGTGCTCGAATACATGATGGCCGCGGCCGACGCCGCCGACGAGCCCGGCACCCTGGCGAGCCGGCTGCCGGCCTTCCTGCTGCTGCTCGAATCCGGTCTGACCCTGCGGCCGCGCCACACGGCCGTGTTCGTCGCCCTCGTCGCCGGGGTGTGGTCCGGAGCGCTCGGCCTCGGCCTGCTCGAACCCCGCCTCGGCCTGCCGCCGGCGGGACCCAACATCTTCGGCCTCCTGTCCTTCCTGGTCGCGGGCGCCTTCGTGATCGAGGGCTCGCTGCGCCTGCGCCGGGGCGTGGCGACGATGCTGCGCCTGGAGCACGAGCGGGCGACCCTGGCGCGCTTCGTGCCCGCCGGCATCGACCTGGTGCGGCGCGACGGGCCGACGGCGCTCCAGCCGCGCCATGCCTGCCTCCTCGCCCTCGACATCCGGGGCTTCTCCGCCCTCACCCGGCTTTGGGGCGAGGCCCGGGTGCTCGACTGGCTGCTGGCGGTGCGGGCGCTCGCCCACGAGGCGGTCACCGGGCATGGCGGCCTCGTCGACAAGTATGTCGGCGACGGGGTGCTGGCCCAGTTCGTCGACGGCGCGCCGGCCGCGCAAGCCGCGGCGGCGCTCGCCTGCGTGCGGGAGATCGAGGTCCGGATGCAGGCGATGAACGAGGCGCGTCGGCGCCAGGACCTGCCGCCCCTGGCGCTGACCGCCTCGCTCCATGCCGGCGAGGTGCTGGTGGGGGTGCTCGACGACGGCTTGCGGGCCGAGTTCACCGTGCTCGGCCCGGCGATGAACGCGCTGGCCCGGGTCGAGGCCCGGGCCAAGCGCGAGAACCTGTCGGTCGCGGTCTCGAAGCGGGTGATGCGGCTCCTCGGCCCCGCCGCGCCGCCGGCCCGCCGCCTGCCGCGTCGCCCGGGCGAGGACGATTGCCCGGACCTGTTCGGCCTCGAACCCGTTCCTCTGACCGTGGCGTCGTGAGCTGAGTCCCACATGACCGAGTTTCGCGGGTTGGAGAGGTCCATGGTCGAGTCTTCGAGGGCCGAGTCTCCGGCGCACAAGTCTTCGAGTGCAGAGACTTCGAGGGCCGAATCTCCGAGGGCCCCGTTCCGCCGGCCGCCCCGGCCCCTGCGGGCCGACGGGACGCCCCGCCGCGTCGGCGTCGAGATCGAGTTCATGGGGCCCCCGGCCCGGATCGCCGCCACGGCGCTCGCCGCCGGCCTCGGCGGGCGCGTCGCCGAAGAGGATCCGCACGCCTTCCGGGTCGAGGGGACGTCGCTCGGCGACATCCGGGTCGAGCTCGACCTGCGCGCCGCCCATCCGCAGCGCCGGGCCCCCCCGCAAGGTTCTGGGCCCGGCCTGCCGGTCCGCGCCGCGGGACGCACCCTGGCGGCCTTCCTCGGGCCGGTGGTGCCGCGCGAGGCGATCACCGGCCCCCTCGCCTTCGACCGCCTGCCGGAGGTCGACCGCCTCGCCGCCCTGTTGCACGGCGCCGGCGGGCGGGGGCGCGGGGCGGTGCTGCTCGGCTCCCTCGGGCTCCACTTCAACGTCGAGCCGCCGGACCTCGACGCCGCCACCCTCACGGGCCTGCTCCGGGCCTATCTGCGGCGCGAGCCGGATTTGCGCCGGGCGACCGCCGCGGGCGGGTTCCTGGCCGCCCGCGGCCTGCCGCCGCCGTTCCCCGCGCCTTACGTCGCGCGGGTGCTCGATCCGGGCTACCGGCCCGACCTCGACGCGCTCGCCCGCGACTACCTCGCCGCCAACCCGACCCGCCACCGCGGCCTCGACATGCTGCCGATCCTCGCCCACCGCGACGAGGCCGGGGTGCGGGCGGCCCTGCCGCCGGACGAGAAGGTGAGCCCGCGCCCGGTGCTGCATTACCGGATGCCGCAGGCGCATGTGGGCCTCGCGGGCTGGAGCCTGGCCCCGGCCTGGAACCTGTGGGTCGGGGTGGAGGAGCTGGCGGAGGAGAGTGTTCCGCAGGCAGCAAGTCCGCAGGCAGCAAGCCCCGATCCCGCTTGAGCGGAAGGCGGCCGCGGCGTAGAGCGTGACGGTGATGACCGACCACCGTTCCCCTCTCGCGACCTGCTGGTGGCGCTTCCTCTGAGGAAGCGGCCGTCGTTCATCCTGTCACGACCGATGCCGCCGTCCGGTGGGCACGGTCGTTGGTTTTCCGGCACCCTTCGGCGCGGCGGCTCATCCTCCGGAGAGCCCCCATGTCCGTCGAAGCGCCGTCCCGGCCCGTCATCCTCACCGGCGACCGCACCACCGGTCCGCTGCATCTCGGCCATTACGCCGGCTCGCTGCGCAACCGCGTGGCGCTCCAGCACAGCCACCGCCAGTTCCTGCTCCTCGCCGACGCGCAGGCGCTGACCGACAACGCCCACGATCCGGCCCGCATCGCCCGCAACGTGATCGAGGTCGCGACCGATTACCTGGCGGTCGGCATCGACCCGGCGGTCACGACGATCTGCGTGCAATCGGCCCTGCCGGCGCTGGCCGAGCTGACCCTGCTCTACCTGAACGTCGTCACGGTGGCCCGGCTGGAGCGCAACCCGACGATCAAGGACGAGATCCAGGCCCGCGGCTTCGGCCGCGACATCCCGGCGGGCTTCCTGTGCTACCCCGCCGCCCAGGCCGCCGACATCACGGCGTTCCGCGCGACCCTGGTGCCGGTCGGCGAAGACCAGGCCCCCCTGATCGAGCAGACCAACGAGATCGTCCGCCGCCTCAACCGTCAGGTCGGCCACGATCTCCTGCCCGAAGCGCGGGCGCTGATCCCGGAGGTCGGCCGGCTGCCCGGCGTCGACGGACGGGCGAAGATGAGCAAGTCGGGCGGCAACGCGGTGCCGCTCTCGGCCTCGGAGCCCGAGATCGCGGCGGCGGTGCGGCGGATGTACACCGATCCCGACCACCTGCGCGCCAGCGATCCGGGCCGGGTCGAGGGCAACGTGGTCTTCACCTATCTCGACGCCTTCGACCCCGATCCGGAGGCGGTCGCGGCCCTGAAGGCGCATTACCGCCGCGGCGGCCTCGGCGATGCCGCGCTCAAGGAGCGCCTCGCGGGCGTGCTGCGCGACCTCCTCGGGCCGATCCGCGAGCGGCGGGCCGGGATCGCCCGCGATCCGGATCTCGTGATGGACGTGCTGCGCGCCGGCACCGCGCGGGCGAGGATTGTCACCGCCGCCACGCGGGACGCGGTGCAGGACGCGCTGGGGCTGTTCCGGCTCTGATCAGACCGCGCCGGAGGGCGTCGACCCGCTCCGGACCGTCCCGGGACGGGGTACACGACACTGGCACAAGGCCAAGTTTCGATATGGCCAGGTTCGGGGCGGCCAACATCCATTGGATCGACATTCCGTTTCCGCTTCTCCCTTTCCCGGACGACTGAAGAGAAGCGGAAGGAGATCCGGGATCCAGCAGAGAAAGTGCCGCGAAGCGGCTCTGAATACTACCCCGTCACAGGCACGAGGACGCTTCGCGACTTTTTGCGCTGGATCCCGGATCTCCTTCCGCTTCGCTACAGTCGTCCGGGAAAGGGGAGGAGCGGGAATGGACTGGCTGACGGAGGAGCCTTCGGCGCGCTGGACCTCAGCTTGATGCCGGTGTCGAAGACGGTGATCCCGGGGCGCGGCCGGCCACCCGGGATCGGCTCACCCCTCTCCCGCCTGGGACAGGGGATCCCGCGCCCGGACGGGATCGGGTGGGGACGGGCGGTCCTCGTCCTCCGCACCGCCCGCCCGCCGCGCGCTCGCCCGCTCGCCGGCCTCGGCGGCGCATTTGTCGGCGTGGACCGCCCGGTTGACCACCTGGAGGTTCGGCAGGCCCCAGTAGCCGAGGAGCTCGGGCCAGGGCCGCGCCCGCTCCTCGCGCCAGATCCGGTAGAGCGGCATCCGGTGGTCGACCTCGGCGGTCCGCAGCAGGCGCTTGCCGGACTGGGCGCAGCGATGGCCCTGGCGGCGCTTCAGTTCCTTCACGTGGTCGCTGGGGGCGGTCCAGAGCTTCCAGGCGGCGACGCAGGCGGCGTGCCATGCGGCGTTGCGGTTGGGCGTGCCCGCCCCCCACAGGTCACGGTGCCAGCCGAAGCGGTAGACCGGCTGGCCGCAGATGCAGCAATGCCCCTTGCCCCGGGCGTAGGGCGTCTCGCGGAACGGCGCCGGCGGCATCCGGAAGCTGAACGCCAGGCCCTTCTCGGACAAATCCTGGTCCGCCGGGTCGAGGCGCCGGTCGTCGGGGCGCCAGCTGCCGAGGCGCCAGGTCCAGCCCTCAGGCTGGCCGGAGGCGGCGGCGAGCGCCCGCGCCAGCCGGTCGGCCCGCAGGATGTGGTGGCGCCAGTAGCTCTCGACGGCGAGCCGCGGCGTCGGCGGCACCAGGGGCCGCGACAGGGCGTGGCGCAGCACGGGCAGCGGGAACACCACCGGCAGGGATTTTTCCAGCCGCGCCCGGGCGGCACCGTTGCGCGCCTCGCGCCACAGGGAGGTCGCCGAGGGCGGCTGGCCCGAGGGACCAGTCTGCGCGGCCACCGTCGTCGCCGGAAGCCGCTCCGCCAGACTCGGCTTGGCCGGAACACTCTTGGCCGCCTTCACCGTCTTCGCCGTGGCCGCTCGCTTCGCCATGCCGGTCCCGAATCGGCCCGCACCGGCCGCGGCCAGGGCATAACGCCGGAGCGCCGCCGCACCAAGCGGACCTCCCGGATACCCGCCTCGAGTCCGCCCCGCCCCGCTGGTCCGCGGCGGAATGCCGCCTATCTGACCACGGCGACGCTCGCGGCGCCGGGAGGCGCCGCCCCCCGGACCAGGAGCCAAAGCCACCATGACCGCCCCGTTCCTCGGCCGCCTGCGCCTCCTCGTCCTGGCGCTCGGCCTCGCCACCACCCTGTCGGCCTGCGACGCGGTCAACCGGGTGCCGACCCTGGAGGAGGCCGCCAAGTCGCGCTGGGGCGAGGTGCAGAACCAGTACCAGCGCCGCGCCGACCTGATCCCCAACCTCGTCGAGACCGTGAAGGGCTACGCCCAGCAGGAGAAGGACGTGCTGGTGCAGGTCACCGAGGCCCGCGCCAAGGCGACCTCGGTCAAGGTCGGCGCCGCGACGGTGAGCGACCCGCAGAAGTTCCGCGAGTTCCAGGACGCCCAGAACCAGCTCTCCGGCGCGCTCGGCCGGCTCCTCGTCACCGTCGAGCGCTATCCCGACCTGAAGTCGAACGCCAACTTCCTCGCCCTGCAATCGCAGCTCGAGGGGACCGAGAACCGCATCGCGGTGGCGCGGCGCGACTACATCCAGGCGGTGCAGGCCTACAACACCGAGATCCGCACCATCCCGGGCCGCTGGATCGCCTCCACCCTCTACCCGGAGGCCAAGCCCATGGAGGCCTTCACCGCCACGCCCGATGCCAGCCGCCCGCCGAACGTGAAGTTCTAGGGTGATGCGCCGGGTCCCGGAGGCGGTCCTCGCCCTTCTCCTGCTCCTCTGGGCCGGAGGGGCTTGCGCCCTCGACCTGCCGCCGCTCACCGGCCGGGTGGTCGACGGCGCCGGCCTGCTGCGGCCCGAGGAGAGCGCGGCGCTCGCCGCCAAGCTCAAGGCGCACGAGGACAAGACGACCGACCAGGTCGTGGTCGCGACCGTGCCCTCGCTCCAGGGCACCTCGGTCGAGGATTTTTCGAACCGGCTCTTCCGCGCCTGGGGCCTCGGCACCAAGGCGCGCAACAACGGCGTGCTGTTCCTGATCGCCCCCGCCGAGCGCAAGGTGCGGATCGAGGTCGGCTACGGTCTCGAAGGGGCGCTGACCGACGCCCTGTCCAAGGTGATCATCGCGAGCGCGGTGGCGCCGAAATTCAAGGCCGGGGATTTTCCCGGCGGCATCCAGGCCGGAATCGACGGGATCCTCGGCATCCTCGGGGGCGACGCCGCCGAGTGGCAGCGCCGGGCGGAGGTGCGCGAGGATTCGGGCGGCACCCTCGATCCGGTCCTGGTGCTGATCCTGCTCGGGGTGACCGGTTTCGTCCTCGTCCGGCTCCTCACCCGGGGCGGCGGCGGTCCCGGACGGCCGCACCGGCGCAGCGGCGGCCACTGGATCGTCGTGCCCGGCCCGAGCGGCGGCTATGGCGGGGGTTTCGGCGGCGGCGGCGGAGGGTTCGGCGGCGGCTTCTCGGGCGGGGGCGGCTCGTCCGGGGGCGGCGGCGCCTCGGGAGACTGGTGATGCCGGACGTGACGCCTGAATCGGCGAACCCGACGACGATCCTGAGCGAGGCGGAGTGCGCCCGCATCGCGGCCGCGGTCGCGGCGGCCGAGCGCGGCACGGCGGGCGAGATCGTCGTGATGGTGGCGGCCCGCTCGGGCGCCTATCGCAGCCTGCCGCCGGCGCTGGCGCTGGCGGGCGCGCTCCTGGTGCCCTGGCCGCTGATCCTGCTCACCGGGCTCTCCGCCACCCGGATCTTCGTGGTCCAGCTCGCCGTGGCCCTGGCGCTGCTCCTCGGCCTGTCCGCGGCCCCGATCCTCGCCCGCCTGCCGCGCGCCCTGCCCCGCGCCTTCCGCCGCGCCCGGGCGCGGGCCGCCGCCCGGCACGAGTTCCAGTCCCGCGGGCTGTCCCGCACGAGCGGCCGCACCGGCGTGCTGATCTACGTCGCCCTGGCCGAGCGCTACGCCGACGTGGTGACCGACACGGGCGTCGGCACGGCCCCCGAGGCCTGGCGGCCGGTGCTGGACGACCTCGTGGCGGCGCTCCGCCGCGACGCCCTGGCGGAGGGGCTGGTGCGGGCGGTGGCGGGCGCCGGCGCGATCCTGGCCGAGGCCGCCCCGCCGCGCCCCGGCGACGCCGACGAATTGCCGAACCGGGTGATCGTGACCGAGTAGGCGCGGCGCGATCCCCGGTCCGGTATGACCTCCCGGGTCATCCGGTGATGACCTCTCGGGTCATCGACGGGCGCCCGGTCTCCCGTCCATTCTCCTCCCCGCACCCACCCGGAGGAAGGACGCCCCGATGACCGACCCCGCCACCCTCGCCGCCCGCTACCTCGCGACCTGGAACGAGACCGATCCGTCCCGCCGCCGCGTGCTCCTCGCCGAGACCTTCACCGAGGGCGCGCGCTACCGCGACCCCGTGATGGCCGGCGAGGGCCATGACGGGCTCGACGCCCTGATCGGCGCCGTGCAGGCGCGCTTCCCCGGCCTGCGCTTCCGCCTCGCCGGCCGGCCCGACGGCTATGGCGACCGCCTGCGCTTTTCCTGGGCCCTGGCGCCCGAGGGCGGCGAGGGCGTGGTCGAGGGCACGGACTTCGCCACCCTGGAGGGCGGCCGCCTCGCCGAGGTGACCGGCTTCCTCGACCGGGTCCCGGCCTGAGGGAGGCCCCGCCGATGCTAAGTCCCGCCGGCCCGCCGGGCGGCATCCTGCGGGCGTGGCGCCGGCACCGGCACCTCAGCCAGCTCGACCTGGCGCTGGAGGCGGAGATCTCCCAGCGCCACCTGAGCTGCCTCGAGAGCGGCCGGGCCCGGCCGAGCCGGGCGATGCTGCTGCACCTCGCCGAGCGTCTCGGCATCCCCTTGCGCGAGCGCAACGCCCTGCTGCTCGCCGCCGGCTACGCCCCGGTCTTCGTCGAGCGCTCCCTCGACGACCCGGCGCTGGCCCCCGCCCGCCGGGCGGTGGCACGGATCCTCGATGGCCACGCCCCCTACCCGGCCCTGGCGGTGGACCGCCACTGGACCCTCATCGCCGCCAACGCCGCGGTGAGCCCCCTCCTCGACGGGGTCGACCCCGCCCTCCTCGCCCCGCCGGTGAACGTGCTGCGCCTGAGTCTGCATCCCGGCGGCCTGGCGCCGCGCATCCTCAACCTGGGCGAGTGGCGCGCCCATCTCCTCGACCGCCTGCGCCGGCAGGTCGCCGCCAGCGGCGATCCCGTCCTCGCCCGGCTCGCGGACGAGCTCGCCGACTATTCCGCCCCGCCGGGCGCGCCGTCCGGGGACGGGAGCGGCGACGGCGTCGCGGTGCCCCTCGTCCTCGCCCTCCCGGCGGGCCGCCTCTCGCTCCTGTCCACCACCACGGTGTTCGGCACGCCGGTCGACATCACCCTGTCGGAACTCGCCGTCGAGGCCTTCTTCCCGGCTGATCCCGGGACCGCCGCCCTGCTCCACCGCCTCCTCCCGCCGCTCCTGCCAGGAGACACGGACTCATGAGCCTCCCCGCCTACGCCGTCGCCCATCTGCGCACCGTGGACATCGGCCCCGCGATCGCGACCTATCTCGCGCACATCGACGCCACCCTGGCGCCGTTCGACGGCCGGTTCCTCGTCCACGGCGCCCGTCCCGACCCGCTCGAAGGCGACTTTTCCGGCGACCTCGTCGTCATCGCCTTCCCGGACCGCGCCCGGGCCCGGGCCTGGTACGAGTCCCCCGCCTACCAGGCGATCCTGCCCCTGCGCAGAGCCCATTCCGACGGCGTCGCCTTCCTGATCGACGGCGTCCCCGCCGGCCATCGCGGCCCCGACGCCCTCGCCGGTTGACCTGGGCATGCGGAAGGGGCTTGCGTCGCGATGAGCGCGGCGCTAATACCCCGCTCGCCCTCTTCGGGGCGTCGGAGCGTAGCGCAGCCCGGTTAGCGCACTAGTCTGGGGGACTAGGGGTCGGAGGTTCGAATCCTCTCGCTCCGACCATTCGAAATTCTGCTCGATCAGAGATTTACGACAGGCGGCCCTCGGGCCGCCTTCGTCGTTTCTGGGATTCGGTGGTCAGCGCTGCGAGCCACCTCGGGCCGATCCGTCGCACCGTCCTGCTTCGCCTTCACCGATCCGTCGAGCCGCACGAGGTGGAGGCCACGTCACGACAACTTAAGAAGCGCACTCTGTCCTCTTCCGGATCGAGCCCGGGACATCCTGGCAGAGGAGGCCGTCCTCGGCCAGGATGTCCCCGCCGGCCCCCGGGCTCACCCGCCCGAGATCGGCTTGAGGACTTTCGGCTTGAGGAACTTGGCCTTGCCGCGGAACGACCAGGGCCCCTCCAGCCCGTGCTCGGCGCAGAACGCGTCGACGGCGCGGCCGACGCCGGGAAATTTTCCGCCGAGGCGGTCGTAATCGTCGGCGATGAACAACCCGCCGGGACGCAGCACCGGCCACCACGCCCGGAGATCCGCCGCCACCGAGGCCTCCTCGTGGCCGGCATCGAGGTGGATCACGTCGGCGGCGACGCCGCGCAGGCGCATGAGCTCGGCGGCGTTCACCGAATCGAGCGGAAGCGGCACGATCCGGTCGGCCATGCCCTCGCGCAGGACGTTGGCCAGGAAGGTTCGGTAGAGGCTCGGATAGCCGTTCTCCGTCGCGAGCTCCGAGAACAAGGCCGGATCGGCCCAGTGGTCGACGGCGCCGAGCCAGGTATCGACCGCGATCACCGTGCCGGGCACGCCGGCTGCGGCCATCGTCCGGGCGAGGTGGAGCGCGCTCGCGCCTTTCCAGGTGCCGATCTCGACCACCACGCCGGGGCGCCACTCGTGCACCGCCTCGTCGAGATAGGGGTGGACGCTACGCCAGCCCTGGAGGTCGAGGGGGCGCAGGGTCTCCGGCGGATCCGCGAAGGGATCGCGGCCGTGCCACAGCGCGTCGATGATCGTCTGGCGGGTCATGGTGCGGCTCGGGAGGCGGGGGACGGAGACGGCGCGCCGGCGCGGGCCTCGGCGTAGAGGGCCTCGCAGGCATCGAGCCAGCGGTCGCGGGTGAACAGGCGCAGGACCCGCTCGCGCGGGACGGAGCGCGGCACGGCGAGGGCCGCCGGGATCGCCGCGGCCAGGGACGCGGTGTCCTCGGACGGAACCAGGCGGCCGGCCTCGCCGATGATCTCCGCGGCGGCGCCGCGGGCGAATCCGGCGACGGGCAAGCCGCAGGCCATCGCCTCGATCGCCGCGAGGCCGAACGGCTCGTCCCAGCACGGGGTGAACAGGAAGACCGAGGCGCGGCCGAGCTCGGCGGCAAGAGCCGGTCCGGGCAGGTGGCCGCCGTAGCGGACCGGCCCGCCGAGCTGCGGGACGATCGTACCCTCCCAGTAATCCGTCTCCTCGACCGGGCCGAACAGGGTCAGGGGCAGGCCGGCGCGCCGCGCCGCGGCCATCGCGAGGTGGGCGCCCTTCACGGCCGCGAGGCGCCCGCTCCACACGGCGGAGCCGTCGCCGCGCCCGCTCCAGGGCCAGGCGGCGGGATCGATGCCGTTGTGGAGGACGGAGGCCTCCGGCGGGGCGCCGTCCGGCCACCAGGACCGGAGATGCGCGGCCGAGGTCGCGGTGAGGCGGTGGGTCGGGCTGGGGCTGTCGTGCACGAACCAGCGCAGGGCGTCGTAGGGCGGCGCGTGGAGCGAGGTGACGGTGGGAACCCGCTCCGTGCGCCGCCGCTCGAGCGGCAGGCGGCTCAAGGAATTGTTGTGCAGGACGTCGAAGCCGCCCGCCGCGATCCGGTCGCAGGCGGCGCCGTAGGCGGCGTCGACATGGGATCTCAGCCCCGGATCGCCCCGGTGCTCCAGCCTCGGGAAGCGCGCCTCGTGGTGGACCGGGCTCACCGCGTCGAGGGTGAAGGACGGGTCGCTGTCGCCGGAGGCGAACAGCACGACCTCGTGGCCCCGGGCGGTCAGTCCCGCGGCGAGGTGCCAGCAATAGGCCTCGAGGCCGCCCGCGAAGGGCGGCGCGATCGGGTGGCGCAGATGGGCGAGGAGCGCGATCCTCACGCCGGCACCGCGACGGCACCCGCCTCCCCGCGGGCCTCGATGGTGCGGATGACGGAGGCCGAGTTGGTGTAGGGCTGGTGGCCCTGCTGGCCGGTGAGCGCGAGGTCGTCGGCGTCGGGGTGGCGCAGGATGCGGATCGGCCGGTCCGGCGTGTCGTCGATCAGCCCCATCACCCGGAAGGCGTGGAGCCAGTGCCCCATGGTGCGGTAGCCCCATTTGGCCTCGAACAATTCGGCGTTGCGCACCACGCTGTCGAGGTGGTGGACCGGCGGCATGTGGTGCGGGTGGTACTGGTGATAGGCGAGCCCGCCCTTCATCCAGGCGATCGGCAGGCCGCTCCGGTCGAGGGCCTTGCCGAAATCGGTGTCCTCGCCGCCATAGCCGGTATAGCGCTCGTCGAAGCCGCCGCTGGCCAGGAAGGTGGCGCGCCGGATCGCGAAGTTGAGCGACCAGAAGCAGCGGTAGTCGGGGCAGATCTCGAGGCCGGAGGCCGGGGGTCCGCGGCGGTCGGAATGCTTTTCCGCGACATCGGCCAGCCGCTCGTAGGTCCAGTCCCCGAGGGTGGCGTGCTCGGGCAGGTGCAGCACCTCGCCCATCAGCAGTCCGTCGAGGGCGGACAACCCCGCCGCGTAATCGGCGACGAGGTCGGGTGCGGGAATGCAATCGACGTCGAGGAAGACGATCGCCTCGCCGGTGGCCGCCGCGACGCCGCGGTTGCGCGCGGCGGCGAGCGGCAGCGCCGCGCCCGGCACCCGGGTCTGGCGCACCGGGAAGGAGGCCGTTGGCAGATCGTAGAGGTCGTCCTGCATCACCGCGACGATGAACTCGACGGGCTTTTGCGTCTGGCGCTCCAGGCCGCGCAGGACGTTCGCCAGATGGGCCGGCCGGCCCTTGGCCAGGGTCACGACGGAAACGGTGGACATGCGGGCTCTCGGCTCCGGCAAGAGAAATTCCGGCACAGGGGATGAGGGAGGTTCAACCGGCCGCGACGACGCGCAAAGGCGGCGCCGCGGCGGCGCCCTGCCACAACTCGTCGGTCAGCCCTTCGAGCCAGCCGGCGGCGCGGGCGGCGGCGTCCGGCGCGTAGAGGCTCTTCAGGGCGGCCCCGTCGAGGGCGCGGGCGCGGGCGAGGAGATCGCGCCAGCCCTGGAGGTCGCCGGGCCAGACCGGGGCCTGGACCGCGGCGCCGAGGCGCACCAGGGCCTCGGCCTTGCGGGTCTGCTCGCCGAAATAGCGCCATTCCGGCATCACGATCAGGCGGCCGCCGACGCGGGCGACCTCGTGCACCGTGTTGTCGCCCGCCGAGGCCACCACGAGGTCGGCCGCCGCCAGGTACTCGGTGACCGAGGGCACCCAGCCGAGCTCGCGCAGGTTGGAGAAATCCGTCTCGTGGCCCTCGCGGTGGGTCGGCCCGAGGGTCAGCCACAGGGCGTCCGGCGCGGCGCGGGCCGCGACCGTTAGCGGCGCGTAGGGCGTACCGCTGCCCCCGCCGCCGGTGACCGCCACGACGATCTCGCGATCCGGGTCGAGGCCGAGCCTGGCCCGAGCCTCGGCCCGGTCGGGCACCCGGTCGACGCTGGTGCACAACCCGCCGCTGTAGAAGGTCTTGGCCCGCAAGTGAGCCGGATACTCGTCCTGCTCCAGCCGCGCGTCGAACGGCGCCAGCATCCCGACGCAGGCCTCGTAGGACCCGACATGGCCGATATCCTGGCGGTCGCCGTGCATGCGGATCTGCACCGCCGGCACGCTGGCGATGCGGGCGAGCAGCGCGATCTCGGCCGAGACGTCGACGACGAACAGGCCGATGCCGCGCTCGTCGAGATGGTCGAGGATCTGGCGCATCGTCCGGCGCATCTCGGTGAGCCCGAGGGGGACGCAATGCATCACCTGCGGCGTCGGCTCGGCGTAGAGGCGCGGGGTCGGCACCGCGGCGCCGATCATGTTCGGCAGGGCCACGATCTCGACGTCGCGGGAAAAGCCCTCGAACAGGTGGGGACCGGCGGTCAGCACCGAGACCGGGCGGTCGCGGGCGAACTCCGCCGCCACCGCCATCGTGCGGTTGGCGTGGCCCCGGCCCTGGTGGTGGACGAAGAACGCGATCGGCTTCTTCATGAGATTTCTCAGGAGAACAGGGCGTCGGGCCGCAAGGCGGCGGCGATCTCAGGGAGGGTCGGGGGGCGGAGGAGGCGGATCGCCTCGGCGCCCTCGTCCCAGTCGATCAGCCCGGCGTCGCGGAACTGGCCGAGCCAGTAGGTCATGCACCAGCGCCCGTGCCGGGCCCGGAAGCGTTCCGCGTTGGCGAGGATCGGCACGAAGTGCTGCAAGGGCGGCACGTGGACCGGGTGGTGCTGGTGGTAGGCCCGTGCTCCCGCGACCCAGTAGGTCGGCAGGCCGCTCAGGCTCAGGCGGGCGGCCAGATCCGTCTCCTCGCCGCCATAGCCGGCGTAAGATTCGTCCATGCCGCTGACCGCGCGCCAGGCCCGCGCCGGCAGCGCGAAGGACAGGCCCCAGAGCTGGCCGGCATCCGGCTCGGGGCGGATCCCGGTCACGGGCGCCGGGGGGCGGGCCGGATGGGCGCGGCCGAGCCGGTCGAGCGCCGCCTCGTCGCCCGCCGCGGCGTCGGGGGGCAGGTACAGCACCTCGCCGAGGAACAGGCCGTCGGTCCGCGCGGCGGCCCCCGCATAGGCCGCGACGAGGCCGGCGCCCGGGATGCAGTCGACGTCGAGGAAGATCAGGAGGTCGCCGGAGGCGGCCTCCGCCGCCCGGTTGCGGGCGGCGGCGAGCGGCATCGGCTCGCCCGGCACGTGCAGGTGGCGGACCGGGCAGCCGGGATCGGGCAGCTCGGGAGCCGGCTCCGCCTGCATCCAGGCGATGACGAGCTCGCGCGGATGCGCGGTCTGGCGGGCGAGGCCGCGCATCAGGTTGCGCAGCCGGTCGGCCCGGCCGCGCACCAGGGTGAGCACGCTGGACTCAGCCCGCATGGGCGAGCGCCCGGCGGAAATGTCCCACGCCCTCGATGATGCCGCGGGCATGCGAGGCCCGGGCGACGTAGGAGTGCCGGAGCGCCGCGTGGCCGGCGAGGTCGTCGGAATAGTTCGCCACGATGATCGACTGGGCGCGGGCGCGCAGCATCTCGACGTCGTTGCCCGAATCGCCGGCCACGAACAGGGCCCGCTCGGGCAGGCCGTAGAGGGCGCGGACGTGGTCGACGGCGGTGCCCTTCGAGGCCCGCTCGGGCAGGACGTCGAGGTAGCGGCCGTGGCTGTGGATCACGCTGGCGCGCAAGCCCGCGCGGGCGAGGCGGGCCCGCACGCCTTGAGCCGCCGCGGCGTCGCCGAAATAGCTCAGCTTGAACGCGCGCTGCTCCAGCGGGCCCTGGGGTGCCAGCCCGTCGAGGCCGTCGAGCGCGGCGCGTACGTGCTCCCGCTCCCAGCCGGCGGCGATCGTCCCGCGCCAGGCGGCGTCCGCCGTGTAGGTCACGCCGTTGCCGTCGAGGTGGTAGATCTCGGAGCCGACCGAGGTGATCATCACCTGCGGCCGCGGGCTGTCCTGCTGCTCCAGCACCGCCATGGCGCTATGGAACGAGCGCCCGGTCGCGACCCCGAAGGCCAGCCCGGCCTGCCGGCTGCGCCAGCGCCGGAAGGTGCTCAAGCCCGCCGCGCAGCCGACGAGCGTGTTGTCGATGTCGCAGACCAGGAGCTGGCGCGGCGCCCGCAACGGGGGCACGGGCGTGCCGAGCGCCCGCAGCAGGGCGTGGTAGCGCGCCGCGTGCCGGTCCCAGTCGTAGGCGGCGGCCGCCCGCGCGCCGCCGGCGACGCAGGCCGCGTAGAGGCCTGCGTCGTCGAGGATGCGCGTGCAGGCCGCCGCGATGGCGCCGGGATCGCGCGGATCGACCAGGATTCCGTTGCCGCAGGTCTCGACGATGTCGTTGGGACCGCCGCTGTCGGTGGCGACCAGCGGCAGGCCGGCGGCGGAGGCCTCGAGCAGGGTCAGGCCGAAGGGCTCGTTGAGCGCCGGGTTGACGAACAGGCCGCCGCGCGCCCGCGCATGGGCGTAGAGCGCCGGCACGTCCTCGGGCCGGTGGGTCTTGGGATAGGCGATCCGGCCGTAGAGATCGTGGCGGTCGATCAGGACCAGGAGGTCGCGCATCGTCGCGGCCATGTCGCCGTCGAGGGCGTCGATGTCCTCCCGGGTGCCGGCGACGACGACGAGGTTCGCCCGCGCCTGGAGGTCTGCGCTCTCGCCGTAGGCCCGGACCAGGGCGGCGAGGTTCTTGCGCGCCACCGGGCGGGCCAGCGCCAGCAGCACCGGCTTCTCCGGATCGTGCAGGAAGCGCGCGATCGTGGCGTCGACCCGCGGGTCGGGCCGGCTGTCGGCGAAGCGGGCGAGGTCGCTGCCCGGCGGCAGGACGCGCACCCGGCCCGGATCGTAGGCGGCGTAGCCGGCGTACTGCACCTCCGCCTCGTCGCGCGAGGAGGCGATGACGAGGCTGGCGCGGGCGAGCGCCTCCTCCTCGGTGGCGATCCGGCGGGCGAGTGCGGGGTTCTCCGCCGCCCCCTTCCCCAGCATCGACGCCTTGACCCGGCCCAGCGAGTGGGCGGTGAACACGAACGGGATGCCCAGGCGCGCCTCGACGATCGCCGCCACCGCGGCGGCGTCGGCGTAATGGGCGTGGATCAGGTCGGGGGCCGATCCTTGCGCGCCGATCCAGGCGATCAGGCTCCCGGCGAAGCTCGCCACCTCCGCGTGCATCTCCTCCTTGGTCCGGTAGCCCGGGGACGCGCTCGCCAGCCGCACGAGCACGACCTTGTCGCCGACCCGCTCTTCGGGCACGGCGTAATCGGGCCCGGGCGGGCCGTCGAACAGGCGCGTCGCCACCACGATCCGGTCGATCCCGGGATCCTGCGCCGAGGCGGCGACGAGATCGAGCAGGTAGCGGATATGGCCGCCGGTATCGGCGGTGAGCCCGTAGACGACGTCCCGGCCGCGCAGGCAGCCCTGCAGGGCGACGTGAAGAACGAACATCAGGCCGCTGCCGTAGCGGAGTATCCCGAAGGACAGGACGATTCAGGTGAGGTACAGTCTGTGATTCGCGTCGCCCAAATCGCTCCGAACATCTTTCCCATTCCCCCGACCCATCACGGCGGCACGGAGCGGGTCATCCACGACCTCAGCACGGCGCTGCGAAGCTTGGGCGTGGAGGTAACGCTGTTCGCCCCCTCGGACAGTGCGACACACTTACCCCGTATCGGTAATTATCCGAGCCTTGCGGCCCTGGAGCACCGCTACGGCACCGTCGCGCCGGGCGTGCCGGCAGCTCTCGATGCCCTTCAGCTCGAAGCCCTGCGCCTGCGCCTCGACGACTTCGACATCGTCCATTGCCACGGCGAGTTCGCCCATGCCGCGCTCCTGGGCGAGCGCCGGCGCCGCAGCCTGACGACGATCCATTGGCGGGTCGACGAGCTCGACCGGGCGTTGTTCTTCGAAGGGTTTCCGGACCTGCCGGTGGCGGCGATCTCGGCGGCGCAAGCGGCCGGCATCCCGGTCTCGAACCGGGCCGGGATGGTGCATCACGGCATCGACCGGGACCGCTACGCCGCGTCCCTCGCGCCGGGCGGGTACCTCGCCTTCGTCGGGCGGATGACCGACCAGAAGCGGCCCGACACCGCGATCCGGGCGGCGCGGGCGGCGGGCGTCCCGATCCGGCTCGGCGGCACGATCGATGTCGGCAACCCGGGCTATTTCGACCGCGCGGTGCGCCCGCTGCTCGCCGAGGACGCGGTCTATCTCGGGCCGGTCGATGACGCGGCCAAGGGCGCGCTTCTCTCCGGCGCCGCCGCGCTCCTGTTCCCGATCGACTGGCCGGAGCCGTTCGGCCTCGTGATGATCGAGGCGATGGCCTGCGGCACCCCGGTGATCGCCTGGAACCGCGGCTCGGTGCCGGAGATCGTCGAGGACGGGGTGTCGGGCTTCGTGGTCTCCTCCGAGGACGAGGCGGTGGCGGCGCTGGCCCGGATCGGCGAGATCGACCGGGCGGGGGTGCGCCGCCGCTTCGAGGAGCGCTTCACCGCCGAGCGCATGGCGCGGGACTACCTCGCCCTCTACCGGCGCCTGCTGGCGGTCTGATGCGCACCGCCCTCCTCGCCTGGGACTACCCGCCGGCCCCGAGCGGCCTCTCGACCGCGGCGCGGGAGATCGCCGAGAGCCTGGCGGAGGCGGGCGCCGACGTGACGGTGTTCACCCTCGACCGCACGGGCACGGCGCGGGTCGGCGGCGTCACGGTGGTCGGCCTCGGCCTGCCGCCGGCGGGCCGCCTCGCGCGTTTACGCATCTGGGGCTCGGTCGGCCACCTCGCCGCGCCCCTCGCCTTCCGCCGCGCGGTGCTCGCCGCCCAGGCCCGCGCGCCCTTCGACGTGGTCGAGGCGACGAACTGGTACGCCCCGGCGGCCTTGCTCGCCGGGCGCCGCGACCTGCCGCTGGTGACCCGCTCCTCGACCCCGGCGGCCTTCACCCGGGGCCCCGCGACAACCTTGCGCGACCGGCTCGACGGGGCCACCGCCGACGCCCTCGAACGACGCCAGGCGCGCGGCAGCGCCGGCCTCATCGCCAACACCGCGGCGCATGCGGCGGTGATCGCCCGGGCCTACCGCCTCCCGGGCCGCCGGCCCGACGCGGTGATCGGCCTCAGCCTGCCGCCGGAGATCGCCACGAGCGCCCGCGACGCGCCCTACCCGGCGGCGGAGGCGCCTGTGCGCCTGCTCTTCGTCGGGCGGGCGGAACCGCGAAAGGGCTTCGACGCGCTGCTCGCCGCGGTCGCGCTGCTCGCCGCGGAGCAGGAGCGGGGCGAGGTGCCGCCGTTCCGGCTCGACCTCGTCGGGGTGCCGCCCGGCGACCTGCCGGCGGACCTGCCCGCGGCGGCGTTGGAACGCCTCCACGCCCGCGGCCGGATCGATGCCGGGGCGCTCGCCGCGGCCTATGCCGGGGCGCACGCGGTCCTGGCGCCCTCGCGCTACGAGAGCTTCGGCCTCGTCTACCAGGAGGCCCTGGCCTATGGCCGGCCGGTTCTGGCCTGCGCCGAGGATGCCAGCGCCCGCGCCTTCGTCGGCGTGCCCGAGGCGGGACCGCTCGCGGCCGCCGCCACCGGCCCGGCGCTCGCCGACGCCCTGCGCCCGCTGCTGCGCGATCCCGCCCTGCGCCGGGTCTACCGCGCCCGTGCGCTCGCGGCGGCCGGGCGGTTCACCCGGGCGAGCCTGGGGGCTGAGACGCTTGCGTTGTATTGGCGGGCGATCGCGGCGGCGCGTGGAGATGACACCGTTTCCCCTTGATCTGTCCGAGTAAAGGTGAAGCACGCCTCCCCTCTCCCGTGTGGGAGAGGGGTCGGGGGTGAGGGTGCTACGGTCCTGAGTCAGGCACCAAATGTTGATCTGCTAGTACGGCGCTTAGAGCTTCACACGGAAGCGTGTCACCCTCACCCCTACCCCTCTCCCACTCGGGAGAGGGGATCCCGCGATTTATTTCAGAATTGGCACATCAATCCAATCCGAAGCACGCAATCTCATTCCCGAAAAGGCTGCAGCAACGCCTCCTCCTCCTCGATCCGCCCCCTCCCCGGATCGAGCGCCTCGTAGGTCCGCGACCGGGCCAGGACGTGGGTGCGGCTCAAGCGGTGGTCGATCGCGCCGTGGAGGGCGATGAAGCCGCGGCGCCAGCCGCCGTCGAGGACCGGGCGCTCGTGGACGCGGCCGGCATAGCGTACGGTCGTCCGGTTCAGCCGGTACTGCACGTCCGGGTAGACGTCCGACAGGACCCCGTCGACGCGGTTGCGCCGGGGCAGCCCGACCGAGACGACGTCGCCGTCCTCGGCCAGCGCCGCGAGCGCCGGCAGCCGCCGCCCTGTCTCGGGCTCGAGGGTCTCGTCGGCGTCGAGCTGCAGCATCCAGGCGTGGCGCGCGAGGTCCTGGAGGGCGTTGCGCTGCCCGGCGAAGTCGCCCGCGAGGGGCCGGCTCGCCACCCGCACCGCCCCGTCCGCGAAGCCCGCGACCGCTACCGCGCGGGCCGGCGCGGCCGCGCCGTCGAGGAGGATCGCGACGTCGTCGGTCCAGGCGGCGTGCGGTGCGAGGCCGGCCAGCACCGCGGGAAGCTCCGCCGGGCGGCAGAGGAGGCCGAGGGAGACCGGGGGGCCTTCCGCGAGGTCGTGGAGCCGGGCCCGCGCCGCGAGCGGGCTGTGCGGCGCCAGGAGCCCGGCGCGGTCCCGCGGGTCGAGCGGGGCGACGCCGCGGCCGCGGCGGGTCGCGGCGATGCGCAGGGTGTAGAGGTCGAGCCCGTAGGGCGCCTCCGGATTGGGCACGAAAGTAGGCTCGTCGAGGCGACGTCCGAGGTCGCGCCAGCACGCCGCCGGATCCGCGTCCCGCTCGGTCAGGACGCCGCAGGAGCCGCAGGCCACCGGGAAGGCGCGCTCGCGCCCGGAAGAGTCGGTCAGGCGGCGGTCGCTCGGTGCCAGCATGGCGGCCGCGCAGAGAAAGCAGCGGCGCGAAGAGGTCGTCACGGGCATCGCTCGGGTCCGTACCGGTCGGGGCTGGTCGCGCGGGCCGGGCGCCATACCTCCGGGATGCATCCGACGAACCCGGTCGTCGGTTCCCCCCGCCCCGAGACATCTGCCGCGCGTGCCCGACGACGTCGACCCCCTCCGCGCGGCCTGGCCGGGCCTGTCCGACCTCGGCGCGGTCGCCCTCGTGGGCAACGCCCCCGGGACCGAGGCGGGAGCGGCCGACGCGGCCGCATCCGTCCTGCGCTTCAACAACGCGCCGGGCTTCGGCGGCCGGAGCGGATCGCGCGTCACCCATCTCGCCCTGGTCAATCGCGGCGGGCAGATGCGCGAATGGCTCGCCGATCCGGGCTTCCTCGACCGCCCGGTGGTCCGCCGGGCCGAGGCCTTCGTGCTGCCGTTCCCGATGCTGCCGGAGGCGCACAATCGCCCCGAGCCGATCTGCTTCACCCGCGGGGCGCTGGCTCTGCTGCGCCCCCTCGGCAAGCCGGTCCACGTCCTGCCCGAAGCGCTCCACGACGAGGCCCGGCGCGTGCTCGGGCCCTGTGCCGGCGGCCGCCCGAACCCGAGCACCGGCTTCCTCGTCGCGCTCGCCCTCCTCCTCGGGCGACCGGCGGGCGCTCCCGCGGTCGAGGCCCACGGCTTCGGCTTCGCCGGCTGGCCCGGCCACCCTTGGGCGGCCGAGCGCGCCTGGTTCGCCGATGCCGCGGCGGCCGGCCGCTTGCGCCTGCACCCTCCCTCGTCCGACGGATGACCTCTCCCTCATGGCAACCCTGATCACCGTCCTGAAGAGCGGCGGCCGCTACGACGCGACGTGGGTCGCGCGCCTCGCCCGCGGCGTGCGGCGCCATGCGCCGGCCTTCGGGCGGATCCTCTGCCTCACCGACCTGCCCCTCGCGGTCGCGGGCGTCGAGCGGGTGCCGCTCCGGCACGACTGGCCGGCCTGGTGGGCGAAGATGGAGGCGTTTCGCCCCGGCCTCGCCGACGGGACGGTGCTCCTGTGCGACCTCGACACCGTCCTGACCGGGCCGGCCGACGCGCTGGCCGAGCCGGGCCTCGCGGCGATGGAGGATTATTTTCACAAAGACCGCGTCTCCAGCGCGCTGCTGCGTTGGCAGGGCGACGCGCTGTCCCCGCTCTACGCGGCCTTCGCGGCCGAGCCCGCGCGCTGGATGGAGCCGGGCTCCTGCGGCCCGGTCCCGAACGCGGTCCACGGCGACCAGGTCGTCATCGACCACTGGCTCGCCCGCCGGGCGCTGAGGCCCGCCTTCGTCCAGCACCGGTATCCGGGCCTGCTCGACTTCTACGATCCCCGCCGTGACGCGCACGGCCCGGTCGTGATCTTCATCGGCGAGGCGAAGCCCGACACCGCCCGCGGCATGGTGCACGCGGCCTGGGCCGGAGAGGAAGGCCCTGCCCCGTCATGGCCGGATCGGTGACGGCACGGCCGCGGAAACGTCAGCCCTCGGCCGCCCGCAGCGAGCGGGCGCAGGCCGTCAGGATCGCCTTGGCGTGTTCGGGATAATCGTCCTGCACGACCGCCTCGAGGGTGCCGACGGTCTCGGCGAGCAGCGCCTCGCCGTCGGCGACGCCCTGCTTGTGCAGGGCCACCGCGAGGGCGGTCGCCAGGGTGGCGAAGGCCACCCCCACATCCTGATCGGTCATGAGGAGGATCCCGTCGGCGAGGAGGAGACGGCACCAGATGCGAGAGGGAGGATGGTGGGCGCGACAGGGATCGAACCTGTGACCCCTACGATGTCAACGTAGTGCTCTCCCGCTGAGCTACGCGCCCATCCGGCCTGCCGTCGTCGATATCCGGAGGCCTTGTCCGGCAACCCTCGCGAGCGAGGGGCCGTCACTCTCTGTCATCCGATCCGGACCAACCGGTCCGGCACCGCTCCGGGGAGATGAACTCCCGACATCCGGAGTGGTGATGGTGGGCGCGACAGGGATCGAACCTGTGACCCCTACGATGTCAACGTAGTGCTCTCCCGCTGAGCTACGCGCCCTCGGCGCCGCGTGTCGCGGCCCCGGTGTGAGAGGGCGTATAGAGGCAGTTGCGGCGGGTGACAAGCGGGTTCCTTCGCCGGCTCCGGCGGCCACGCAGTTTTCCATTTTCGGCCCTCGACGGCGCCGCGATCGCACGCCGACCATGCCCCTGGCGAATCGGGGAGCGGGCGAATCATGGACCTGATGCAGGATCAGGCGGCGCGGATCGTCTGGGGCAAGGCCCACCCCTTCCACCCGGCCTGGGCCCACGGCCTCGACGTGGCGGCCGCCGGCCGGGCGCTGCTGCGGGCGCGGCCGCGGGCGGCCCGGGCCCTGGCGGCGGGGCTCGGGCTCGACGTGCCGGCCTTCGAGGCCCTGTGGCTGCACCTTCTCGCCCTGCACGACATCGGCAAGTTCTCCCACCTGTTCCAGGCCAAGGTGCCGGCACTCTGCCCCTCCCACCTGCCGCCGCCCGGGATCCCCGATCCCGGCCACCCGGCGGCGGGCCTGCGCCTCGTCGGCGGCCTTCTGATGGCCCGGGCCGCGCCCTCCGGCCTGATGCGGGGCTGGGGCGCGGCGCCGCGCAACCGCCTGCTCCAGCCGATCTTCGGGCATCACGGCCGCCCGGTGGCGATGTCGGAGAGCTGGCAGCCGGAGGATTGGCGACCGCTCTTCCCGCCGGCCTCGGCATCTGCGGCCCTCGCCTACTGGGAGGCGGTCGAGACGCTGCTGCCGGCGCCGGAGGTGCCCGCCCCGCGCGCGGCCGCGGCGGCGCAGGCGAGCTGGCTCGTCGCCGGGATGACCGCGCTCGCCGACTGGATCGGGTCCAACCAGGCCTGGTTCCCCTACGCCGCACCCGGGACCGACCTCGCGGCCTACCGGGACGAGACCTGTGGCCGGGCCGAGGCGGCCCTGCGCGAGGCCGGCCTGGTGCCGGCGCGGCCCGGCCCGCGCCTCGCCTTCGCGGACCTGACCGGCCTGTCCCGCCCGCCGACCGCGGTCCAGGACTGGGCCGGGATGGTCCCCCTGCCGGACGGGCCGCTCCTGATCCTGATCGAGGACGTGACCGGGGGCGGCAAGACCGAGGCGGCCCTGACGCTCGCCCACCGGCTGCTCGCCGCCGGCCGGGCCGACGGGCTCTACCTCGCCCTGCCCACCACCGCGACCGCCAACGCCATGGTCGACCGGATCCTCCCGCTCGCCGGGCGGCTCTACGCCGAGGGCGCCCGCCCCTCCCTGGCGCTGGCCCATGGCCGGGCCGGCCTGCACCCGCGCTTCCGCGCCGCCGCCGCGGGATTTTCGGATCCCGAGCCCGGGGCCGATCGGGGTGAGGAGGCGGAATCGGGCGCGGTCGCCTCGGCCTGGCTCGCCGGCGAGAGCCGCCGGGCGCTGCTCGCCGATCTCGGCGTCGGCACCATCGACCAGGCGGTGCTGGCGGTGCTGCCGAACCGCTACGGCACGGTCCGCCTCGCCGGCCTCGCCGGCAAGGTGCTGATCGTCGACGAGGCCCACGCCTACGACGCCTATGTGAGCGCCGAGCTCGCCCGCCTCGTCGAGTTCCACGCCGCCGGCGGCGGCACCACCCTGATCCTGTCGGCCACCCTGCCTTCCGGAGCCAAAGCCGAGCTGGTGGAGAGCTGGCGCCGCGGCGCCGGCGCCGCCGGGGCGGTGCTCGCGAGGACCGACTATCCCCTCGCGACTCTGCTGGCCCCCGGGCGTGACCCGGCGGAGGCGCCCCTCGACGCCCGGGCGGACCTGTGCCGCACCCTCGCGGTCACCCGCGTGCCGGACAAGGACGCCGCCCTCGCGCGGATCCGCGCCGCCGCGGAGGCCGGGGCCTGCATCGCCTGGATCCGCAACAGCGTCGACGACGCGGTCGAGGGCGCGGCCGCCCTGCGGGCGGCGGGCCTCGATCCCGACCTCTTCCACGCCCGCTTCGCCATGGGCGACCGCCTCGCGGTCGAGGCCCGGGTCCTGGCGCGGTTCGGCAAGGCCTCGACGCCGGCGGAGCGGCGCGGCCGGGTGCTGGTCGCGACCCAGGTCGCCGAGAGCTCGCTCGACCTCGATTTCGACCTCGTGGTCACCGATCTCGCGCCGGTCGATTCGGTGCTCCAGCGCGCCGGCCGCCTGTGGCGCCACACCGGCCGCGACCGGCTGATCCCCGGCCCGGAGCTCGTCGTGGTCTCGCCCGATCCCGCCGGCGCCGTCGCCGCCGACTGGGCCGCCGCCGCCTTTCCCCGCGCGGCCTACGTCTACCGCGACCACGGCCTCCTGTGGCGCACCGCCCGGGAGCTGGCGGCCCGCCCCGCCTTCCGGGTGCCGCAGGACGTGCGCCCGGCGATCGAGGCGGTGTTCTCCGACGACGAGACCGACATCCCCGCGCCCCTGCTGTCGATCCACTTCGACGCGGTCGGCCGGTCCGGGGCCGAGCGCGCCGCCGCCCGCGGCGCGCTGCTCGCCGCCGCCGCCGGCTACTGGCCCGACCAGGCCTGGCCCGACGAGGGCACGGTGCCGACCCGCCTCGCCGAGGAGAGCCGCACCTTGCGCCTCGCCCGGGTCGCGGACGGCCGGCTGGTGCCCTGGCATCCCGACGCCGACCTCCGGCTGGCCTGGGCCCTCTCCGAGGTCACGGTGGCGGTCCGCAAGCTGCGCGGCCACCTCGCCCCCGCCGCGACCTGGCACGACGCCGTCGCGGCGGCCCGGGCCGGCTGGAGCCGCTTCGACGACGCCGTGATCCTGCTGCCCCTGGAGCCTCAGCCGGACGGCACCTGGCAGGGGACGCTGGTGGCGGAGGATGGCGGGTCCCTCGTCGTGACGTATGGGACGCGGCTGGGGCTCATGCTCTGAGCGGGCTTCGCGCCTTCCTGAACCCTGGCGCCCGGCGCCGATCCGGGGCATCGTCGCCCCCGCAGGCGCGGCAGGGCTGTCCGGCAAAAATGTAAGGCGCGGGTTTCCCCTCTCCCCGCGGGCGGGGAGAGGGCTGTGTTCCCGTTCAGGGAACGCAGCAAGCGAAGGCGAAGCTGGAGCGAGGGTGAGGGGGCTCGACGCGTGAGACTCGTCCGGAAACACCCCCTCACCCTCGCGGCGAACCTTCGGTTCGCTGCTCCCTGAGCCCCTTCGGAGCTCAGGCCTCTCCCCGCCCACGGGGAGAGGAGAATATCTGCGCCACGTCTTTCCCCGGACAGCCCTGCAGGCGCGGGGATGAACCGATGACGGCGATGGGGATGCCCGTCGCGGCCTCGTATTCCCTGCAGGCGCGCAGCAGATGAACCGATCGGGCGGGGCGAGGACGGTGCGTTCTACATGTGTTCCCCGCAGGCGCGGGGATGAACCTACGATCCAGAGGTTTCGACGCCGGAGGCCGTGCGGGTGAGCTATCCGCCCCGCTTCGTGCGCGAGCGCTACGGCCTGACCCAGGCCCAGTTCGCGGCGTGGATCGGGGTTCCGGTCGAGACGTGGCGCGAGTGGGAGCTGGGGAGCATCCGGCCCGATCCGGCGGTCAACCCGCTCCTGACCCTGCTCGCCCGGGAGCCGGAGGCGGCACGGCGAAGCCTCGGCTCTGCGGCTTGAGTGGGGGCGCCATTGCCAGAGGTTGGCTTCATCTTCAGTTGAAGGATAGGTGTGAGTCCTTGTCCTCTCGACATGCAGCGAGACAGGAGTATAATTGCGGTAGCCGTCCGTAAGGAGTGTTCCCCGCAGGCGCGGGGATGAACCAAGATGGTGCAAGCCGCTAGGACGGGTGCGTTCCCCGCAGACGCGGGGATGGAAGAGATGGTGAAATCCGCTTTAGCGGATCTCAAAAATTCTCGTTGACGCTGTTCGCGAGGTAGTCTCTGATGCACATCAGCCGGCAGGGAGGTTGCCCCCTGCCGGCTGGTGGTAAGGTCCGCTCAAAGAAGCCGCCTCGGAGGCAGCGAAAGGAGGTCTGGGCATGTGGCTCATGACCCAAGCCAGAAGAGCCTAATTTATCGGCCCTGACGCGCGGGACTCCACTCCCGCGCGTCTCTTGTTTTTACACACACTCAGAGTCGCCGGAAAGGGCCTTTTGCGCCTTCCGTAAGGTCGTGCGTTATGCAACCGTGACCTGAGACGACTCAGAAACGATTCGCCCAGGGAGTGCCGTGGTCCCACCCTTCTCTCTCCTGACCGAGGCCTGGATTCCCGTCCTGCGGGCGGACGGCGAGCCGGACATGATCCGGCCGGCCGCCCTCACCGACGACATCGACGGAAACCCGGTCGTCGCGCCGGCCTGGGGCCGGGCGGATTTCGATGCGGCGACGCGGGAATTCTGGATCGGGCTGCTGGCGGCGGCATGCGGCACCCGGGCGGACGAGGACGAGTGGCCGGCCTGGTTCGAGGCGCCGCCGACGCCGGCCGCGCTGGACGAGGCCTTCGCCCCCCTCGCCCACGCCTTCGTGCTCGACGGCGACGGGCCGCGCTTTGGGCAGGACCGCGAAGACATCACCGGCGAGACCAGGCCGGTATCGCAATTGCTGATCGAGGCGCCCGGCGTCAACACGGTGAAAAACAACCTCGACCATTTCGTCCGCCGCGGCGGGGTCGAGACCCTGTCGCGGGCCGGGGCCGCCATGGCGCTGTTCACGTTGCAGACCTACGCACCCTCGGGCGGGGCCGGCCACCGCGTCTCGGTGCGGGGCGGCGGTCCCCTGACCACCCTGCTGATCCCGGGGGCCGAGGACCGTCGGGCGCCGGTGCCGCTGTGGCGCAGCCTGTGGCTCGCGGTGCCCCACCGGGCGGACGGGCCGCCCGTGCCCGAGCGGGTGTTTCCCTGGCTCGTCCCCACCCGCGTCTCGGACAAGGGGCAGCCGACCACGCCCGATCAGGTCGATCCGCTCCAGGCCTTCTGGGGCATGCCGCGGCGCATCCGTCTCGTCGTCGAGGCCAATCCCGAGGGGCGCCCCTGCGACCTCACCGGCCGCGTCGATCCGCTGGTGGTGCGCCACTACCGCACGCGGCCGCACGGCACGAGCTATGCCGGCTTCACGCATCCGCTCTCGCCGCACTACCAGACCAAGCCCGGCGAGCCCTGGCTGCCCCTGCACGGCCAGCCCGGCCGGATCGGCTACCGCCACTGGGTCGGCCTCGTCGTCGGCGACGACGGGGACAAGACGAAGCGGCAGGCGGCCGCCTCTGTCCATGACGGCATCAAGCGCCTCCAGAACCAGGACGATCACGCGGCCCGCCTCGGCACCCGCCTGATCGCCGCCGGCTACGACATGGACAACATGAAGGCCCGGGACTTCGTCGAGAGCGAGATGCCGCTGCACCTCGTCGGCAAGGTGGAGTTCCGGCCCTACGATGAGACCGTGCGCCGGATGGTGCGGGGCGCCTTCGAGGCCGAGTTCATCCTGCGCGTGTCGCTGAAACAGGCCCTGGCGATCGAGAAGGGCGGTCTCCTCGACCTCGGCCGCGGGCGCTTCTGGGAGCGGACGGAGGCGGCGTTCGGCAAGACCCTGGCGGAGCTGGCGAAGGCCCTGCCGGGGGCCGGCCTCGAGGGCGACACGCCCCATGGTCCGACGCTCGACCGGTGGTGCGGTCACCTGCGGGAGGCCGCGACGGCGGTGTTCAAGGAGCTCGTGCCGGTCGAGGATCTCACGGATCTCCGCCAGAGCGTCGCGGCGGAGCGTGTCAAGGCGGAGATCGGCCTCGACTGGGCGATGCGCGGCTACGGCAAGCTCGGCCAGACCCTGTTCAAGGCCCTCGGCCTGCCGCTGCCCGAGGCCAAGCCCAAGGACGGCAAGACCAAGGACACGAAGTCCGAATCCACGAAGACCGAGTCCAAGCCGAAGAAGGCCAAGGGAGGCCGCGGGTGAGCGCAGGGGATGGGAGCGCGGACGGGGCGAGCGCGGGAAGGCGGCCTCCGGCCGATCCCGACGACGTCCGGGAGATTCCTCGCGAGCGGCGCTGGAAGATCCGGCGCTGGTGGGAGCGCCTGCCCCCCGGCCGCAACGGCGTCGAGCCGCACCTCCTGTTCGACCGCGGTGCCCTTGCGCGCCTGCGCCGCGCCGGGACGCCCCTCGACATCCTCGACGAGGCGGTGGTGTTCCACCTCCATCGCGGCCTCGGCTACGGACCCCGGCAGGCCGCCGACACCCTGGTGCCGGTGGCGGTCGCGGCCTGCGTGCTCGCCCGCGTCGCCGCCGACAGCCCGGCACGCAGCCTCGCGACCGTGCTCGGACCGCCCTACGGCGAGGCGAACGCCCAGCCCCTGCTCTCTCCGTTGCGGCTCAAGCGCCTGACCGCCGCCTGCGACCCCGACGACCTGCTGCGCCAGATGCGCCGCGCCGTCGACCTCGCCGGCGACCGCCCGGTCGACGTCGCCGGCCTCGGCGAGACGATCCTCGACTGGCTGCATCCGGAGCGCGGCGACCGGGCCCGGGCGACCTTCGCCTTCGACTACCACGCCGCCGCCCATCGGCCCCCCGGCCGGGCCCCTGAGCCCCCGGCCGCCTGACGCCCCCTCCCCATCCCGAGCCCGACCATCTCCCCGAGCCTGCCATGACCACCTTCGTGCAGCTGCACCTCCTGACCGCCTACCCGCCCGCCAACCTCAACCGCGACGACACGGGCCGGCCGAAGACCGCGCGGTTCGGCAATGTCGACCGGCTGCGGGTCTCCTCGCAGGCGCTCAAGCGGGCCTGGCGCACCTCCCCCGCCTTCAAGGCGGCGTTGGAGGGGCATCTCGGCGAGCGCACCCAGCGCCTCGGCGAGGAGATCGAGGGGCATCTCCTGAAGCAGGGCGTGGCGGAAGGCCCCGCCCGCAAGGCGGCCCGGGAGGTCGCCGACGTGTTCGGCAAGATCAAGGGCGAGGGCGACAAGTACCCGACCCGGATCGAGCAGCTCGCCTTCGTGTCGGCCGAGGAGCGCCGGGACGCCCTGGCGCTGGCCGAGCGGATCGCCGGCGGCGAGAGCATCGACCTGACCAAGACCCCGCTGCTGCGGCCCGTCGACGGCGCGGTCGATATCGGCATGTTCGGCCGCATGCTGGCCGACGACCCGGACTTCAACCGCGAGGCGGCGGTGCAGGTGGCCCACGCCGTCACCACGCACCGGGCGGTGGTCGAGGACGACTATTACACCGCCATCGACGACCTGAAGACGCCGGCCGAGGATGCGGGCGCGGGTTTCGTCGGCGAGGCGGGGTTCGGCGCCGGCACCTTCTATCTGTATCTCTGCATCGACCGCGACCTGCTCGCCCGCAACCTCGGCGGCGATTCCGACCTCGCGAAGCGCGGCCTCGCGGCGCTGATCCACGCCGCCGCGACGGTGGGGCCGAAGGGCAAGCAGGCGAGCTTCGCCAGCCGGGCGCTGGCGAGCTACGGCCTCGTCGAGGTCTCCGACGGGGCGCCCCACACCCTGGCGGCCGCGTTCCTCAAGCCGGTCGGCGGCGAGGACGTGCTCGCCGGCTCGGTCGCCGCCTTCGAGGCGACGCGCAACGGCTTTCGCACCGCCTACGACCTGCCGCCGAGCCCGCGCGACGAGAACCCCGACGGCTGGCGCGGCAACGACGATCCCTGGCCGGTCTTCAACACGCTCACCGGCGAGGGCAGCCTCAAGCGCCTGATCGCCTGCGCGACGCGCTGATGCCCGCCGGCCTTGCCTTCACGCTCTACGCCCCCCTCGCGGCGCTGGGCGACCTCGCGGTGGGGGAGCGCCGCGGCGGCTTCGACCGGCCGGGCCGCTCGGCGGTCCTCGGCCTCGTCGCGGCGGCCCTCGGCTACGACCGGGCCGACGAGGCGGGCCACGCCGCCCTCGATGCGGGCTACGGCCTCGTCCAGCGCGTGCGGCGCACCGGCCGCCTGATGACCGACTACCACACCGTCCAGGCGCCGCCGGCCGAGCGCAAATCCGCCTGGGCCACCCGCCGCGCGGCTTTGGACCGGCCCTCGCACCGGCTCAACACCCTCCTGTCGAGCCGCGACTACCGCGAGGACCTGTGGGTGGAGGTGGGGCTGGTGCAACTCAGGTCCGTGGGTCCTGCCCCCGCCGAGATCGCCGAGGCCCTGCGGCGCCCGGCCTACACGCTCTATCTCGGCCGCAAGTCCTGCCCGCTCGGCCGCCCGCCGGCGCCAAGCTGCCTCGACGCGGTGACGAGCCTCGCCGCCCTCCTCGACCGGGCGGACGAGCCGGTGCGCCTGATAGCCGACGCCGGGTCCTACCCGTTCGAGCCGCTGCGGCTGTGGGAGGAGTGGGACGAGGCCGTCGTCTACGCCGATGCCGAACTCGAAGGCCTGCTCGCCCCCGATTACAAGGCCGACCGGATCGAGCGCCGCCGCGACCGGGTGACGAGCCGGGTGCGCCGGCAATTCGGCCTGCGCGACGAGATCGTCGCCACCCGCATCCCCCGCCCGGAGCCGGAGGCCGCCCGGTGAGCCTCTTTCTCAGCCGCGTGCGCCTGCGCCACGCCCCCGACACCGCCGCCCTCGCCCGCCTGCTGCTGCCGGAGGACGACGACGCCCGCCTCGCCGCCGGCCACCGGCTGATCTGGTCGCTGTTCGCCGACCATCCCGACCGGGAGCGCGACTTCCTCTGGCGCGAGGATGGCGGCTCGGCCTGGCAGCGCACCACCTTCTTGGTCCTGTCGGCGCGGGAGCCGTCGGGCGGCGGCCTGTTCGAGGTCGAGTCGAAGCCCTTCGCGCCCGACCTGTCGGTGGGACAGGTCCTGCGGTTCCGCCTGCGGGCGGCGCCCTCCTTCAGCGTCCCGTCGGAGACGAAGGGCGAGCGGGGCGTGAAGGTCGATCCGGTCTGGCACCGGCTGAAGAACCATCGACCGCCGCTGGGGGAGATGTCGCCCGATGACCGGCAGGCCTTGCGCCTCACGGTCGAGCGCGAGGTCGTCGGCGACTGGCTCACCCGCCAGGGCGGGCAATCCGGCTTCCGTCCGGTGACCGCGCCGGACGAGGCTGGCGTCGCGCGGCCGGTGCTGACCATCGACGGCGACGTCCAGCGCCGGCTGCCCTACGATGCCAAGCGCCTGCGCGCGATGCCTGGGCGCCGGCCCCGGGCGGAGAATCCCCGGCGCAGACATCCGGCGGTCGCCTTCACGACCTTCGACCTCGAGGGCGAGATCGTGGTCGAGGATCCGGCGAAGTTCCTCGCCGCCCTCGCCCGCGGCTTCGGCCGCGCCAAGGCGTTCGGCTGCGGCCTGATGCTGATCCGCCGGCCGTGAGCGGCGCCGCCCTTCCCGGCCTCGCCCCGCCGAAGCCGATCCCGATCCGCGACCGCGCCTCGCTGGTCTTCATCGAGAAGGGCCGGCTCGACGTGCTCGACGGCGCCTTCGTGGTGGTGGACGAGCGCGGGGTGCGCACGCAGATCCCGGTCGGCGGCCTGGTCTGCCTGATGCTGGAGCCCGGCACCCGGGTCAGCCACGCGGCGGTGGGGCTGGCGGCCCGGGCCGGGACGCTGCTCGTGTGGTGCGGCGAGGCCGGGGTGCGGCTCTACGCGGCCGGCCAGCCCGGCGGCGCCCGCTCCGACCGGCTGCTCTGGCAGGCCCGCCTCGCCCTCGACGAGTCGGCGCGGCTCAAGGTGGTGCGGCGCATGTTCGCCGTGCGCTTCGGCGAGGAGGCGCCCGAGCGCCGCTCCGTCGACCAGCTGCGCGGCATCGAGGGCGCCCGTGTCCGCCGCTTCTACGAGATCCAGGCGCAGCAGCACGGGGTGGAGTGGCGCCGCCGCGCCTACGACCGCGGCGACTGGGACGCCGCCGACATCCCCAACCGCTGCCTCTCGGCCGCCACCGCCTGCCTGCACGGGCTGGCCGAGGCGGCGATCCTCGCCGCCGGCTACGCCCCGGCCATCGGCTTCCTGCATTCCGGCCGGCCGCTCTCCTTCGTCTACGACATCGCCGACCTGTTCAAGTTCGAGACCGTGGTGCCGGCGGCGTTCAAGGTCGCGGGCCGCTCGGCGAAGGGCCAGCCGCTCCAGGGCTCGGTCGAGGGCGTGGTGCGGCGCGAGTGCCGCGACATCTTCCGCAAGACGAAGCTGCTGGAACGGTTGATCCCGAGCATCGAGGACGTGCTCGCCGCCGGCGGCCTGCCGCCCCCGGGCGAGCCCGCCGACGCCCAGCCCCCCGCCTTCACCGAGTCGCCCTCCGGCGACGGAGGCCACCGGGGATGAGGATCTGATGAGGATCTCGCGCGGATGATGGTCGTGGTGGTCGAGAACGCGCCCCCGCGCCTGCGCGGCCGCCTCGCGGTCTGGCTCGTCGAGGTGCGGGCGGGGGTCTATGTCGGCCAGTATTCCCGCCGCACCCGCGAGCGGATCTGGGCCGAGGTGCAGGCCGCCATCGGCGAGGGCAACGGCGTCATCGCCTGGACCGCCCAGACCGACATCGGCTACGCCTTCGACACCTGCGGCCGGAACCGCCGCATGCCGGTCGACCTCGACGGCCTGCCCCTGGTGGCGTTCCACCCCGACGAGACCCCGCTCTGACCGGACCCGGAACGGAGCGGAAACGCCGGTGCGTTCTTTGACATCGTGAAAGGTGAGGTGTATCAAGCACTTCTGGGAAGAGTGTTCCCCGCAGGCGCGGGGATGAACCGCAGGCAGCCCGCTCCCCGGGGGCTGCCCACATGTGTTCCCCGCAGGCGCGGGGATGAACCGCCCTCCAGGGGACGGAATACGAGGGCGCCGGGGTGTTCCCCGCAGGCGCGGGGATGAACCGCCCCAGGTCGGAATGATGTGGTCCATCTCGGGGTGTTCCCCGCAGGCGCGGGGATGAACCGCCCTCCAGGGGACGGAATACGAGGGCGCCGGGGTGTTCCCCGCAGGCGCGGGGATGAACCGCCCCAGGTCGGAATGATGTGGTCCATCTCGGGGTGTTCCCCGCAGGCGCGGGGATGAACCGCGTGGTCCGACAACAGGCAGCGGGCGATGCGCGTGTTCCCCGCAGGCGCGGGGATGAACCGCTCACGCAATGGTCCCAGCGCTCGGGCGATGTGTGTTCCCCGCAGGCGCGGGGATGAACCGCACCGGCCGGCCTGCTGCTGACGATCGAGCGCGTGTTCCCCGCAGGCGCGGGGATGAACCGCGCACCCGGGACCTCCGCACCTCCCACAAGGAGTGTTCCCCGCAGGCGCGGGGATGAACCGATGATGGTCTCGGAGCTGCTTCGAGCTTCTGCGTGTTCCCCGCAGGCGCGGGGATGAACCGCACCGGCGCCTCGAACACCACGACCCCCGGATGTGTTCCCCGCAGGCGCGGGGATGAACCGATGATGGTCTCGGAGCTGCTTCGAGCTTCTGCGTGTTCCCCGCAGGCGCGGGGATGAACCGCACCGGCGCCTCGAACACCACGACCCCCGGATGTGTTCCCCGCAGGCGCGGGGATGAACCGATGCTGTTCGAGCCGCACCGGTTCTACGCGGCGTGTTCCCCGCAGGCCCGGGGACGAACCGCTGCACCATCATCCGCGCCCCCCCGCCGCCAAATCGCCGATTGACCCAGGCCCGCCGACCGGCTTTCCGTAGCGCGACTTCTCCCACCCGGACGATACATCCATGAAGCGCGCCCGCCGCACCAAGATCGTCGCGACCCTTGGCCCGGCCTCCGAGGATCCGGCGGTGATCGAGGCGCTGTTCGCGGCCGGCGCCGACGTCTTTCGCATCAACATGAGCCACCTGCCGCGCGAGCGCCTGGGCGAGCGGGTGGCGACGATCCGGGGCATCGAGCAGAAGCTCAGGCGCCCGATCGCCGTGCTGGTCGACCTGCAGGGCCCGAAGCTCCGGGTCGGGCGCTTCGCCGACGACGCGGCGATGATCGAGAACGGCCAGAGCTTCGTCCTCGACGACGATCCGACGCCCGGCGACGCGACCCGGGTCCACCTGCCCCACCCCGAGATCCTCTCGGCGCTCGAGCCCGGCCACGCGGTGATCGTCGACGACGGCAAGCTGCGCCTCGTCGTGACCGAGGTCGGGCCCGGCCGGGCGGCGACCCGGGTGGTGACGGGCGGAAAGATCTCGAACCGCAAGGGCGTGTCTCTGCCCGACACCACGATCCCCGTCGCGGCGATGACCGAGAAGGACCGCCTCGACCTCGAAGCCGGCCTCGCCGCGGGCGCCGACTGGATCGCGGTGTCGTTCGTGCAGCGCCCGGAGGACGTCGCCGAGGTCAAGGCGGTGGCTCAAGGGAAGGCCCTGGTGATGGCCAAGATCGAGAAGCCGCAGGCGGTGGCGGCCCTCGACGCGATCATGGCGGTGGCCGACGGGCTGATGGTCGCCCGCGGCGATCTCGGGGTCGAGATGCCGCTGGAGCAGGTGCCGGGCGTGCAGAAGCGCATCACCCGCGGCGCGCGGCGCCTCGGCAAGCCGGTGGTGGTGGCCACGCAAATGCTCGAATCGATGATCACCGCCCCGGTGCCGACCCGGGCCGAGGTCTCGGACGTCGCGACCGCGGTCTACGAGGGGGCGGACGCCGTGATGCTCTCGGCCGAGAGCGCGTCGGGCGCGTTTCCGGTCGAGGCGGTCTCGACCATGAACCGCATCGCCGAGCAGGTCGAGCGCGACGGGATCTACTGGTCGATCATCGCGGCGCAGCGCAACCAGCCGGAATCGACCGCCTCCGACGCCATCGCGGCCGCCGCCCACCAGATCGCCGACACGCTCGGGCTCAACGCCGTGATGGCCTGGACCGCCTCGGGCTCGACGGCGCTCCGCCTCGCCCGCGCCCGGCCCGACGCCACGGTGATCGCGCTCACTCCGAAGCGCGAGACGGCGCGGCGGCTGGCGCTGGCCTGGGGCACCCACCCGATCGTCACCAACGACGCCAGCGACATCGACGACATGTCGTTCCGCGCCTGCAAGTTCGCGGTGCGCGAGAGCTTCGCGGGGGTGGGCGACCGGGTGATCGTGGTGGCGGGCCTGCCCTTCGGCACGCCGGGAGCGACGAACCTCGTGCGCATCGCCACGGTGACGCCGGAGCACGCGGCGAAGGCGTGAGGCCCGGACCGGTTCGGTGCTATCCTCCACCGGCTGCGACCACGGAGGCCTGGATGCCAGCCACCCTTCTGCGCGACCGGGGCGCCCGAAGCCGGACGCCACCGGACGACTTCGCCGAGGACGTGGATTTCGAGATGACCAATCTCGGCCGGAAGCACACGAACGTTCCGGGCACGATCTTCGTCTCGTCACGTCTCGGGGCTCACGGCCCGCGGGTGAAGTGGTACGCCGAGAAGCCAAAGGGCAATGCGCCCTGCGTCATCGTCCCGATCGGACCCGACCCGGTGGTGCGCGACGACTTCGTCGGGACCGTCCAGTCCCGGCAAGCCGCGGACCTCGTGCGGGCCTGGGTGCGTCTCAACCACGCCGAGCTGCTGGACTTCTGGAACAACGGCACCGGCTGGGACATCGACGAGCTGACGGACTTCACCCGCCGGCTCAAGCCGCTGCCGTGACGTCGGCGTCACGGGATGCCGATGCTCCGCGCAATGGCCTGCCAGACCTCCTGTCCCGGTCTTCAAGGTGGTCGTCTGCTTCGAGCGGCGACCGGATGGCGGGTTGCGGGCCTGGAGCGATGCCGTCCCGGAGTTCGTACTGTCTCATAAGAACGTCGATGCGCTCCTGGCTGACATCAAGCCTGCGCTCAAGATCATTCTGTCGGCCAAATTCGGAGAAGATATTCTCACGGAGCCGCTCGTCGATTTCCGTGAAGCGCTTGAGGAGCGCGGAATCGTCGAGGAACGAGCGGAGTTGCCCTTGAGTTGGGAGTATGTGGCGCAATATGCTCAGGCCTGATCCGCTCGCCCTGGCTCGACCGCTCCGAATGGGAAGCCAAACTTCGGTGGAACGGCTGCGAGCCTCGTCGCGGTAAGGAGCGGCTCGACACTGCGGAATGGTGGCATCGTCCGGTAAGGGACCGCGCTTCCCCGTTCCGGTGGAGGAGAATGGGCGCAGCGACTTCTGGGCGATCCAGCGGGTCTGCGGCGCGTTTCGCGATGTGCCGAGGCTGCCGTCGGATGACTAGAGCATTTTCCGACGAAGTGGATACCGATTCGTCGAAGAAAATGCGGCAAAATCAATGGCCTATAGAGCTTCGCGATTGCTGCGCAATCGTGAAGTGCCCTAGGTCAGAAATTATGTGGTCTCGATAATATTGATGCGCCACCCTTGTTATGGACTGGGATTGCCGGACTATGCGTATAGCTGTATTGGCCGACACTCACGGCAACCTAGTGGCTCTCGAGGCCATCCTGGCGGATTTGCGCACGCAAGCACCCGATCTCATCATCAATCTCGGTGACTTGTTCACTGGTCCGTTCGACCCGGCAGGAAGTGCCGACGTGCAGATCGGCCTGGGATGTCCGACCCTGGCTGGGAACCACGAACGCAATCTTCTCGAAGGTGACGACACGAGCAAGTCCGTCGCCTTCGCGCGCCCTCTTCTGTCATCTACGCACATGGCGTGGATCAGCCAACTGCCCGTGACCCTGCGGCTCGCGAGCGACGACGTGTTTGCCTGTCATGGCAGTCCAGCCGGCGGTGACCTCGACTATCTCCTCGAAGATGTGAGCAGTGGCAGACCAGTTCTTGCCGCGGACGACGCAATACGATCGAGGCTTGCTGGCGCGGGACCGGCGAGCCTCGTCTTGTGTGGCCATACGCACATGCAGCGTGTGGTCCAGGTCGGTCACGTGACTGTGGTCAATCCCGGCAGCGTTGGAATGCCGGCCTACACGGATGATCGCCCAATCCCCCACGCCATCGAGACGGGGTCGCCACATGCAAGATATGCTGTCGTTACGCGGAAGATGGGCGGCGCATGGTCGGCCGATCTGCGTTCGGTTGCCTACGATTGGGACCGAGCTGCGCAGCAGGCACGGGTGAATGGCAGTTCGAGTGTCGCACGCTGGACATTGACGGGGCGGG
The DNA here is from genome assembly GCF_900116815.1 of Methylobacterium sp. 174MFSha1.1. Lineage (NCBI taxonomy): Bacteria > Pseudomonadati > Pseudomonadota > Alphaproteobacteria > Hyphomicrobiales > Methylobacteriaceae > Methylobacterium > Methylobacterium sp. 174MFSha1.1. The sequence continues at coordinate 43,806 of NZ_FPCB01000005.1, read as the reverse complement.
TTTAGGAAGCGTCGGAAAGTTGACTGGTGCTCCCAACACGTCACCATGACGTCAATCTGATTGGGTTGAGGCCTAGAGCACTTCACGATCGCGTTGCAATCGCGAAGCTCTCTATGTCTTTAATTTTGCCGAATTTTCTTCGACGAACCGGTATCTACTTCGTCGGAAAATGCTCTACTCCGCCCCTGCCCGCTCCCGCGCCGCCAGCGCCTCGATTTCCGCCACCACGGTATCGGCGGCGACGTACTGGAGCATGTGGCCGACGCCCGGTAGCACGACGAGCTTGGCGCCCGGCACCTCGCGGCCGAGCGCCGCGGCGTGGATGTCGGTCTTCACCACCGGGTCGCTATCGCCGGCGATGATGACGGTCGGCACGGCGATCTCGCGGTAGCGCGGGCTCTGGCGCTCAAGGAAGGCGTAGAGCCCGTCGAGGTCGCGAAGATTCGCCCCGAAGGTCGCGGGGCGCAGGATCAGCGGCACCCGGGCCCCGTCGAGATAGCCCTCGGGCAGCCCCTGCGGGCGGAAGACCACCTCGGCGAAGCGGTCGAGAGCGGCGAAGCCCAGGGGCGCCGCGACCGTGTAGGTGGCGAGGGTGAGCAGCATCCGTCCGGGCAGCGAGCGGTACCAGGCGGCGTAGCCGCCGACCGAGCCGCCGGGCCAGGGATGGCTGACGGGGGCGAGGAGCGCGAGGCCGGCGACCCGCTCCGGGTGATCGAGGGCGAGCGCCGTGGCCAGCGCCCCGGACCAGGAATGGCCGACGATCAGCGCCGGGCCGACCTTCATCGCCGCCAGCGCCTCGCCGATCAGCCGCGCCTGCACCGCCGGCGAGGCGGCGTCCGGCGCGATGCGGTCGCTGTAGCCGAAGCCGGGCCGGTCGAAGGAGAGCACCCGGAAGCCGTCGCCGGCGAGCCGCCGGCCGATCGCCTGCATCGGGTCCATGGCGTTGGCCGAGGCTCCGTGCAGCAGCACCACGGTGCCGCGGCTGGGTGCGCCCTCGCCGGGTCCCGCCTCCAGCACCGCGAGGTGCCCGCCCTCCACCGCCACGCGCCGGCCCGCCGGGGGATAGCGCGCCTCGACCACCATCGTGACGATCCAGGTCGCGAGCAGTCCCGCGGCGACGAGCGCCAGCACCAATCCGGCGAGCAGGCCGGCGACCAGGGTCAGCACGCGGGAGATCCGTCCTTGGAACCGGCGCAACGGCCGGCCGGTCACAGGTCGCGGCCGTCGACGTCGGGGCTAAGGCGCTCGATCGCCTCGTGGACCTTGCCCATGCGGGGATAGAGCGCCTCGGCGCGGCGGAAGGCGGCGAGCGCCCGGGTCTTGTCGTCGCTCGCCATGTAGATGTGGGCGAGCGCCGCCCAGGCCTCGAAGTGGCGCGGCTCCAGGGACAGGGTCTTGTGCAGGTCGGCCAGCGCGCTCGCCTGGTCCTCGAGCAGGAAGAACGCGGTGGCGCGCCGGCTCCAGCCCTCGGCCCAGGCCGGCTCCAGCACCGTCACCCGGTCGAGGAGCTCGACGGCGAGCGGGTAGTCCTTGGCCTGCATCGCCTCCGCGGCGCGGCTCGCCAGGAGATCGACGGTGTCGCTGCCGGAGCGGTCGAGGCGGCGCTCGATCAGCTGAGCCACGCCGCGGGCCTCGGCATCGTCCTTGGCCGCCTTCAGCCGGGCGAACAGGTCGTCGAGGGTGACGGGCGCGCGGGGGGCGTCCTTCGGGGCGTCCTTGGACGAGGCGTCCTTCGGGGCCGCGATCGCCGGCGTCGCGATCGGCACGATCGCCGAAACGACGAAAGCCGGCGCTCCGAGGAGGCCGGCCATCATGCAGATCGGAAGAGAGAGACGGCGCATGCCGGCACTGTCCGGCGCCGGCGCTGCCCCGTCAACGCGATGGCTTGCCGCGGGCTCGGGGGAGCCCGGCACGCCTCCCGCGTCTTCAGCCCTGGCGGGCCTTGTAGCGCTTCTGGGTCTTGTTGATGACGTAGACCCGGCCCTTGCGGCGCACGAGCTGGTTGTCACGGTGCCGGCCGCGGAGCGACTTCAGCGAGTTGCGGATCTTCATCGGTCTGGTCTCACGTCGGTGCGCCGGAACGCCCGGGCGCGGATGGGAAAGCGGGCTCGCGGCGAACGCCGACAAGGCGAACGCCGACGCCGGGCGATGCGGAGCACCGCCCGTGCGGAGGCGCGTGACTTACCCGGCGGGGACCCGAAAAGTCAACCGGACCGAGGCGAAAACGTCGCGGCCTTACGGCCGGGAGAACGGCGCGTTCGGGGTCAGGGCCGGCGAGCCGGGGCTGAGCGGCTCGCTGTCGCCGATCACGCTGGTGGTGCCGCCGGGCGGGCCGTCGAAGCCGACGACGCCCATCGGGTTGCTCGGCGTCACGTTCGGGTTCGGTCGCAAGGGGCGGACGCTGCCGGTGGCCAGCGGGTCGGCCGGGCTCGCCGCGCGGGGGCTCACCGTGATGTCGAGGGGTTCCTGGGCCGAGGCCGGGCCGGCGAGCCCGAGGGCGAGGAGGCCGGCGAGGGCGAGGGTCGTCTTCATGGCGTGTCTCCGGTGGCGACCGAGGTCGCTTGCTGCCGGGTCAACCCGCCGGTGACGGGCCCGGGTTCCCTGACCGCATGGGATGCCTCCGGCACGGGGAGGCCTGTCTCCGGCGCGGCAACATGTGCCGCTCCCCCCGCGTTGACCCGCCTCCCCCCGGGCCTAGCTTGTCCGGAACGGGCGCGTCGCCCGCTCGGGAGAGGCGTGATGGCGGGGACCTCGGTCGCGGTGGTCGGCGGCGGATTGGGCGGGCTGGCGGCGGCCTGCGTGGCGGCTTCGCGCGGGCACGACGTCACCCTCTACGACAAGAATGCCTGGATCGGCGGCAAGGCCGCGGTGCTGCACGAGGGCGGCTTCCGCTTCGACATGGGGCCGACGATCCTGACGGTGCCGCGGGTGCTCGAGCGCATCTTCGCCGAATCCGGCCGCTCGGTGCACGATTACATGGACCTGCGCCGCCTCGACCCGCAATGGCGCTGCTTCTTCGACGACGGCAGCCGCATCGACCTGATGGAGAACGTCAAGACGATGGCGGCCGAGATGGACCGCTTCGCCCCCGGCCAGAAGGCCGGCGAGGGCTACGAGCGCTTCCTCGCCCTGTCCGAGCACCTGCACGGCGTCTCGGAAAAGTTCTTCTTCTGGAAGCCGGTGCAGGACCTGTTCGACACGATCGACATCCGCGCCAACCTCAATCCCGGCACCCTGCGCGACGTGCTCTCGCTGCGCATGCACGCCTCGGTCGCCAGCACGATCCGGGGCAAGGTGCGCGACGCGCGCCTCGCCCAGATGCTCGACCACTTCGTGCAATATGTCGGCTCCTCGCCCTACGGCGCGCCGGCGGTGCTCTGCGCCATCGCCCACATGCAGACCGCCGACGGGGTCTGGTACCCGATGGGCGGCACCCGCGCGGTGGCCGAGGGGCTGATGAAGCTCGCCGGCGATCTCGGCGCCACGCTCAAGGCCGACAGCGAGGTCGATGGCGTCGCGATCGAGAACGGCGCCGTCAAGGGCGTGCGGGTCGGCGGCCGGGTGGTGCCGTACGATCGTGTCATCTCCAACATGGACGCGGTGCGCACCTACCGCGAGCTGGTCGGCGGCGAGGTCGGGCGGACTTACGAGAAGCGCAGCTTCGAGCCGGCCTGCTCGGGCGTGGTGCTCTATCTCGGCCTGAACAAGCGCTACGATCACCTCGCCCACCACGATTTCGTGTTCTCGCGCGACCCCGAGGAGGAGTTCGACGCGATCTACCGCAAGGGCGAGCCGGCCCCGGACCCGACCGCCTATCTCGCCGCGCCGAGCAGCACCGACCCCTCGGTGGCACCGGAGGGCGGCGAGGCGCTCTACGTGCTGGTCCATACGCCGTATCTTCGCCCGCACCACGACTGGTCGCAGATGCTGCCGGCCTACCGGCAAAAGATCCTCGACAAGCTGAAGCGCACCGCCGGCATGCCGGACATCGAGGAGCGCATCGTCGTCGAGCGCCACCTGACCCCGGCGGACATCCATTCCCGCTACAAGGTGCTGAACGGCGCGATCTATGGCCTCGCCTCCCACGGCCGGATCATGGGGGCGTTCAAGCCCGGCAACCGCTCGCGGGAGGTGCGCGGCCTCTACCTCGCCGGCGGCGCCGCCCATCCGGGGCCCGGCATGCCGATGGTGATGATGTCGGGCTGGATCGCCGCCGACGCCCTCGACCAGGATGCGCGCGGCGCCACCGAGGACCTGAAGGCGGCCTCGTGAGCGGGCGGGACGGCCCGCCCGGACGGACTCTGCCGTCCGATCCGGTCGCGGCCCGCTCCCCCGCCATCTGGCGCTTCATGGGCGTGTACTTCGCCCGCTACGTGCGGCGCCACCTCAACGGCCTGCGGCTCGCGCACTGGAGCCAGCCCCCGGCGGCGCCCGCCGCCGGGCCGGTGGTGGTCTATTGCAACCACCCGGCCTGGTGGGACGCGGCGATCATCATCCTGCTCGCGCAGCGTTTCTTCCCGGCCGCGGAGAGCTACGCGCCGTTCGACGCCGCGATGCTCGCCCGCTACCGCATCTTTGCCCGGATGGGCGCCTTCGGGGTCGATCTCGACAGCCCGCGGGGCGCCGCCGCGTTCATGGCCGCCTCGCGAAAGATCCTGGAGCGGCCGGGCCGGGTGATGTGGATCACCGCGCAGGGGCGCTTCAGCGACGTGCGCGAGCGGCCGCTGGGCTTGCGCCCCGGCGTCGCGCGGCTCGCCGAACTGGCACCCGACGCCCTGTTCGTGCCGCTCGCCCTCGATTACGCCTTCTGGGAGGAGCGCGGGGCGGAGGCCTGCACCGCCTTCGGGCCGGGGATCCCGGCCCGCGACCTCCTCGCCCTGCCCCGCCCGGACCGCCTCGCCCGCCTGGAGGCCGACCTGACCGCCACCCTCGACCGCCTCGGCGCCGACGTGCGCAGCCGCGATCCCGCCCGCTTCGCCTCCCTGCTGGACGGGCGGCGCGGCGTCGGCGGCGTCTACGATGCCTGGCACCGGCTGGTGGCGGCGCTCACCGGGCGCCGCTTCGTCGCCGGCCACCGCGAGGGCGGGGCGCCGTGACGATCCTGGCGCTCCTCGCCCTCGCCCTCGCGCTGCTGCCCGCCGTCCTGGCGCTGGCCAACCTGCTGGCCCTGCGCGGGACGCCGCCCGGAGCGCCGCCGCCGGACGGCTTGGTCTCGATCTTGATCCCGGCCCGCAACGAGGCCGCCAACATCCGCCCGACCCTGGCGGCGGCGCTCGCCAGCACCGGCGTGCCGATCGAGGTGATCGTCGCCGACGATCACTCGACCGACGGGACGGCGGCGATCGTGGAGGAGATCGCCGCCCGCGATCCCCGCCTGCGCCTCGTCGCGGTGCCGCCCCTGCCGCCGGGCTGGACCGGCAAGAACCACGCCTGCCACGTCCTCGGCGAGGCCGCGACCGGCCGGTTCCTCCTGTTCATCGACGCCGACGTCCGCCTCGCGCCCCACGGCGCCGCGTCCCTGGCGGTCGCGGCCTCGCGCGCGGCCCTCGTCAGCGGCGTGCCGCGCCAGGTCACCGGCTCGCTCGGCGAGCGCCTGACCGTGCCGATGATCAACTTCCTTCTGCTCGGCTACCTGCCGATCCCGCTGATGCGCCGCTTGGGCAATCCCGGCCTCGGGGCGGCCTGCGGCCAGCTGGTGATGGTGCAGGCGGAGGCCTATCGCCGGGTCGGTGGCCACGGGGCGATCCGCGCGAGCCTGCATGACGGCGTGCGGCTGCCCCGGATCTTCCGCCGCGCCGGCCTCGCGACCGATCTCGTGGCGGCGTCCCCCCTCGCGACCTGCCGGATGTACACGGATTTTTCCCAGGCCTGGGCCGGCTTCTCGAAGAACGCCCATGAGGGCCTGGCGACCCCCCGTGCCTTGCCGGTCTGGACGCTGCTCCTCGGCGGCGGCCACGTCCTGCCCCTGCTCCTCGTGATCGCCGCCCTGATGGGGGCCGGCGAATCGGGGGGCGGCGACGCGATGATCGCGGGGGCGGCCCTCGCCCTCTCCCTCGGCACGCGGGTGGCGATCACGCTGTTCACCCGCGAGGACCCCTGGACGATTCTCCTTCATCCCCTCACCGTGGCTTTGGCCCTGGCCTTGCAATGGAACGCGCTCCTGCGCCCGGCCCAGGCCGGGGTCGCGACCTGGAAGGGGCGCACCTACCCTGCCGGGTGAGTGGCCCGGCCGGGCCGAGTCGATGAGGGAGACAGCATGACCGAGATCCGCGACCTCGACGGCACCGCGATGGTGCAGGCCTACCGCGACCGCACCCTCTCGCCGCGGGAGGTGGCGGCGGATGCCCTCGCGCGGATCGACCGGTACGGCCCGGATCTCGACGCCTTCGTGCTGGTGGACCACGACGGCGCCCTCGAGGCAGCGGCGGCCTCCGAGGCGCGCTGGGCCAGGGGCGAACCCCTCGGCCCCCTCGACGGCGTGACCTTCACGGTCAAGGACAACATCGCCTGGGCCGGCCACCCGATGCGCCGCGGCTCGCTCACCACCCCCGACACGCCCGCGACCGAGAACGCGCCGATCGTCGACCGGCTCATCGAGGCCGGCGCGATCCCGCTCGCCAAGACCACGATGCCGGAATTCGGCTGGAAGGGCCTGGGCGATTCGAGCCACACAGGCTCGACCCGCAACCCCTGGGACACGCGGACCACCACCGGCGGCTCCTCGGCCGGGGCCGCGGCGGCGGCGGCGCTCAATCTCGGCCTCCTGCATATCGGCACCGACGGGGCGGGCTCGATCCGCATCCCGGCCGCCTTCTGCGGGGTCTTCGGGCTCAAGCCCAGCTTCGGCCGGGTGCCGGCCTTCCCGCCCTCGCCCTTCGGGCCGGTGGCGCATCTCGGGCCGATGACCCGCGGCGTGCGCGATTCCGCCCTGATGATGCAGGCGATCAGCCGGCCCGATTCCCGCGACATGGCGGCCTCGCTCGCCGAGCCGCCGGACTATCTCGCCGGCCTGGAGGACGGGGTGCAGGGCCTGCGCGTCGCCTGGAGCCCGCGTCTGGGCTTCGCCCCTCAGGTCGATCCCGAGGTGGCACGGCTGACGGAAGCCGCGGCCAGGCGCTTCGCCGAACTCGGCGCGATCGTGGAGGAGGCCGATCCGGGCTTCTCCGACCCGGTCGAGACCCTGAACGGGATCTGGCTCGTCGGCGCCTGGTATGTCCTGCGCGGGATCCCGGAGGAGAGGCGCGGCCTCGTCGAGCCGTCCTTACGGGCGGCGGCCGAGCGCGGGCGGCAGATCTCGGCGCCGGACTTCGTCGCCGCCCTCAACGCCCGCGGCGCGCTCTACACCGCGATGGCGCGGTTCCACCGCACCTACGACCTGCTGCTGACCCCCGCCCTCGCCACCCCCGCCTTCACGGCCGGCAACCTGACGCCGCCGGACGGGCGCTTCGGCGACGACTGGCTCAACTGGACCCCGTTCTCCTACCCCTTCAACCTGACGGGACAGCCGGCCGCGAGCGTGCCCTGCGGGCTGACGGAGGGAGGCCTGCCGGTCGGGCTGCAGATCGTCGGGCCGATGGGGGCCGATGCGCGGGTGCTCGCGGCCTCGCGCGCCTTCGAGGCGGCCGCGCCCTGGCCGGTCCTGGCCGAGCCGCGGGTGACGCATCGGGGGTGATCCCGCCCGTCGCGGCTCGCCCCAGCGGTCGGGCGCCGGCGCTCGGCCGTCTCGCGGGAGAAGTCGGCGGGTCCCCCGACGGTCTTATCCCGCGCCGGCGCGGTCTCGGACCTTCGCCCGTCGGCGGCGGCTTCCATCGCGGGGCCTCGGGATTCAGATCATCGCTGTCGAGCCTGCTTGGGTGGTTGCGCCGATCGATCTGCACACAGGCCGACATCTCTCTGCGTCATCCCGGGTTCTCGACTTCGTCGAGCCCCGGGATGAGATCGAGGGTTTCAAGGCAGTCGGCCAACTCAAACAGGCTCTGGGGTATCGGGCGACCACAGATCGCGAACGAAGTAAGCCTCCTTCGGACTCGGTCGATTTTTAATCGACTAACACATCGCGATGAGGTTGGAGGTGGGATAAAATCTACCCATTAATCAAACACTCTCTCGAACCGTCTCTGTCAGATCATTGCTGTCATGGCGACGCTGTTCTGGCTCAGGCAACCATGCACCTTGTCGTCGATGAAGGTGTCGATCAGCGAGCACGGTACGATGAACGGGCTGTCCGTGCATGGCAGCGAGAGGGTCTGCGCCGACGGATCGTCGATCCAGGCGATGGTGAAGCCCGACGCCGAGGCTTTGCCCTGATTCGTCGTGACCGTCATGCCGTAGCCGGCAGCGAGCTGGACGCCGCACTTCCAGGCAGCCGGAATGACGGTGTCGTCATGAGTATGGCGGGGGCGGACATGACGATTTTCAGGCACGGTTCTGCTGAATAAGGGTCCAGCCCGCAAATCGTCTGCCGCGGACGAGAGCGTGTAGGGGTCGGAATATTGATGGCAAACTGAGGATTTCAGAAATATTCATGCAATGGTCGAGGCTCGCAGTGGGAGCGATTGTCCTGGGCCCGCTGCAGCCGCGAGAATGCCCGGACCGTCCGCCCCGAGCCGCCGATGTCCGGGAGGCATTTGCCTCACGAAGCCGCGAGCCGACGGCATCCGGCGCGTAGGCGCCGAACCGCCCTTGTTCACCGGCGTTGTTCGGCCCTAAGGAAACCCTTTCTTCACGATCAGGAGATGGTGCCATGAGGCATCTCGCTCTCGCATCCGCGCTCGCCGCGGGCGCCCTCGCCCTGTCCACGGCCGGGGCCGATGCCCGCGGCGGCTTCGGCGGCGGTGGTTTCCGGGGCGGTGGTTTCGGAGGTGGCGGCTTCCACGGCGGCGGCTTCGGCGGGGCCGGGTTCCGGGGTGGTGGCTTCGGCGGCGGCTTCCGGGGCGCGGGCCTCGGTGGGGGCTTCCGTGGAGCCGGCCTCGGGGCGGGCTACCGCGGCGTCGGATTCGGAGGCGGCTACCGCGGCGGCCTCGGCGGGTACCGCGGCGCCGGCTTCGGCGGCTACCGGGGCGGCTACGGCGGTTACCGGGGTTACGGCTATCGCGGCGGCTACGGGCGCGGCCTCGGTTACGGTCTCGCCGGGGTCGGGCTGGGTCTCGGGCTCGGCTACGGCCTCTCCAACGTCGGCTATTACGGCGGCTACGGCTATGGCGGCTACGGCGCCAGCTACGGTGGATGCGGACCCTACGCCTATTACGACGACGTCTACGGGACCTGCGTCTCGTACGGCTACGGCTACTGACGGGGGAGGCGGAGCCGGGCGGTCGTGCCCGGCTCCGCCTCCCGTTTCATCGGAGGGGCGCCATGGCGAATTCACCCGAGCCGGGAGACCGCAAGCCCGGGGACAAGGCGGATCCCGGCACGCCCGGCACCGGCGAGAACCTCTGTCCGGCCTGCGCCGGCACCGGCCGGATCCGGGGCGAGCCCTGCCCGGACTGCGCCGGATCCGGCACGGTGACCGAGCCGATCGGCGGCGCCTGAGCGCGGGGATCCGGGACGCCGGCCCGCGTCCCGTCAGGGTCCCGCGCCGGTCAGGGCGTCAGGATGATCTCCGCCAGCGCCACGGCCTTGGCGAGCGCCGCCTCGGTCTTCGGCGTCGGCGGGGCCGGCACCTGGGCCTCGCGCCGCAAAGCCGCCAGCACCGCCTCCCGGGCCTGCGGATCGCGCTCGGCCCGCTCGCGCAGGAGGGCGGTCACGATCAGTTCGAGGGCGCCCAGGCGTGCCTCGACGTCGTCCTCGAAGGTGAGCGGCGCACTCATGAGTGCCTCTCCCGGTGGCTCACGAACCCGCCTCCTGCAACTCGTCGATCCGCGCCCCGAGGAGCCGGATCTTGCACGACGAGGCGAGCTGCCCCGCCGCCGAGCCGCCATGGTAGTCGAAGTCGTAGAGGCTGTCGCAGTGGCGCCGGAAATACTCCTCCCAGGCTCCCTGCGCGGCGAGAAAGGCCTTGCGCCAGTTCTCCGCATCCTCGCGCCCGGCGAGGCTGCCGGGGCTCGGCGGACGGGTGGCGACCGCCGCGATGGCGGCGAGCCGGCGCTCCACCAGCGCTCCCAGGCGCTCGCGCAGCGCCTTGGCGGCATCGTCGAGGCACGCCCCCTTCCGGTATTCCGGCAGCGCCTTGCCGGTGCAGGCGCGCAGGGCCGCCGCCGCGGAGACGGGCTTGTCCCCGGGAGCGGCCGCCCGGGCCGGGGCCGCCCAAGGGGCGAGAAGTAACGAGGCGACAAGCACGACGGCGGGAAAAGCGAGGGCGGACGCGCGGCCCACCGCGCCGTGGCGCCGCCTCATCCGGGCCAACGCCCCAGCCAGTCGCCGCCGGCCAGCGCGACGCCGACGGTCGCGATGGCCGCGCCGGTCAGGACCAGCAGCGCCTGCTCGCGCGACGGCAGGCGGCGTCCGCGCGCCTGCCGCCAGGGATTGGCCAGCGCCATCCTACTCGGCCGCGGCTTTGCGCGAGCGGCGGCGGGGAGCGGGCTTCTCCGCCGGGGCCTCCGGCGCTGCGGGAGCAGGCGTCGGCTCCGGTGCGGCCGCCTCCGCTTCGGCGGCCTGGGCCGCCGCGGCGTCGCGCCGGCGCTGTCCGAGGCCGAGGCTCTTGGCCAGAGCCGAGCGCTGGGCGGCGTAGCTCGCCGCAACCATCGGGTAATCGTGCGGCAGGCCGAACTTCTGGCGGTATTCCGCCGGCGTCATGCCCTGCGAGGTGAGGTGGCGCTTCAGCGAGCGGTAGGGCTTGCCGTCGAGGAAGCTGATCAGGTGGTCGGGCGTGACCGACTTGCGGATCTGCGCCGGGGTCGCCCGGCTCTCCTCGACCACGGGGGCCGCCGGCTGGCCGAGCGCCGCCAGCGAGGCGTGCACCGACGCGATCAATCCCGGCAGCTCGGCGACCTGGAGATTGTTGTTCGCGACATAGGACGAGACGATGTCGGCCGCGAGGCCGACGAACTCAGACTGCTGCTCCAGGTTGACGTCCGACACGAGGTTCCATCCCGATCTGAGCAACCCGGTTCGCTCCGAGTCGTCCAGGCATATCGGGCGCAGCACGCCTTCATCAAGTGAAACCGTACCGACTTGAAGGAAAACCTGTGTATCCCGGAGGAGCTCCGGCCTCTCCGGACCGTTCTTCATCCGCCCATCGGCCGCCGCGACGTTGGTCACGCGGCGCAGGCCCGACGTGTTGCACCGCCCCCGTCGCCGCCTCAGCCTTCGCGGTGCGGCGGCGAGACCGGCACCGCCGGGCGGCCGGCTCGCCGAAACCTTCCGGGCATCGGACCCGGCCCGGATCGATCCGCCGCGGGCCTGGCCTGCCGCGTCCGCGCGCATCCGGCGAAGATGACCCGCGTCTCGAAGAATGCCCCGCGGCCCGCAAGAATGCCTTGACCGGTCCGGCGAACCGGCCTATCAGCACCGCACCCGAGGCGGTGACGCGCCACCCCGGACAGACGGATCGCTCCTCTGCTCCACAGCGCGAAACGCTTCGTTGGGGGATAGTTTAACGGTAGAACAGCGGACTCTGACTCCGTTAGTCGTGGTTCGAATCCACGTCCCCCAGCCAACAGATCATCCCGTCAGGTCAATGACTTGGCGGGTTTTTTATTGTCTGAGCCCTGCCCTACCCTTGTTGCGACTGCCTGCAACACGGGTGCAGGTTTTACAACGGGTTACGGCGTAGCGTAGGCTGCTCCGCGCAACACCAACGCAACACGAAATCGGGTCCCGTGATGCCGTCCAAAGGCAGGCTGTAGCCGAAGGCTTCTACGCCAACGTGGGCGTCCTGCATGGGGCCGCGCGGTGCCGGCACGGCATCGGACCGCATGAGGTGAGAGCCATGCCGCGCACGTCGCCCCGCAATCATGGCCTGTTCCCGTGCAAGGCCGAGGTGGCCCGGCGTCTTAGCCAGACGCCGACGGAGTGGAAGCCGAAGGCAAAGATCCTCGAGCGCCACGGACTGCCGAGGATCGATCCCCTCATGGGAGGGCGGTACTGGCCGGCCGTGCAAGCCTACTTCGATCGGCGCTACGGTCTCTCCACCGTCGAGGTGATAGCACCCGACGGCACGGAGAACCTCGATGTTCTCTGAAGCAAGGAGAACGGTGACGGGCCGCGGTGGTGAAGCGGACAAGGCAGTGGTGGTGAGAACAGCCCAGGGATTGGGATGGTTGGTGTGGGTGCGTCTGTCTCGCACGAGGAGCACAGCCATGCCTATTCGGATCCCATCACGCACCGATATCACCGACGACACACCGCTCCGGCTGGAGGCTGCGGCCGCTCTCGGATGGCCGGCTGGCGGTATGACCGTGGCGGCGCTCCGGCGTGAAATCGCGAGTGGACGCCTTGCTGCTGAGTTCCTGGCAGGTAAGCACTGGACGACCCTCGCGGCGATCCGGGAGCTTCGCGAGCGGTGCCGCGTCCAGGTGACAGAGACCGTCCCCGTGCCGCGGATGACGGTGGCGGCTGGCAGGTCCGAGGCGATCCACGAAAGCGCGGCACTGACGGCTCTGGAGAGGCTCGTGAGCACTCCGATTAAGCGCGGAGCAGGACTGACGATGCGCGGGGGGCGGGGCGCGTACAGCAAGCGAGGGGTTGGGCGTGAGGTCGCCAAAGGAGAGGAGGCCTGACCATGCCACGTATTCGACCGAAGGTTTCGCGCGCTGCTTTTGACGCCCTCCCCCTCTTCGCCAGCGACCGCGACATTGCCGTGGCGCTGGTGGGCGAGGATATGGCACCCACCATCATAGACATGATGCCCGTGCTCGAGCGCATGGGCTTCCCCAAGCCAGATCCCTTCTTCGTTGGCCGTTACGTGCCAGCAGTGCGGCAATTCCTCGATCACCGTTATGGGCTCACCGCTACTACAGCGACCGCATGCGACGGGGGAGTTGAGTCGGAACGATGGGACCTGTTGGATAACAAGACAGGACGCCTGGCCTCGTCTGGTACCAGAAAGGCGGCCGCGCCATCCCAAGTTGGGTTCTCAGGAAACAAGCTCGAGCAGACGGCTTCACGCCGGCAACGGTGAACCTCGCTGGCTGGATCTACGATCCGCAGCGGATGGTGTGACAGTGCGCGGCCCTCACAGATGGTGTCGGCTCGGGCACACTTGCTGGACGGCGCGGCATGGTCAGGCATCCTATCCGATCGTGGCCATGGTAACCGCGGCCGCCTACGTGGAAGGCGGCCGCACCGGCGGCAGAGCCGACAGATAGGCTTCGAGATCGGTGCGCAGGATGATCGTCGAGCCGACGAGCTTCCAGGCCGGGATCTTGCCTTGGGCGATCAGGTCCCAGACCTTCGAGCGGCTGATGCCGGTCGCGGCCGCCGCATCGTCGACCCGGTACGCGAGCGGCTCGGGCGGCCGCCGGCCGGCGTGTTCCTGCCTGGGCTGCATTGGAGCGGAGCGTTGTGCTCGCGGCATGGTCAAAGCCTCCTGCTTCGCGCCAGGATGCCACCGCGGCAGCCCGATTCCATCGTGACCTGTCGCGGGCACGATGGGGCCGGGGTGAGCCTCGACTTCGGCACAGATCGGCAGAGGGCACGACCTACCGGCACGAGCCGGTAAATGCCGGTGTGGATGACGAAGCGATGAAGACCGCTAGCAATCTCTACCGCGAAGGCCTCCTGACCGACGACGCACTCGACGCGGCGATCCTGGCCTACCTCGCGGACCCGCAAAGCCGGTGGCCGTCGAGATTGGGAAGGGCAGCATCGACGTCGCTGCGGCTGTCCTGGCGCACCGGTAGTCGGCCAACGAACTCGCCGTCGAGAATGCTACACCGGCCCGGCTGCAGAACGCGGTGAGGACGGCAATTCTTATTGCGCCGTTCTGATGAGCGCAGCAGCCTATTTCGCTCTCACCTCCACTCCAGTCCTATCCTGCGCCTGGGGTGCGATAGTGTTGCCGTAGTCAGCCGCGCAGCAGCTGGATGGCAGGGGGCGCCAGCGACGCATCTGCCCGCGGATCCCGATCTTCTCGATGTTATAGCTCGTGGGTTTTACGATTAAGTGTGAGACTGCTACGAAGAAACACCTGCAGCTGGCTCAGCTTGAAGCATCGAGGCTGCCGAACACGAGGGTTTTTAGTTATTCAAGCTTCGGGTGTAGCCGTGATGACATCGGGATGAAGTGGCCGGACTGCGGCATCGCCCTTATCATTCGTTAGCGATGCGAAACTAGATGCAACCCGCTCGCGCCAGTGCGCATCCCAAGCCGCGAGATATTCCTTTTGCGCTTCAAGGGTTTCGCGGATTGACTCCTCAACCGTATCCAATGCACCCTCTCGCTTAGAAGCTGTACTGTGCATGGCCCGTTCCTCTCGCCATGCTGGTGGTAGCAGTGCTAGAACGTGACGTGAACCCTATGGTTGCGAAGATCCCCGAAATTCCATGTCCCGAACTTTTTTTTGGATTCGTTGCACCAATAGGTGCAGATGTTAAGAAATGCATTAGTGACTTCAGGAAATGTTTTGAGGAGTTCGGCTATCGGGTGGTAGAGATTAAAGTAACAGATATTTTTGAGCGCCTAAAGCATTTTATAGAGCCAAAAGAAGAATTAGACGCATCTACCCAGCGAAAAAGATACGATACATATATTAAATACGGTAATCAACTTAGATCTGAATTTGATGATAATGCATTTATGGCAGCAATGGCTGTTGGAAAGATTACTCGCATCCGACAGCTTGATGTGAAGCTTAATACGCCCAATCCAGCCGAAAAGACGGTGTATTTGATGCACCAATTTAAAAGAAAAGAAGAAATAACGCTTTTACGATCTGTGTATGGTAGGTTATTTTTTCAGATATCCGTCTACTCGAGACGGGGCGCACGTGTTGACAATTTGGCTAACATCTTTGCTAGCGATGTTGGCTCGGCTAATATAAACGAATATAGAACGTATGCCGAAGCAATGATCCAGATTGACGAAGATGAGAAAAACGCCGAACACGGTCAGCGGGTCTCTAAGGTATTCAGTGACGGAGACTTGATAATTAGTACCGACACGCAAAAGCCCACTACATACGAGCAAGCAAAGAGATTTTGCAATTTGTTATTTGGTGCAAATTTTATCTCCCCAAACAAAAATGAATACGGCATGTTCATCGCTAAAGCAGCAGCCCTGCGAACGCTTGATTTATCGCGGCAAGTCGGCGCCGCGATTTTCTCGCCTGAAGGCGAAATCATCTCTATAGGATCGAATGAGGTTCCAAAAGGCCACGGCGGCACATACTGGTGCGACGATCCATTTGATGATAGAGAATATTTAAGAAATCAAGATTCCAATGATAAAAGAAAAAGGGATCTTCTTTCGGAGATTGCGGCTATTATAAAAAAAGATGTTGATGAACTATTATCAATCAAAGAAATTCAAGAGTCGCAATTCATGGATGCCCTCGAATACGGGCGTATCGTGCACGCTGAAATGTCTGCGATATCGGATGCAGCTCGGCTGGGACGATCGGCCAAAGGTAGCTCTCTGTATTGCACAGCATTTCCCTGTCATATGTGCGCGAAACATATTGTCGCGGCCGGGGTGGAAAAAGTCGTATTCCTTGAGCCGTATCCCAAAAGCCTTGTTGCAATACTCCATAGCGATTCGATAGCTGTCGAGGGCGGCGATCGTGGAAAATACAAGTCTTTCCCTGCGGCTGAATTTGAACATTTTTACGGTATTGCTCCGCGTCGATACGACGAACTCTTCGAAAGAGCAAAGCGCAAAGAAAAAAATGGGTCGTTCAGATCATGGGTCCATGGCGAACCAAGGCCAAGCCTTAACGTGACATCGCCATATTATACACTTGATGAGCAGAAGATATTTCAGGACGTTGTTGGGGCGTATATGCGCTTGAAAAGCATTCCCGCTGAGTTCCTTGATCCCCCAGAGGCTGTACAGACGGAAGCCGTAAGACCAGCGCGCAATTAATATTCTGCGCAGTGAGTAAAACCGGCGCTATCTAGTCAGGGAAGATCCCCGGTAGCCGTGGCAGGCTGCCATCGTTGCTATCGACCGCCAAGGCGCGCCGGATCTCGTCCTGGAAGCGGGCGGAGCTTTAGAGGTTGCACATACCCTGATTCGTAGCACGCTGACCTGGCCTCTTATTTCTGAGGAAGGGCGAGCGCGCGCACATGGTCCAACCATCCAGGCGAATAGGCACCGCGCTTGATGCGCAACGACTCCATCGCAAGGAAGCGCCCGGCGAGCGTCTCCACTCCGGAACCCCAATGCGAGACGGCGG
Source organism: Methylobacterium sp. 174MFSha1.1 (assembly GCF_900116815.1). Taxonomy (NCBI): domain Bacteria; kingdom Pseudomonadati; phylum Pseudomonadota; class Alphaproteobacteria; order Hyphomicrobiales; family Methylobacteriaceae; genus Methylobacterium; species Methylobacterium sp. 174MFSha1.1. The sequence goes on along the minus strand of NZ_FPCB01000005.1, from coordinate 27,533 downwards.
CTTCGACCAGGCGATCGTCGACGCCGGAGGATCGAAGAATGAATATCATCTCGAAGAAGAGGCTGTCGGGGCGGGCCCGCGGGCGCACCAGTTCGGCGAGAAGCTCCGTGTCGCGGGTACTGTCGCCCGTCAAGATGCTCGGCACGGAGCGGCACAGCCTTCGCGTAGCAGCCGGCCAATAGCCGCTGGGCGACGCCGGCTCGTCCACCTGCATGGCCTCCTCCAAAATCGCCCGTAAGGCTTGCCAGAGGCGGCGCTTAGATTCGCCCTGCGTTATCTCCATCGCGCAGATGCCCCAGAGGACCGCGAGCTCGGCTGCGTTACTGCGTGCGTGCTTGCCCAAGCTACGCCAAGCGCGCTCGCGCGTCGGTCGAAGGTCGTGCCACAGCGCCGACACGAACGCGGCGGGCTCAGGCACAGCGAGCACGTGCGTGGCCCCAACGCGCCCAACCACGCGGTCGGTGCGTTGGATCGCCTCTTCACATCCGGCGAAAGCAGGTTCGAGCGTGATCAAGAGTTCGCGCAGGGTCTGTCCGGCTTCCACCAGCGGACCCGACGCGCGGGATCCATCGACGGCTAGCACGGCCATGAGACGGTCGATGCGCCATAAGTCTCGTGCGTTCTCGATCCACGCGCGGCGGTCCTCGCGCGGTGGAAGCCTCGACGCCAATGCACCAATCAGAGTCATCAACGGGTCCAAGACGAGACCCGCTCTCTCTCCGTTATCAACACGCCAGATCCCGCGATGCTCGCCCTCGAACACGAGGCGTTCGAGCCAGAGCCATCCGACGGCCACCGCGTCGTCGCGCGAGAAAAGGGCGTCGAGGACGCCCTGGACCGCCATTTCGGTCTCCACCCGGGCGGGTTCGAGAGAACCCGCCTCAGCCTCGTCGACCGGCTGGGGAGCTCCGTCGATTCCCCAGGCGAGGCGCCTGCACATTGCCCCGCAAGCCCGCAGCAACGCGAGAAGTACGGCCCCTTCGCAAAGGAACTGTCCGGCTTTGTCGCAGGCCGGCGGCGCCGCGCGGATCAAACGGTTGAGATCGCTCGCCTCCTCTTCATCGAAGGCCTGCGCAATGAATGCCGGGTGAGGTAGTCGGGCAAGGAGGGCGAGGTAGCGGTCAGGGTCGAGGCGGCGTGCTGGCGCGAGCGGGAGTTCACTATCCATCAGCACGTAGCTGTCGAGACGTGTCTCCCAAGCCTCTTTCACGTCCGGCGACGAGCGGTACGCCTCGACCGTCGCGCGAACGCCCTCGCGCTCCCTACTTAGCGCCCCGCGCTCCGGCTCGGATCGTACTCCCTCAACGAGCGCCTCGAGCGCCCGCCAGTAGCCCTCAATCACATCCGCATCGGCGTTCAGGCGCTCAGAGAGCCTGTCCTTGAACACCTCCCAGGCGCCGTAGCTCTCTAGACCCCAGAGGGCGAGGGGTCGACGAGCGTCCGAGGCCAGCCCATCCGCGCAGCGGTCGCCCTCGGCGACCCCGACGAGGCGAGCGAGCAACCAACGTCCGGGCGGGATCGCGCCCTCGTGCTGATCCAACAGGCGTAGCGCCTCGGCAACCGTCTCAAGACCCCTGCGGTCGAACGCTTCGGCGAGATCTACCGTCTCTGGCAGAGTCGCAAGGTTCTCGTGCGGAGCCGGAAGGCGCGCCCGCACCGTGTCGGCCCATGCCGCGACGAGGCCGGGGAGCACGTCCGCGTCTCGTCGAGCGTTCATAACTCGCGCGGCGTCGGCGATGCCCAGCGTGCGAACTTCCTCCCATCCGGGCATCACGCGCTTCCCGCCGACGTGGGTATAAACCCCGAAAGTGGGCGCGAGTCCCGCCATACCCGCGCGATCATCACGCGGACGTCGAGAGGGTTCGGCAGGCATACGATCACGCCGAGTCGCTCGCCGAGCTCGTTGAAGCTCGGCCCGCAGTGCCAGACGTCATCGTCGACGATTAGGTAGCGGTCGTGGATGACGGGAAGGTCCTGGCCGGGCATGACGCGCACCTGCGGCGCGCGCGGGCCGAGTTGCGCCGCCAAGCCTTTGAGGTCGTGCGCGAACTGCAGGCCCTGCTGGACCTGAAACCCCGCTTGGTCCCCAACCAAGGATTTGAGCGCGGGCAACCCCGTAAGGATGCGCGGCGTGACGGCACTGTTGGGGTTTTGCAGCGCGAAAAGGCGCATCTCCCGTGGCCCGAAAAAGGGATCGACGAAGACGAGGCGCCGCCGCGCCTGTCCCACGATATTGACAATGATGTCCTGCGCTTCCCTTCGTTTCGCTTCGACGTCGCGCGACTGGCCCGTCCGTTTGGACGACGGCAGGCCAAAAATGTGCTGTCTCGCCGCTTCGCGGCGCTCTCGTTCGCGCCGGCAGCCCCTCAACTTGATGAGGCGGCTTCTGGCGCGGTCGTCGGCGGGGCCGCCGACGACGAACGATCGCTCCATGGTGCGTAGGGGGACCTCGTAGTCCTGGGCGGGCTTGCGTCGACCGCCTGAGGGCACCTCGACCTTCGCGGTGCTTCCTATCATGGCCATGCCAACGTTGATCTGATTGAGCCAGGGGTTCGGCTCGGACAACCGCAGCAGGCCCCGCTCCGCGCAGACCAGCGCCCAGCCAATCCGATCCGTCGGCTGTGAGGCGGGAAGGGAGGCGTACCCATCCTGAGCCAGGGGCACCGACTGCAGGCTAGTCCATCCGCCGGGGCGTCGCTCAACCACATGGAGGGTTAGCGTGGTCATATCGGCCGTCCGCGCGGCAGTGCGCCTCGGGACGGCGCTCACTGACAGCGTCTCGCCGCCGGTCGGCGATCGCGCGCTGGGGAAGACCTCGAACGACGCGCAGACGGGGTCCGGCGCGAGCATCGCGAGGCCGCACAGCCATTCCTCGTGCGCGAACGGGTCGAAGCCGAGATGCTCCTCCAGCCATTGACGCGCTTGTGGAATAAGGCCGAGTTCATGAACGGGGCGGCTGGGGCGCCGCATGGGCACGAGCCGATGTACCCGAGGGCCGTCGTGCCACCTCATTGCGAAGGGGGCCTCGACGGAAGCGGCAAGGCGTCCCCACGCCGGCTCGGGCGCCACTGGGCGCTCCTCGGCTATTGCGGGTGCCGGCGCGCCCACTGCGACATTGACGCGCCCCGCCGCGGCCTGCGCGTACCATCGCACCGCCTCGGTGGCACAGGTTGAATGAGTCGAGAAGCCGCACGACCAGCCCGAAGACCCCGGTACGGTCCACGGCTTTTTCCCGGCCTTCCATCCAGGCGGGGCGTCCATATCGAATGGAAAGAGTTCAACCCAACCGAACAGCAGGTGCTGCCGGCGCTCGGCACGCAGCGAGGCGACGCGCACGAGTGCCGTCGGGTAGTCGCGTGCAAGTTCCAGAAGCGCGCTCTCAACCGGGTCGATTTCTGCCGAAATCTCCATCACGCTCATTCCCAACTAGATCGGCACCTCGCTAACGGCCGTCAATCCGGGTCCTTCGGGCTCCGACGTCAACTCGCGCGTTCGCGGCAAGGCTTTGCTGATATGATGGCACTGGCGAAAGCCGCAGTCGACGCGCTGAAGGCCTTAGGCAATGGTCCAGAGGACTGTCCACTCCGGGACTCCCTTCCGCAAGGCGAGTGTCGGCTGAGGGCGCAAAGCCGAATTTCCGCTTCTCGACAAGCCCGGCCTGTGCCGGCACCACAGCGACGCGTCCGAATCGGCCGTTGTAGGCATCCAGCGCCGCCATCAGCGCGCCGGACATCCCACGATCGGGCGCATCGAACAGCACCTGGAGGATGATGGACTGAAAGTCAGCCGTCCGCAGCCCGCCACGGAGACAAGGCGCGGTCGGGCAAAGATTTGGAGGATGCTACCAAGTAGCGTGATAGCCGGCCAGCTTTCAAACCCGCTGTGGGTGAAAAGCGGAAGCCTAAGGAATGTTCGTTCGCTATAGCACAGCACCCGCTGACCGCCGAAGCCAAAGCAGAGCAAAAAGAAGGGGCCACTGGCGATGCGGCATCGCGCTAGAGCGCGCACGGCATCAAGACGGCGACATGGTAACAACTTATTGTGAATGTGGTCATATATATAAAAAGCCAGATCATTCGGGAAGGTTGGGTATGCCAAGTCAAGACATCGAATTGTTAGTTGTCAGCTTGGCGAAAAGTAAAGCCTATAGGATTTTTCGAGAAAGCCGCAGCCTAAGCATAGTTTCGATGATTGTGGATGTTGATAAAAAATCTGTCAATTCGATAGGTGAAACATTAAAAAAGGTAATGCAAACGCTAGATCGCTATGAGATAAACGGAAGTATAGATAATCTGGCTTTTATAAGTTCAGTTGCAGGTAACATTGAAGAGTGGGAGCGCTCAGCGGCGGACAGTGGCGCAGTAGATTTTTGTCAGCAACTAAGTGACCTTCGTTATTTTCTTTTCGCAATAGTCAAAAAAGATGAGAGTCCTGAAATTATTACCCATATATACGAGTCGCTTATAAAACCAATCGAGGAACATCTTAAATCAGAGAATATTGAACGGTCGATATCGTCTGCGCCAAAGGCAGCATCTTCATACACAAGGGATCATAAGTTAGTAAAAACTATTAACAATGATGAAGATCAAATATTGGTCCACAACGAGACCACTAAAATTACGGCCAATGCTATAACTTCTACTGCTGTTGGCTTATATGTCGGCGGGGTCGTTCTGCCTATGATTGCTGTGACTTACCCGCTTCCCTCTGCGCCTACGTTAGATTTCGGGTCCGCGTTGCTGGCGGGGATTTGGAGTTTAAGCGCCCTGTGGTTACACTACTTGTCTAGGGACGCTCTCGGGGACCTCAAGGCATGACTACAGCTCAGGTTCTTTTGCTGCTGCCGCCAATCGTAGCGATATTCGCGGCACTACTAGGAAGGCTGGCGATCCGCAAAAGCGCGTCTCGGATTGATGCTCTACGCCAGAAGCGTACAAGAGCGCCGAATATAGATCCAGCCGGCTCTCCGCTAGATTTAGCATCACATTATCAATCGAGTGGACAGCAAGCACCCCCCAACAAGCGCACATGGAGGCGGATTTTGCTGAAATAATCATATTGATAATATCAAAACAATATTAATTTGACGTGTATCTCTATACCGCTGCCTGTGTTTAGTCCTGCTCTTGCGCTGCCATAAGTGAGTATTCGGGGTCGTGAACTCAGAAACCCAGATCGTCCTGCCGGATCTCTGAGCGGGGGTCGATGCCGCGGCTTCGCAGCGATTCAGCGGCCCGCCGATCCGCAGCTGTCTTATTGAGCCGCTGCTCCGCCGTTTTCTCGGGAGCCTTCCGGCGCCGGCCACCGGCGCTCCGGGTCGAGGCCGGCGGCGCGGTTCGGCGCTCCTCACAGGCGGACCGCACCTGCCGCTCGCCATCGCCACTGCCGGTCGGCGCCTGGCGCTCCTCGCGCGGCTGCGGCTCCTCGAGAAACACGCTCCACCGCGCCACCTCTCCGCCGGTGAGCTCGGCGCGATCGTCACGCAGCATTGGTCAGCCCCCATCGGAGTGGTCCGCCCTGAAGTATGGCTTTGAGCCGACGGAGGACGGACGAGATGGGAACGAAGAAGCACAAGCCGGAAGAGGTCGTGGCCAAGCTGCGGCAGGTGGACGTGCTGGTCTCGCAGGGGCAGAGCGTGGCTGACGCGATCCGGGCGATTGGCGTGACCGAGGTCACGTATTACCGCTGGCGCAAGGAGTTCGGTGGACTGAAGTCCGACCAGGTGCGCCGGATGAAGGAGCTGGAGACTGAGAACCAGCGGCTGCGCAAGGCGATCGCGGATCTTACCCTCGACAAGCTGATCCTGCAGGAGGCGGCCCGGGGAAACTTCTGAGCCCCGCGCGCCGGCGCGCCTGCATCGAGCATGTTCGGGACGTCCTGCACGTCTCTGAGCGCCGCGCCTGTCGCGCACTGGGCCAGCATCGCTCGACGCAGCGCAAGGTGCCGCGGGGCAGGGATGACGAGGCGGCGCTGACCGCTGATCTGATCGAGCTGGCGCGTCGCTACGGGCGCTACGGCTACCGGAAGATCGCGGCACTGCTGAAGGCTGCCGGCTGGCTGGTCAACGACAAGCGGGTCGAGCGGATCTGGCGACGCGAAGGGCTGAAGGTTCCGGCCAAGCAGCCCAAACGCGGACGGCTCTGGGACGGAGACGGATCGTGTCTTCGGCTGCGACCTGAGCACCGCAACCACGTCTGGGCCTACGACTTCGTGGAGGCGCGCACGCATGACGGACGCAAGTTCCGGATGCTGAACGTTGTTGACGAGTTCACCCGCGAATGCCTGGCGATCCGTGTGGCTCGCAAGTTGAAGGCAGCCGATGTGATCGACGTGCTCGGCGAGCTGTTCATCGTGCGCGGCGTGCCGGAGCACATCCGCTCGGACAATGGTCCGGAGTTCATCGCCAAATCTGTACAGGCCTGGATCGGGTCGATCGGCAGCCGGACTGTCTACATCGAACCTGGTTCGCCGTGGGAGAACGGATACGTGGAGAGCTTCAACGCACGACTGCGAGACGAACTGTTAAACGGAGAGATCTTCTACACGCTGAAGGAGGCACAGATCATCATCGAGAGCTGGCGACGGCACTACAATGGGGTGCGCCCGCACGGCGCGCTGGGCTACCGACCCCCGGCCCCGGAGGTGTTTGTGCCAGGCTTGCCCGCTTGGCCGGCTGCGCTCACCCGACCGGCTCCGCCGGCCAAGCTACCCGTGGAGCAAACGCCGACACTGCACTAACTTTGAACTTGGACCACCTCGTGGGGGCCGATCAGACAGAGGCTCTGGCCGCGGATCTCCACGAAGCAAGGTCAATGGCAACGACAGATGCTGAGATCGATGCGATTGACTGCGCCCGCTTTGTTACCTGTGCGCCTGCAATACACGCAACGCGCGTTTCGGGGCAGTTGGGCGACTGCTATGATTGGATTTGGACATCGATCGCGTCCACCCATGTGCGTGGACAGAGAATCAATAAAAACACTTACACGTTCCTGAGTTTGAATAACGCGCCTAATGAGTTGTTTGATTCGTACTTAAATCATGTGCCCGCGTTCGCAGCCGCCTGCTTCTATGTCGCCTACAAATTCGGCGGCCTCGATGCCTTGAGCGCGAACGTGGCGCCTGGTTGCTGGATGGTTGTTTCTAGCTTGCACGCACGTAACATGGATGATGAGCAAGCATTCGAAGCAATGGTCCAAATGGTGGTGTGGGCTGCGCATCGGAACTGGTCCGACGGTCACATTTGGGCACACAAACTACTAGCGCAAGCTGAGCAGGCGCAGTCGCCGCGGCAGCGTTTGCAGGCTGCGATGACATTTATCACGCCTGCCAACTGCTATGTCGACGGCACGCCTCAGGAGTGGGCAGTGCGAGCGCTCCGCGACCACCGCGGCGCGATGCTTGGGCATGAGTGCCTTCAGGCCCACGCGGTGGCTCTCGCGGGGCCATCGGAATGGCGGGAGCGACAGGCGGAGATCCTGGCGGAAATATCAAAATTTCGGGAAGAGTGTGTCGCCGCCGTGCGGGCAGGTGAGTCGGAGTTGGAGGTGCTGGAGCAAAGAGTATCGATCCTGCATCCGTTGATTTTTGTGCTCATGCAATGGGGCGAGGTAGAAGACATCGTTATAGTACTCGGAACTTGGTATCGAGCTCCCCACGCAGAGGCTGCTGATTCGGACGTATTGGTGATTGTACCCACCCTGAGTGGCGGCGCAGGTTACATTTGGCCGGGCGGACGGTGGCTTACGGGCACAGGCTCCTTTGTTAGTCACGATGCCATGCAACTGGCGGCAGGGACGGCACTCGGGTCCTATTTCCGCGGCTCCGAAGGTGACCACTTGCCGGATGGCTACGAAGAATTTCGCTTCGATATCGTTGACGCTGCCAAAGGGCATGTCTTTGAGGCCGCGATGGCCAAACACTACCGGTTCGAGGAACTCAAGGAGCGGCTACCCACCGGCTGGTCGCCTCGCGCGACGCTAGTATTTCCGAGCGGTCCAGAGCCAGTGCAGGCACTGCTCGCTAAGATGGCCGATGTGATGGCACCGATCGAGATCAGCTTCGAGCACCCGAGACCAACTCGTCCCATCCGGCGCGTTGCAGTATGGAGGGGTGGCCCTTGGCACGACGTCTTCGAGCTCGATGCCATCTGCCACGTTGCTGACCGAGCAGGCTGGACGGTCGATGTCCACGGCTCCGACGACGCCACGCGCGAGGATCTGCGCAGCTTCTACGAGAACGAAGAAGCCGACGTCGTGTGGGTCATCTCGCACGGCGCTCACGATCCATTCGCCGTTCGCGGCACAGGTCTTCACTTACCAGACGAAACATTGGTCGGTCTTGAGGACTTGCGCGGTTGGACGACGCCGGGCGATGGGCGACGCCTACTCGTCCTAAACAGCTGCAGCGGTGCCACAGCACAAGGCCGAGCCGGCATCGCGCGGATCGGCTTGGCACAGAGCCTTGTCTCCGGGTACCAAGCGGTGGTCGGCCATCTATGGCCGGTGCACTGGACTGCGGGCCTCGCGTTCGGCGCAGTGCTAGCAGCCAGCCTTGAAGATGATCCAACCGAGGCAGCGGTGCTCACGGCTGCAAAACGAATGAGATCGCCTGATCAGTTGCTGGCGTTTCTGGAGGATCGCTTCGAGGGATGCGGCGATTTGCTTGAGCGATTGCGCCGATCGGGAGAAGATTTGTCAAGCATTACGAACTGGGGTTGTCCTGTATTGCTAACATAATGAAGTTATTTTACAATCTGTGACTAGGGCCCCACCCGCCACGTGGCGTGGTCGGGCATAAGCGCCATGCGCTGACCAAAACGGATGGGCGCTTGGCTGGTAGCGGCAGTCTCACCGGCCAATCTGCATGAACAGCCACGTCCCTGTCACGCTGCTGCGCACCTTGCGCAGCCTGCGGCCGTACCTCGCGCGCTGCTTCGTCTATCGCGCCTGCCGGAGATCCGCTAAGCTATTTCGGTAGGTGCGATCCACTATCCGCCAGGAGGCAGCAGGCCGAAGCGCGCCGGGCCGCAGGCCGCTGTCGCAGAACCTCGACGATATGAGGGGCAATCGACCAGCAGGCGAGGCGGGAGGCTCAAGCGACCGTGCGCCGGCGCTATCATTCCTGAGAGGTGCGCGAATCGTCAGGCGTCAGGGCCGGAACTTGCTCTTTGTCGTCCGGTCGCTGTCCACGTAGCACTTCCAGTCAGCCCGGCCCAATCGATCCGGCTTATCTGCTAGAAAATTGTAATCGAAAAGATCGTCGGCGGATCCGGAGAATACGGTTTTCATGCACCTGCAGTACCTATCCTTATTAGCCCCGGCCCAAGAGGCTCCAACCCGGGTGTCCGCTATCTTGTCGAACGCCTTACTGCATTGAAGTTCGAAAGGGTCGATGGCATAGACGCTGGACGACATCAGCGTCAGCGCGAGGGCGGTGGCAAACAGGCGCATGCGCGGGTTTCTCGTTGCACGGTTGGGTGGGCCTTAACGGTAGCACGTGCGCCACAGAGGGGGGCGGTCCTCTCCCCTACCGCGGTCGGGAAGGGCTGCGATCTGCGAGAGAGGCGGCGGGCTTGAGTTCGCGGAGCCGCTGGCCGAAGCCCTCCATCGCCCCAGAGAACCACTTGTCGAGGTGGCAGGGGCGGATGCCCTCCCGGCCCATGTCGATCCGGGTGTTCAGCAGGTGGGACATGAACTCGGCCACCAGGGCGCCTTCCTCGCCCTCCGGCAGACATTCGCCGGCCAGCCCCAGGAACAACCCGTCCGCGTAGGCTGCCCCGAACAGCTCGCCCTCCGCCCGGTAGGCGCTCCGAACGTGCATGTCAGCGAGCTCCGCCGGGCAGGTCGTCCCACCGCTCGACGATGCGGGTGACGATACCACCTGGGGTGATCATTGTGTGCTGAGCGAAGGCACCCACCGTCCGGGCTCGCATGCCGTTCGGCAGGATGTCCGGCACAGCACGTTGGTGTTGGAGAAGTGCTAGCAGGTTCGGCACGTCCTGCGCCTCGTCCTCTGGGCACCAGCCGTGCGCCTCCAGGCGGGCGATCAGCTCCGGGTTGTTGCCGGGCATGATGACGCCGACGCCCTTGGGCTCGAGCTGCCACTCCGGCCGCTCAGTATTCAGCTCGTAGAGCTCGCCGCGGCCGCGCCGGTGCGACCACCCCGCCAGGATGACCTCCACCCGCTTTAGGTCCAGCCGGATCCCTGCTTCCGCCACCGCATCCGCCGGCAGCCCGTTGAGGCCGTTCTGCAGGTAGGCGTGCGTCAGGGGGATCACCTGCGAGAGCAGATCGTCGAAGTCCACGAGGTTGGCGGAGTTGAGGAGCGTAGCAAAGCCGCCGCCGAACCAGGTGGGCCCGCGGTAGGCGACCACGGTGGAGAGGTGGGCGAGGATGTGGACCTTCTGGGTGATGCCGGTCACCTGCCCCTCGGGGTTGTAGACGGCCCCGTCGGTCATGAGGTGGATGCGGTCGCGCCGCACGATGGCGTTGATGGCAGTCATGGGCGCTGCGTCCAGGTCGAGAGGAGAGAGAGGGAGAGCGACGGGGCGCCGATCGGGAGCGCGCCCGCGATGGCGCCTCCCACCGTGCCGAGAGCGGTCGCTAACGCGGCCCCGAGGGGGCCGGCCGGGCCCGCCACCGCGGTCAGCGCGATCATGGCGACGATCGCCAGGATGCTCTTGCCTGACGAGCCGCCGCCGGAGTTGCCGCCCATGGGTCGCGAGATGAACTCGACGTTGTCGTTGACCGCGAGGTGGTAGGTCTCCCACTCGGCCCGGCCGTAGCACTCGCCGTTGATGCGGCAGATGGTCGGGAGGTCGAACCGCCACGCGACCCGGGCGAGGTACGCTGCGACGGTCTCGCCCATGACGGCCTCCCCTTGCTCCATGGGGAGGATGAGGGCGCTGGGGTCATCGTCCGCCAGCGCGTCGATCAGCTGCAACCGTCGAACCACCGCGATCTTCATGTGCTGCTCTCCGTTGATGAGGCGCCGGTCACCTCCGACGCGCAGTTCGGGCCGGAGGCCGGGTCGATCATCTCGCCGATGTGGTCGGGCCAGCGGTGGATGATGGACGTGCTGCACCCGTCCTCGGTCACCATCGCGACCTGCACGAAGCCGCCCACCTGGAAGTTGGACCGGGCCAGGTCCTGGTCCATCGGGCAGGGCGTGTTCCGGGCGCCGGCCATGAACCGGGTCGCGATCTCGAACGGGTCCGACACGATGGCGGGATCGTCGAGGCCGTAGCGGGCCCGCAACTCGGCGCCCGGCCACGGCGCACCCTCGGCGTAGGCCATGGGCCGCAGGGTGTAGGCCGGCGTGTCGCCCTCCGGCTGCGAGCTGATGGCGTAGGTCTCGAACCGGGCCCGTCCTGGCGAGAAGCCGCCGAGGAACAGCTTGCCGTTAGTGGGAACGCCGCTCTCCCGCCGGAGCCAGGCGATCACCTCCTCGAACTTGGAGGGCAGGATGTCCTTCAGCCGGTCGAAATCTGCGGCGGCGAACCCGATCTCGAACCGGAGCGTCGGCAGGAGGAACCCCATCCCCTGCGCCACCATCACGGCCCCGCATTCCGGCATCAGCAGGATCTTCGAGCCGAAGCCGTGCACGCGCCCGTCCGGGCCGTAGAAGACGCCATCCGACGCCGCCAGGACGCCGTTGGCGCCCCGGGCCATGAAGATCGCGCTCACGGCAGCACCTCGCCGAACCCACCCGTCTCGCCGCACACGCCGCCATCGTTGAACTTGGGGATGGGGCTGACGCTGCCGGTCAGGAAGCCGAAGGCTTGCCCCAACATGCCGCCGAGCCCGCCGCTACCGGACCCTGACGCCGCGCCGAACAGGGGGTTCAGCAGGCTGTCGATGGTCTTGTTGATGAGGCTGTCGCCGATCCGGCTGAGGGCGTTCCCGAAGGCGCTCGCGGCCGACGTGCCGTGCATGAGGTCCGAGACGATTCCCTTCACTGCGCCGCCAGTGAGGTCGCGGCCGTAGGTGATCTGCTGGATCTCGCGCAGCTCGTTCGAAATCTTCCCGAACTGGTCGCTCCCCGGCGCGGCGTAGCGAGAGGCCTGCCGGAACACGTTCTCCTCGTCGGGCGTCCGGCCGATCGATCCGCGCATCAGGCGGACGTCCTCGTCGAACCGGCGGTTGAGGCTGGTGCTTGCCGCCTTGGCCCGCGCATCGGCGTTCTGCAGGATCACCGCCACCTGCTCCTTAAGGGCGCCGGTGAGATCCTTGGATTTCGCTCCCAGCACATCGTCCGCGGTCTTGAAGCGGTCCGCCACCTCGAGCCCCGCGGTGCGGGCCTGCGTCAGCTGGTCCTCGATGGCCTGTCGGCGCGACAGGGCCTCACCCGTGAGGCCGATCGCCCGCGTCTCGGCGTCGGTCCGGCGGATGGCCTCCTCCTGCGACCGGCCGATGGCGCCCTTCTGGACGGTCACGCGCTCGAGGGTGGCCAACGCTTGATCGACGGTCTTGCCGCCCCCGTAATAGCTGGCGTTGTTCGCCACGAGGGATTTGTCGATTCGGTCGAGGACAGCCTGGGCAGAATCGCCACCACGCCCGTCGCGCTCGGCGTCCAGCAGCGAACGGATGCCGGCCGCGCCGATGTTGTGGGCGCCATAGAGGTTGCGGGTCGTGGCGTCGTAGCCGTAGCGCCCCAGGTACTCGCCGTTCTCCCGGGTGAGCGAGGTCGCCAGCTGGTCCTGGTAGGTCGGGTTCCGTCGCAGGTCGAGGATGGCGCGGCGCGCCTCCGCGTTGAGGGTCGAGCCCTGCGGATCCGGGTACTCGTTTCTGATGCTCTGGTAGAGGTCCGGCAGGTTGCGGCGGAACTGGTCCAGCCAAGTGCTCGCCGTGAACTGGTACCGGCCGACGGCGCCGGAGGGGCTGACGGCCTTGTTGTCGAGAGCTCCGCTCTCGGCCGCCCGGATCGTCTGCAGGTAGTCCGCCGGGATGGCGACCTGACCGCGGGCGCGCTCCCGGGTCACGGCGTCGAGGTTGGCGATTTCGATGCTGCGGACGGCGCCCTGGCCGGCGAGGATCTGGGCGTTGCCGCCAGCCGTTTTGGCGAGTTCCTCGTACCGGTTCCGGATCTCGGTCAGGGCGCGATCGTAGGCGTTGAGGCCGGTGAGGCTGAAGGCGTCGCGGGCGGCCTTCTGTAGCTCGTAGGCGGCCGAGCCGCCGGCGCGGATCTTCTCCCGGATCTGGTCGAGTTGGCGCTGTGCGAGGTCGGCGTTGTCGAGGGTGGTGGCGTCCCTCAGCGCCGTCTCGAACTTCGCGGCATCCCGAGTCAGGCCCTCGAAATCGAACACCTCGGGGAAGGCCTTCCGGGTCAGGTCGTTGGCGCGCAGCGAGGCCTCAGCTTGGATCTTCGCCTGCGCCTGGCTGTATTCCAGCTGCGACTGCCGGCGGCGCTGCTCCTGCACGTCCTCGAGGTCGAGGGTGGCCTGTCCGATCTGGCGGGAGGCGCTCGGGGTGTAGGTCGGGACGATGGCGCGCACCTGCGCGTCCGTCAGGCCGCTCTTTAGCAGCTCGGCGACGTAATCGGGTTCGGTGGTGGGCGGGCCCTGCAGCGGCCGGGCCGTGACGCGCTGCAGGCGCTCCGTCAGCTCGCGCTGGCGCTGCTCCAGGCCCGGGGTCGAGAGGGCGGCGCCGATCGCGTCGCTGGCCTCGCTCGCCTTGCGCTTCACGTAGTCCCACGCATCGCCCCAGAGGCTCGTATCGGCCGTGTTCTGCTTGATGATCGGACTGAAGGCCTGGAACAGCGTCCGCTGCGCGCCGAGCTTGTTGCCGAGGTCCTCGGACCGGCGGATCTGTTCGAGCGTCGCCGCGGTGAGCCCGCCGAACCGGGTGTTGAGCTCTAAGGCGCCCTGCGATGGCGAGGCGAAGGCCTTCGTCAGCGACGTGTTGGCGGCGGGCAGGTCCTCGCCGACAGCCCGGCCGTAGTCCTTCACCACCGACAGCAGGTCGCCGAAGATCTCGCTCTGCACTCGGCCGGAGCGCGCGTACTCGGACGCCATGGTTCGGGCGGTGGAGGCGGTGAGCCGGCCGCTGTCCGCGGTCGAGGCAGCCACGCGGTTGATGCTGTCGGCCGTGGCGCCGCTGAGGGCGCCGACGTTCCTCACCGACTGCCGGACCTCCTCCTGGCCGTCGCTGTACCGGCTGAAGGCGACATAGGCGGCGGCTGCGGCCGCTCCCGCCGCGGTGAGGCCCACCGCCATCAGGCCCAGGGGCGAGGCGATCAGGCTGGCGCGCGAGGCGATGTCCTTCAGGGCCCCGCTGACGCCGCCTTCGGCGCCTTGCAGGATCTGCAGCACCTGGCCGCCCTGCGTCGCGACGACCTGCATCGCCGACGACCCGGACAGCAGCATGGTGCCCGCGTCGTTGGCCTGGAAGGACAGGTTGCGCCAGGCGTAGCCCTGCAGGCCGATGGCCTTGGTCAAATTGTCGTTGGCCGCGACACCGCCCTTGATGCGCGCCTCGGCCGCCGCATACAGCTGATCCGCGCGGGCCACGGTGGTCAGGTTCTGCGACAGCGCCGTGTCGAGTTCGCGCCGCACCTTGGCCAGCTTCTCGGACGCCCGGAACTCGTCGTCATACCGGCGCTGTACCGCGTCGAACCGGCGCTCTGCACTCAGCTGGGACCGCTCCAGCCTCTCGGTGGCGCCGACGACGCCGTCATAGGCCTTGGCGACCTTGTTGGCGGCGGCCTCGACCTGCGCCTCACCCGACGTGGTGTAGCGGATATCAATGACGGGGTTGGCGAGTTCGGCGAGCGACGGCATGGGGCCTCACAGGTGGATGATGATCGCGGGGACGCGGGTTTCCCGCTCCATCCGCATGGCGGATCGGCGGGCCGGCTGGTTCCGGAGAGCGGCGCGCTCGGCCCGGTTGGCGCCGCCGGCCACGTAGGACATGAGCGGCGAGCGGAAGCCGAACGAGATGCTGGCGAGGTTGCCGAATCGGCGGGACGCCAGGGCTGCGACGCCTTCGTAGACGCCATCGGGCGCCTGTTTCGACAGGCCCCGTTCGATTTTGCGGGCGTAGGGGGCGAGCGACATGAACACGAGTTCGGAGGCTCCGGCCGGGATCGGCTGGCCCACCTCGGCTTCGTGGCCGTCAACGTAGAAGGTGTGGGATTTCTGGTATTCGCCGGTCAAGACGGGCGAGTTCTCTTCGAGTCGATCGCGGATCCAGAGCAACGCCTGTTCGATCATCTCGAACCGGAAGACGATGTGGCCGCCGTCCGGGTTGACCGTCTCGAGGGCGGTGCCCTCCCGCCCGTCGACGAAGGTGTGGTGATCGGGCACCCGCCCCAGGACCGCCTTATGAGCGTCCTGAGCCTCCGACAGGATTGCGCGGGCCGCCGCCGCGGCGTACTGCGCCCGCACTTCCTTCGAGAGTGCCTTGTCGAGGACGAGGCCCACGCTGCGATCGAAGGGCGCGATGCGGCGGATGATGGCCATCAGTCACCCACGAGCCGGCCGACGCGCTCGGCGGCCCAGATCACGCCCAGCCGGAAGTTCTGGTAGAGGGGATCGGTCAGCAGCATGCGCGCCGTCTCGGGATCGTAGCGCAGCAGTTCGCCGTCCTCGCCAGTGAGGCCGGCCCAGTCGACCAGTGCGACCTCGTGCAGGCACCGGCTGGCGATGCCCTCTGCGGTGTCCCGGTCGATGCCGCGGGTGCGCTCCGCGCGCGGTACGGTTTCGATCAGCCGTGCCTCGAGCCGCCGGTAGGCCGTGCTGCCGACGCCGCGCACCTTGAGCCGCAGGCCTGGCAGGCCGGGGATGTCGTCCATCCAGCCGCCGTTCTCGATGCGGTCACCCAATTCCTTGATGTCCGAGATTTTCACGGTGTCTCTCCAGTTTGGGGACGCTCGGGCAGCCGGCATTTCCGCCGCCTGCTCGGGGTTGCCGGCGCACCGGCTCTGCGAGGTCCACCCGCAGCATCCGCCAGGGCCGGCGGGAATTTGATCAGAGGGCGCGCTGCTCCGGGCGCGGGACGCCTCGGTGGACGCGGTCAGCTTCGCGAGGCGGGCGTCAGGGCCGAGCCTCCGCCCCGGCCAACTCCTCCACCAGGCGGCTGAGGTGATCCCGCAGAGCCTCGGCCGGCATCAGACGTCCGAGATGCGCAACGCCTGCGGCGAGCATCGCCAGGCCGACCACCTTCTCGTCGATTCCCGGGCCGATCAGGCGCTCCCCGGCGATGACGATGCTGTTCGTGGCGTGCCGCAGCGCGGGGTTCTGGTTGTCGTTCACGGCGGGCTCCTGGTCGTGAGGCACGGCTCGGTCAGTGGGCATTTCGCGACAGGCTGCGCGAAAACCTCAACGGCCTGAAACATCAAGGGAAACGGCCCGGAAATGTCTCCAGAAAGGGGTCTTCGCCGGGGGTTTTGTGACGTGAAAATTCCAAGGGTGGCAGAAAAAATCTACGCCGGGCACCCGTTGCGGTGCGAACCCCCATCCGCCCCAGACTTTTGACCTCCCCCTCCCCCTCGACGTCAGTGGCAGCCCCATGGGTATCGGGCTCAGGGGCTGGCTCAGGCGGGCCGTGGGCGGGTTCGGTCGTGTGGGACGCTGCTTGCTGGACTGGAAGCCTGGTGGGCTTCCCTGGCCTCCTAATCGATGGGTCATGCTGCCGAGCGAGGAAGGGCAGCACGATGCTCACGCTGCTGGTCGAGGTGCTCCTCTGGAATATCTGCTTCCGGTGAGGTCGGTTCGTGCGAGATCTGGTGCGCCTCCGCACCACGAAACAATTCGCCTCGATCCACAACACACGCACGCAATCACCGACGGCTACGAAATCTCGCAACGCCGGCTGAAAGCAGTCGCTTGGGAGGCTCACATGGTCACGTCCAACCAATTCCGTCGCATGGCAGTCGCCGCCTTCGTTCTCGGTCTGGCGCTGGCGCCGGTGCTGAACCCGCTGCTGCCCTGATCCGGCAGCGGCCCGTGGCCGGCGCGCACTACCGCGTGGGGACCTCGGGCGGGTACACCGCCGCCATGCTCCGCGTCCTCAAACACGTCCTGATCGAGTACGGCCCCAATCGCGAAGCGCACATCGATGCGGCCGCGCGAGCCATCCTTGAGGCCTTTCCCGAAGCCTCGCTCGAGGTGGCGCCAGGGCTGCTCGACGATGATCTCCTGATCGAAGCCCGCATCCCGCTGCGCCGTGCGAAAGAGTGGCCGGCCGTGAGCCGTCGTGCGTACGCCGTAGGCGGTTTCGACGTGGGCTGAACTTTCCCCGGGGAGGCTTGTTGCCGACCTGCATCCACGCATGTCGGAGCTCCCCATGCCGAAGACTATCACAGCTGATTTTAAATCGCGCCGGGACGCCGAGATGGCGGTCGAGCACATCGTGCAGGAGCACGACCTGGACCGGAAGGCCGTCAGCATCGGGCCGGCATCAAGCGAGAACACGTCCGGGACGGAAGCGGCGCGGGCTGACGTGGAAGATGGGCACTTGAAGTCCGACACGGACGGCGAGCCAGCATTGCGCGGGAAGGTCAGGGTTTCGGTCCAGGTCGACGATGCGAATGCCGATAAGGTCATGGACTCGATAGAGACCTTCCATGGGGAGAAGGTCGCCTAAGCGAGGGGCCAACGGGGTCGTTTGTGCCGGCTGGTCAGCGGTATCGGCGGCCTCGCCATCACGAGAGCGCTGGGCGTGAACCGCGTTCAGCGCAGCCCGTGGCGGCGAGCACGGGCGTCGGCAGATTTCAGGGCGTGATGGTCCCTGCATAGTGCTTGGCCGTTCGCCGGGTCGTAGAGGGTGCCACCGTCGGAGCGCTCGACGATGTGATCGGCGATCAGGCTCACGCCGCCCTGTCCACCCTGGGCGTCGCAGCCGGGCCACTGGCAGCGCCAGTGTGCAGCCCGGAGGACAGCGAGGCGCCAAGCTCTATGCTCGGGCGTCAGCAACTCCGGGTCAGCGGATTTCGGCGGCGGGCTCACGGTCCGATGGTCGGCGACCTTCAGGAGGGGCCGGGCGAGACGGATCTTCGGGGACTTGCGCATCACCGCACCGCAGAAGTGGCCGGCTTGGGCTGCTCGTAAGCGAGCGCGAGCATCTCGAGGGTGCCGGCGCCAGCGCCGCAGTCGCGCAGCATCTGAATGCCGGCGAGGACGAGCTGCTCCCCAACGAGCTGCGCAGAGGTGCCGCTGTCGATCGCCCGAGCGGCCGTCACGTCGAGCTCGCCGCGGACGATATCAGGCGGCATCGGGCTGCTGGCCTGGTCGCGGGCGGCGATGCCGAGGGCGCGCACGTGCGCGGCGCCGTGCTGGTCGAGCACCTGCCGAGCGCCAGCGATGGTGCGGCCCTGGTCCCGCAGAAGGTGCCGGATCCCGGCGAGAAGCTCGAGGGTTGCGCGGTCGTAGAGCCGACGCCCGCCGGCCCTGATGAGCGGGCGGATCTGGGGGAACTGCTGCTGCCAGAACCTCAGGACGTGCGCGGGCTCGCCTACCTGCTCCGCCGCGGCGGCGATCGTGACATAGGAGGGGGCTGCCTGGCTGGGGCTGGGCATGGGTCGACCTCGGGTGCGCGAGTGGTGGCCCCAACGCCGTGCGGCCCACGGCCCGGGAGGGCGCAGGCTGGGCTCGCCGATGGGCGAGATCACGAGGGTTGGGGATCAGGGGGAAATGCAGCCGGCTGGCTGGCGCCAGGCTCTGGACACACTTCGAACTGTAGGAAGATTGATGCCGGGGTCTGCGCACAACTGCAAGGGGTTAACCGAAGACGCTTCGTGAACTAATGGAACCCAAATCGCGGATGGAGTTCACGTAATACGTCAACGTCGCAGGGCGGCGATTTTCTCGCGCGAGGGGAGACGCTGGCCGCTGGGCCGGATTGCGTTGGAGGTCCAGCCAGCGGCCGGACGCGCGCCGCCGCGGCGCACGCCACCCCAGAACGATGAAAGGTGGCCCTGCGGCCGCCCGGTCGATCCTTCGGGGTGTGGGCGCCCCACGGCGGGGCGCATCAGGGATCACGCCGCGAGGCGGTCGTTCCAGGCCTGCGCCTCCTCGGCTGTTGCGACGAAGGCGTAGACCCCGCCGGTGACCGGGCAGCGTACCGGATGCCGGGGCGCCGGCTGCGGGGTGGTTCCGGCGAGGAGCGTGGCGAAGGCGTCCTCGATGCTCTGTTCGGCCGTGGCCGGAGTAGCCTGGGCGATGATCTGGTTTAGGGCGGTGGCGAGTTCGTGGTTCACTTGGTATCTCCTCTGCCTGTGTTTATGTTTTACTTGCAGGCAGATGCGCGGTCAACAGTATATGACCGATAAATTTGAATATTATCTCGTTCACAGACGGTGGGCTAAGTTGAACTTAGGTCTTCATGCGCATGATGCCTGGGCCATCGCCGCATCGAGGCGTTCCACCTCGGGAGCGGGCCGGCCGAAGCCGTAGAAGCCGGCGACGCTGTCGATCGCGGACAGGACCAGGGCGGACACGTCGCGCGCATCGCGGCCTGTGACCCGGGCGATGGCGGTGAAGTCCTGCCGGTCCACCACGCGCATCCAGAGCAGGGCCTGCCCCTGGCGGCCGATGTAGGCGGTGAGGCGCTGCATCTCGGCCAGGCCATCCATGCGGTGGGCGGTGATGCCTGAGGCACCAGCGGAGGTGTCGACGGCAGGCTCGAACCGCGGCTCCGGGTAGAGGCCGACCTCGGCCCGGTGCCAGAGTTCGTCGAATGCCTCCATGGCGCGCAGGCGAGCCTCGGTGCGCTCCTTGGGGTCTCGGATGAGGGCGCCGTAGCCCGCCAGGGTGAGCCGTGCCTCGCTCCGGCCCTTCGCGTTGCCGAGGCGGATCTCGCGGCTGCCACCGGCGATGCGGCGGTCGAAGGTGAGGTTGGCGTCGAGATCCCGAAGCGCCTTCGTTCGGGCGGCATCGGCCTGGGCAAGGGCGGCCTCGCGCTTGCGTTCCGCCTTCAGCCGGCGGCGGAAGCCGGGGTGGCGCTCCTCGTGGCCGGTCAGGGCAACCTGAAGATCGGCGGCCGCCTGCTCCATCCCGATCGCCCGCTTGCGGGTCAGTTCGGCTTGGATGCTGCAGCCTGCCTGCTCAAGGCGAGCCGCGCTCTCACGCAGGCGCTCCGCCTCGCGCAGCAGCTGATCGCGGGCGCCGACGGCCCCGCGGTAGCTCTCGAAGTCCTGGGCCTCGTTGATCGGCATCGGCAGGGGGGACGCACTCACGCTAAAAACTCCGTCCATCGTCGGGAAGCTGCAGGCGGGATCCTGGTGCGCCACGGCGCCGCGCATCACGCTGCCAGCCAGCGTTTCAGATTGGCCGCGGCGCTTCGGCTGAGGCCGCGCGAGCCGTTGAGCGCCCGGATGATCTGGGGGTGCTCGACGCCGATCGCCCGGGCGAGTGCCGTCTTGGTGGTGTCCCGGCGGCGGAGCGTGTCGAGCACCAGCGTGGCGAGGGTCGCGGTGAGCCGCCCGCCCGCATAGGCCTGCAACTCGCCAGCGAGCGCCTGGGCGTCGACCGCCGGCGCGGCCAGATCTCCAAGCCCGATCTGCTCCGGTAGGCTCTCCGAGGTGGGATCGATGGCGGGGATGTGTCCTTGACGAACCGAATGCGCGCGGACGGGCGAAGGGGCGAATCCCTTGCCGGCGTGCTTCCACCGGACGCCAGGCTTCGGTCCGTATCGGCGATCCCACGGGATGCCAGCCGTGGTCCCCTCGCCGTTGCAAACGTCAGCCTGCTGCTGGGCTCCGCAGGCGAACAGGTCACTGGTGGCGTGATCGCGAGTGGGACGGGTCATGCTGCGACATCCCTGTTCGATGCTGAGGCGCTGGGGCGCCTTCGGGTGAGATGATGCCAGGCCGGGACTTCACCGCCGCGAAGCCGAAGCGCGCCGCGGTGGCGCGCTTGGGGCTCGGGGGGCTCCTGGGCTCAGGAGGACGAATCGGCGCTCCGACGGATCGTCCCAACGGTGGTGGGTGAGATGCCGAGCCGCCGGGCCACCTCACGGTCGGAGAGGCCTTCGGCGATCAGGGCTGCGGCGGCAGCGCGGCGCTCAGCCCGCGTCGTCGGCCGGTGTCCAGTTTGAACGGTCTGAGATTTGAGCCGGTCCTCTTGGCCGCCCACATATCTGGACGGCTTCAAGCCCCCGCGTTCACCGTGTCCAGTTTGGATGGCTGGACTGTGCTCCGCTGCCCGGATCCGCTCACCCATCCGGTCGACATCGCCACGAAGGGCGTTGAGGCAAGCCTGATCCTGCTCAGCTGGCCGGCTAAACCCAAGGTCCAAGACGTGCTGCATCCACGCTAGGCGCGCTCGTAGATCCCGCATCGAGCGCGCCGGCAGGCTATCCAGCAACTCCTCCAGGACGTAGCGCCGGGCCTCCACCCACGAGTGGGAGCTATAATCGCCTCCGTTGATCGCGCAGCGATCATCTTCAAGCCGTTCGGCCTCCTGAAACTCGGCAAAGGCCTGGGCGACTGTTACGGGCAGCGGCCAGCCGTGGCAGACCGCCTCGCGCACGGAGGCAGGCAGCTTGTCACGGCCGTCGAACGGATCCCAACCGGCAAGCCGGTAAGCGCCCTCGAAATCATGGCGTGGCTCGTAGATATGGGCGCAGGCCGCCCGGAGAGCGGCTTCCCGGGGCGTGTCAGCGAACACCGCTTGCTCGGTGTCGTACCGCGTCATGATCTCCTGGCACTTGGCCAAGCGATCAGCCTCCACCTTGGCGCGCTGCGCCCGCGCCTCCGGCGAGTTGAAGAGCTCATTGAAGGCGTCGACCATGGCTTCGGCCCGCGTCTTCAGGTTGGGGGTATCCAATTTGAACACCGCCTCCGCGACCGTCATGCCGACAGAGCGGGCGAGCACCTCCATCCGGCTCGCGGCCGCAGCCTTCTCGCCCGGGGTCGAGGCGCGATCGTGAAGGGCGCGGACCTTGGCGAATGTCTCCAGGCCATCAGCCATGGCGGCGGCCTCCAATGGAGCCGCCGAGCTCCTGAGCGACGAGCAGCCGTGCCTCCGCCCGGGCCGTGAAGGCGTCGTGGAGCTCGAGGTGGCGCCGGGCGCGCCGTGTGTCGCTCCTGGAGCCCGTCAGGAGCCGCCATGCCCGTGCGGCGCGGACGAGGGCAGTGATGCCGGCTCGAGCGGTCACGGCCGGCCCTCCTGCATCGTGCGGTTCAGATCCTCGATCACCTCGTCGGCTTCGGCATCAAGGAGCGCAACCAGGGCTTCTGCCCGCTTGGCGACGTCGTCGAGGACGAACTCGAGGATTTCCAGCTCGCGCGGCGACAAGAAGAACCGGCGATCCTCGCTGTCCAAGCCGCGGTTCGACAGCGACGACAACCACTGCTCGCCGAGGCGGGCAGCCCGGGCCGTGTCGCGCAGCGGGATGTCGATTTTCATGGTGAAGGGGACGGAGGCCATGGTCACGCCTCCCGGCCCGGAAATTCGAAGGCAATCGCGACGGCTGCCTGCCACCGCTCCTCGATCTGCTGGTGGAATTTCTCGATCGCCGCGCCCACAGCGTACAGCACCTCGGGCTCGATTTTGTGCGGACTGTCAGCGAGGTGGCCCATCAGCTTGCCGATGCCTTCTACGTGGGCGAGGTCGTATTCGATCGCGCCGAGCGCCTCGTTCAGTCGCTTCACCTGCCCTTGTCTCACTTGGACAACGCGCGTCGCGTCGATGTTCATTGTTTCGCAAGACTGCTCACTGTATATCTTGGTCGTCATCAGGTTCCCCTGTCTGGTGATGCGGCTGAGGGGCGCGGTCCAGGCGCTCCTCGGCCTCCCTCGTGTCAGGCTCACCGATCGGCAGAGGGCAGCCGACAGGCCCCACGCACCGGGCAGGTGCGCGATCTCAGCATTCGAAGCTTGGGGTTGAAGGAGGCCAGTACAGGAAGCGTCTCGTCCGCTTCGCTCCCTCACTGGTAAATTATATAGTGTCCGCCCTGAGTACCTATGGACGGCCTTGAACGGCGTTCACAGTCCGCGGAGAGGGACAGAAACGGCCACTTTGGATTTTAACAGTCCGCCCTGAGGGACAGACAGTCCGCCCTGAGGGACACCCTGTCCCTCTCCGCGGACTGTGAAATTGCTCCCGGGGGTCCAGCGCATGAAGCGCTTCGAAGGCAGATTCCCGGTCACATCGCATCGGTGTTCGGTCAGCAGCCATTCCGTCGCCCGCCGATCCTTGCGCCCTCCGAAGCTGCCGCGGATCACTGCCTCGATGAAGCCGTGCGCCTGCAGCTCGAGGAACGCCTTCGCAGCGGTCGACTTGCTGATGTGGAGTTCCTCGACAACCTGCCGGACGGACAGGACCAGCAGGCCGTTGTTGTTGCCCTTGTAGAGCGCCTTGAGGAGCACGTAGAGGGCCCTAGCGACCGGCGTGAGATCCCGCCAAGCCGCGCTGTCCATGAACCAGGCGTAGAGCCTGACGTGATCGGCGGCTTTCTCCGATCGGCCAGTGTGGTTGTGCCGCTTGGTCATGCGGCACCACCTTCTCCGACGATCAAGAGCCGCCAGAGGTTGGCTCGGATCGCAGCCTCGTAGCTGGCGACCTCGCTCCGGACGAGGGGGTCGGCGACACCCTTCTTGCGCAAGCCATCCTCAAGGCGCCGCAGCTGGTCCCGGAGGTGTCCCTCGGCGTGCTTTGCCGGCAGGCCCGCCATGTAGGCCGCCGTCTTCCGGATCTGCGAGACGCGGCGAGCGAACCGGAAGGGCACCACGATGGCGCTCATCGGCTGTCCTCCGTCGTGCCGGCGGTCTGGGCCGCGAGTGCGGCTGTGGCGGCCTTCTGATCCCCGAAGGCGCCAACGGGCGTCCCATCGACCATGAAGGCGTAGACGCTGCCGGCCGAGCGCCGGATCGTCCCGAGGAGGGTGCGGCCGGCGTAGACAGAGATCTCGCCGCGGGTCTGCTGCTGCTTCATGACCGCGCCTCCTGCCGCTCGATCCAGGCCAGGATGGTCGACCGGCGGGCGCAGATCGTGCCTCCCAATTTGAAGGTCGGCAGTCCGAGCTTGTCGGCAGCGTGGTAGATCCGACGACGGTTCGCCTCGCTCGCATCGCCGAACATGAACTCGGCAATGACCTCAGCTCCGGTCATAAGATCTTCAGCGAGCGGCAAGCCACTATCGTTCGCGCCCAACGAGCGCGTTGCATTTACAGTCATATTTTTCTCCTGAATTATTTGACTAGAGCTTTGGCTATCTTCAGGACTGTAATTTGACTTATGATAGTCAGGTCGAGCCTGTCTTTTCGCGGCCTCGCTATATCGGGCAGGAAGTTGACAGCAACAAATTTGTAGCCACCTCCCCTCTCTTTGAGTTCTAACGATGCTCCACCACTGGGTTTTAAGAAGTTTATTTCAAGTCTGATTTGATTGTGTATGTCTGAGATTAGGTCATGTCTATCAACACCGCCTTTCGGAAAATCGAAGCCATCGACAACTGCAGTTCCAAGCTTGTCCTCTCCGGAGAACGAATCGAATGCAGTCGCCATCATACATTCTAGAACGTCGCCGAAATCAGCTTTCGCCATTATGATATCCCAGAGGGGGCCCTTACCGTTAGGGAGCAGGCCTCTTGCTGATTTCTGTCGAAAGCTGCGGAATTCATCGACTATTTCACCAGCTTCGCGATTTGAGCTGGAGCCATTGACGCCGATCAGTAGATTTGTTGCGTCCTTTGCGGTCATTTTTGCAGCAGAAAGGCCTCGCCCTCCTTTAGATATATGGCCTTTATCGCGTACGATTATGCCAATTCCACGGACTGTCATTTCATCCATGCCCTCTGCATCTGCGAGTGCACGAACCATGTCGTTGAAGAACGCCATTGGCGCCGTCCCATGTCGGTAAAAATTACATGAACCCATGGACGCGTCAAGCGCCATGTCGTACCATTCTACATGGCGCTGGCAAAAATCGTAAGGGGCAGGCCCGCGTCGGTAGCTCAGTTAGGGAATGCAACGGCATGGCAACGATACGAAAGCGAACGCTCCCGAGTGGCAAGCAGGTCTGGCTCGCCGGCTATGTGGACGGGGGTGGCAAGCGCCGCTTTAAGCAATTCAGCACGAGGAAGGAGGCCGACCAGTTTCTGACCCGCGCTCGGTCCGAGGTCGCCCACGGGGTGCACGTCCCGGAATCACAGAGCATGACCGTCGGACTGGCGGCGGACGCCTGGCTCAAGCACGCCGAGGAGCAGGGCCTCGAGTGGTCGACGGTGCTGCACTACCAGCAGCACGTGAACGAGCACATCCGACCCCTCATTGGCAGCTTGCGGCTGACCGCCGTCACCACTCCGAGGGTCTACGCCTTCGCGGAAGAGCTCCGAGCGAAGGGCCGCTCACAGGAGATGGTCCGCCGTGCGGTCCAGTCGCTCGGGCGCATCTTCCGGTTCGCCAAGGGCCGCGGGCTGGCCGGTCAGAACCCGGTGGCGGACGTGAAGCTGAAGCGCTCGAAGCGCGATCAGGGACGCGTGGAGATCCCGACCAAGGAGGAGCTGCGGGCGATTTTGGCGGCCGCGCAGGGCCGCTGGCGCCCGCTCATCGTGACGGCGATGTTTACGGGCCTGCGGGCAAGTGAGCTGCGCGGGCTGCGGTGGGCCGACATCGACATGAAGCGGCGCGTGCTCACGGTCCGGCAGCGGGCAGACGCCTGGAAGCGCATTGGGCCGCCGAAGTCCGAGGCCGGCACGCGCGACGTCCCCCTCGGCCCGATGGTGGTCAACACGTTGCGGGAATGGCGCCTGGCCTGTCCGAAGGGGGAGCTTGACCTCGTGTTTCCTTCCGGGGCCGGACAAGTGGAGCACCATCCCAACATCATCGCCCGGGGATGGGAGCCGACGCAGGTCGCAGCCGGCGTGTCCGAGATGGTCGAAGGCAAGGGCAAGGATGGTAGCCCGGCGAAGGTGGCGAAAGGCCGGTACAACTTCCATGCCCTCCGGCACGCCGCGGCCTCCATGTTCATCGAGAGCGGCATGACGCCGAAACGCGTGCAGGCGATCATGGGGCACTCGAGCATCGTGGTGACCTACGACACGTATGGGCACCTGTTCAGCGACGACGAGGCGGACCAGAACGCCGTCCGAACGATCGAGGAACGTCTCCTCGGCTGATCGCGCAACACGCCTGCAACACGGGCGGAAAAATCCCTATTACTTCAAATATGTTAGCTGGACTCTGACTCCGTTAGTCGAGGTTCGAATCGTCGTCCCCCAGCCACCATATTCTTCACGCACTTGGCGGCTATGATGCTCCCCTCACGGGGGTCCTTGGTGCCGTTCTGGGCATGTGTTCTAGACACCTGACCCAGTGACCTGTTTAGAGGTCGGGTGCTTTGCCCTCCCCGTATGGGTCTCCCTCCTCTCCATACAAATCGTCGATCACGCGCCTGTTCGAACTCCGCCTGTCTGCGGTCCTGACGCAGGTCGTCCTCTGGCCGAGGATATCGGCGATCTCGCGCTCGGTCTTGCCGTGCTCGCGCAGGCCCAACGCCACCGAATGCCGGAGCCCATGCGGCGCCAGCTCGGGCTGACCTTCCCGTCCCCCTCCAGGCGCAACCGCACCTCACGCTTCCGCGGCGCAAAGTTCAGGGCCGACTGGAACGTATCGAGCGCCAAATCGTAGTTCGGGCAGACGTGGCGCGCCGGAGCGGCGCCCAGCAACTCACATTCGAAAGTCGAACGGTCATGTTGCTTTTTGAAGTGACAGACGCCCTTGGCGTGGGCGATCTTTTTCGCGATGTCATGAGGCCGCTCGACACCTATCTCTCCAATGGCGAGGTCGAGGCAGGTCAGCCGATCGGGCATCGCGATGCCGATCCATCGGCGACCACGCTGCGTGACGGGACCATTCGGCGCAACGCCATTCGGCGCGTGCCGGAGACCGTCTCGGCCCACGGGTGAGAGCGGCGGCCTCACCGCGCCCTCGCCAAGTATCCTTTCGAGTCGAGCGTCACTCAGCACAAGGAAGGCGCGCCGAGCGTCTCTGAGCACGGTCGAGGCTTGCCGAAAGGCACGCCGAACCGCCGAGATCTCAGCCCGCCCGGGTCACCCCGCGGCGGGCTTGTCTATGAACGAGCGCGGTCCCGCGCGATCAGCTCGCGTGCCTCTCGCAGACGGTCCCGATCAGGCGGCGGAGCGGGCGGCGTGGGGAGAGAGGGTTGCTCCAATGGCGTTGTCGGCGTGACCGGCCTCGGTCCCGGCGCTCGGCGCCCGCCAGCGCAGAAGATCCCGCTTCGCGACCTCGACCAGGAGCGTGACCTCCCCCTCGTCCCCTTCCTCGGCCCCTTCCTCGTCTCCTTGCCACAGGCTCCGGGGCAGCAGCGCATCCCCATCGGTCCAGCGGTGCAGGCCGCCCGAGGCAAGCGGCTCGACCGGGTAGAAGCCCCGGCCCAGGCGCGCGTCGTCGAGGCCGATCTCACGCCGGACGCCTCGCCCGTCGCACAGCGCCAGCCGCTTGAGATCGACGCCCAGCCGGCGCCCGTCCCGGCTGTCGCTCACCCCCGACGGCGTGCTCGCGAGGGAGCGCAGTCGCACGTCGCCGCAACCCGCCGGCAACCGGAACCGCGCCGTCGCGCCGTCCAGG
>NZ_FPCB01000086.1:0-1803 GCF_900116815.1 Methylobacterium sp. 174MFSha1.1 | reverse complement strand
AACCAGATCGACCAGATGGCTGCGGATTCGGGCTTCAACGGCACGAACCTGCTGGCGGGCGACACGGTCAACGTCAGCTTCAACGAGAAGGGCACCTCCTCGCTCAAGGTCTCCGGCACGGCGGTGACGGCGTCGGGCCTCAATCTGGTCGCGGTCGGCCAGACCGACTTCCAGGACAGCAACTCGATCAATGCGGTCATCGCAACGATCAACAGCGCCAACAGCGCGCTCCAGAACCAGGCCTCGACCCTGGGTGCCAACTTGGCGGTGGTGCAGAACCGGCAGGACTTCACCAAGCAGATGATCAACGTGCTCGATACGGGCGCGGCGAACCTGACGAATGCGGATCTGAACGAGGAGGCGGCGAACTCGCAGGCTCTCTCGACCCGCAACTCGCTCGGCATCTCGGCCCTGTCGCTCGCCAACCAAGCCCAGCAGGGCATTCTTCAGCTTCTGCGCGGCTGATTGCGCAATGCGAGAAGGTGCGGAGCTTCCCGTCTCTCGCGTTGGAGACGGGAAGCTTCAAGCCTTTCGAGCCTGCCATACGGCCCCTCTTAGACGGGCTGCATGATACGCGGTCCATTGTTTCGCTTCGTTCGGCGCCGATCCAAAAAATCCCAAGCAGACGCATACGATGCGCATCTGCTTGGGATTTTTTTCGTTGTGCCCGATCCTGCTCAACCCATCACGCCAATTATGTATTCCAGATGCCGCCATCTCTCCCCGTCATCCCGGGTCTCGACGAAGTAGAGAACTCTGGATCCATGACCGCTCACCGTCCAGGATGAGGTGGAAAACGGCCCGCTTTGTCCTGCATCGTCAGCGGTTATGGATCCTGGGCTCCGCTCACGCGGCTCCGGAATGACACAAAGGGTGTCAATTCGGTCGGGTCACTCAAGCAGGTCATGAGAATCTCTGCGGCGTGATGGATGCCTCCGAGCTTGTTTACGCAGAACCGGCGGCTGGATCAGCCGGCAATCGGAGCGGCGACGCTTGCCATGGGCGTTGTAGTGGCATCTTTCCCGTAGCCGCTTGTACCTGACAGGCCCTCAAGCAGCGCGAACCATTGCCATCTCGCATTCGAGCCCTCGGCTATCCGCCCCCGTCCGCGCAGGAACATGGTAACCATCTCATTAAGGTAAATTGATCAATGAAGGTGGGCGTGATCATTAATGTTCTGCAAGTCATGACCATCAGATCTGGGGGAACGGAAGCCTTTTCAGCTTTGCGGTAAGGACCGAGCAAGGGCGACGAGTCAATCTGACCATGCCTTCAAAACACGAAGGTCTTCCGATCAATAGGATCGCCCCATGTCTTCCGGCATCACCCTCTCGGCCGCTACCCGTCAGAACCTCCTGTCGCTCCAGGGTACAGCCGATCTGCTCTCCACGACGCAGTCTCGCCTCGCGACCGGCAAGAAGGTCAACAGCGCCCTCGACAGCCCGAGCAACTACTTTACCGCTCAGAGCCTGTCCTCGCGTTCGTCTGCGTTGACCAGCCTTCTTGACGGTGTATCGAACGGCATCCAGACGATCCAGGCCGCCAATACCGGCTTGACCAAGCTGCAGGGCCTGACCGATCAGCTCAAGTCCGTCGCCCAGCAGGCGCTGTCCGCCTCCAACGCCTTCACCGCCAAGGCCAGCGTCTCCTCGACCTCGCTCAACGGCGCCACCGCCAACAACCTCCTGTCGGTCGGTGCGACCTCGGTGACCAGTGATGGTGCGATCGGCTCGGCCTCCGGCAACCTCGCCATGACGCTGACCGCCGGCACCGGCTCCGCCACCCTGGACACCACCGCCAACA